>JAVBKE010000141.1:0-39730 GCA_031554185.1 Caryophanales bacterium
AAAAATGCCAGAACATCAAGAAGAATTTCAGAAAAATTTTGAATCCCTTTCAGCAAGGCTGAATGCATTAAACGATAAATTTATCGCGGTAGCATCGGCAGCACCACAGAAAGAGTTTCTTGTTTCTCATGCAGCATTCAGCTACTGGGAAGATCGCTACGGCATTAAACAGATCCCAATTGCCGGCTTATCCTCCTCTGATGAACCATCACAAAAACAAATCAAAGAAATCATCGATACAATTAACGCGCACGACTTGAAATACGTTTTAGTAGAACAAAACATCAGTCCAAAGTACGCCGAAACGATTCAAGCAGAAACTGGCGTAGAACTGTTGCCGATTCATAATCTTGCTGTGTTAACACAAGAAGATATAGATCATGGTGAAGATTATTTCACAATCGCAGAGAAAAACATCCAAACACTTTCAAAGGCGCTTGCCAACAAGTAATAACCCCATATTTTCCAGCTGAAATCAGTATCAATTTGTATGAAACCCACCCTCCTAACAAACAATAAAGTGTGAGCTATTTCAAGTGCTCACCTACCTGATAACCGAGAGGGGCGATTTTTAACATGGCAAAAGATGTAGTCTGTTCAGTTGACAGCTGTACCTATTGGAAACAAGGAAACAAGTGTAGTGCCGAACGTATTGAAGTAAACAATTCCATCAATCAACGAGCTTACAAAAACGATGAAACCAATTGTAAAACATTCAAACCAAATAGCACTCTTTAAAAGTCGTCCCATATGTGACCCTTTATACTGTTTAATAGCTGGGGGGACCGGGAATGTCAGCATCTCTCAGACCACATGTGGACTGAATCGCTGGACATTTTGGCATGCGTTCCACTAGCCAAATCAAGATTTGGAGTGGCTCGGATCACTTGCAATTAAAAATATGTAAAAACCAGAGCCTCATGATCGTCCTGCTAGTGCAGCTACTACGATTTCATGAAGCTCTGGTTCTTTTTATGTATACGCAATACAGAAATTAATCTTTTAGCCATTGCTTCAAAGACCGTCGCAGTAATTTTCCAGTAGCATTTCGAGGTAGTGTTGAAACAAAATAAAACCGCTTTGGTACTTTATACTTAGCCATATGCTCAAGACAGTAAGTTTCTAAAATTGACGCCATGTTCTCATCTGACTCTCTAGTGACTAGAAATGCAACAGGCACTTCTCCCCATGTCTCATCAGCCATGCCTACTACTCCTGCTTCAATCACCTCAGAATGCGACAATAATATCGCCTCAATCTCGGCAGGATAGACATTTTCACCACCGGAAACAATGAGATCTGACCGACGATCAATCACAAATAAATAACCATCCTCATCTATGTAGCCGATATCACCAGTATAGAACCAGCCGTTATCAAAGGCTTCTGATTTCTCTCCATACAAATACTGCGTAGTAACAATTGGACCCTTTACACAGATTTCACCTTTTTCAAATACAGCACAATCATTTCTATCCGCATTAACAATCCGCAACTGACAGCCTGCCATCGGCTTCCCCGCTGAGCCAAACTTACTGAATACATCTACTGGCGCAAGCGTCGCAAATTGCGAACACGTCTCGGTCATACCATACGTTTGATAAACAGTGATCTGTTGCTCTGCACAAGTTTCTAATAAAGTATGAGGCGCTGGACCTCCACCGAGTAACATTCCTTTAAAAGCATCCGAATAATCTGGCTTTTCCGCTATCATCCGCTGCAACATATTCGCCACAACGGAGGCAATTGTGACATCGTGCACACAAATTGCCTCATTTGCCTTCTGAGCGGAGAAATTCTCTTGCAAATAAACGCTTAATCCAGACATAAGCGAACGAAAGAGTATCGACAATCCTCCAATGTGATACAGCGGCAAAATACAGAGCCAGCGATCATGATCATCTAAGCCAAGATTCTCCAAAGAACTCATCGCACTTGCATGATGATTAGCAAATGTCTGCAACACAGCTTTAGGATGCCCAGTTGTTCCCGAAGTGTACATAATCGTTGCTACATCATCCAAACAAAACTGCTCCTGCACCTCAAATGATTCGCCATTAGCAACCTGCAACTTTTCTAGCTCGACTTTCGGCACTGAATCCAGTTCTGTCTCACCGTCCGTAATCAGAAAATCTGCTTGGGCATGCGTTAGTTGCCAATCTATCTCTTTATCCGTTAAGCGCCGGTTAATCATCAAAACTTTTACACCAATATAGAACAGTGCATGTAACACAAAAACTGTTTCTGGCCGATTACTAGCTAAGATAGCGACTGTCATATTGGGTTTAACACCAGCTGCGGTCAACCGCTCCCCATATATAACCGCACTCTCGTCAAGCGCACGAAATGTCCAAGTCTGTAATGAACTGTGCTCATCAGACAAACTATCCGTTTCAAAAAGCAACGCAACCTGATCGCCACTCTGCTTCGATCTTTCTCGTAAAAAATTCTGCACTTTCATCTGTGCACTCCCCAAAAACATTTTCTTTATCCCTATTCATACTGCACCAATTAATAAAAAATTTCAACAAAAAACTCGACAAATCAATGTCGAGCCTTGGGCAAAGTAGATTCTTATCTCTCCGCATTTTATTAAAATTGGACTAGATCCTAGCTAAAATCCATGCATCAAGGGAAGCGAGGAAACTGTCCGAAATCTGGTTTACGCTTTTCTTTAAAGGCATCACGGCCTTCCTTACCCTCTTCGGTTGTATAATAAAGTAGCGTCGCATCACCAGCAAACTGCTGAATTCCAGCAAGTCCATCTGTATCTGCATTGAAAGCTGCCTTTAGGAAACGAAGTGCCGTTGGACTTTTCTCAAGCATCATCTGACACCACTCAACAGTCGTTTTCTCAAGATCAGCAAGTGGTACGACAATGTTGGCCATTCCCATATCAAGTGCTTCCTCTGCCGAATATTGCTTACACAAGAACCAGATTTCTTTTGCCTTCTTATGTCCAACAATCCGAGCAAGGTAACCAGCACCATAACCAGCATCAAAGCTACCCACAATTGGTCCCGTTTGACCAAACTTCGCGTTATCAGCTGCAATCGTTAAATCACAAACGATTTGTAGTACATTCCCACCGCCAATTGACCAACCAGCAACCATCGCCACAACCGGCTTCGGAATCACACGGATCAAGCGTTGCAAATCTAATACATTCAAACGTGGAATTTGGTCATCGCCAACATAGCCGCCATGTCCCCGTACTTTCTGATCGCCACCCGAACAAAATGCTTTGTCTCCAGCACCAGTTAAAACAATGACGCCTACATTTGAATCATCACGTGCGATCGTGAATGCATCAATCATTTCGACGACCGTCTTCGGACGAAAAGCATTATGGACCTCAGGGCGATTGATTGTAATCTTCGCGATCCCTTCAAACGTTTCATATTTAATATCTTCATATTCTTTTTCTGTTACCCAGGCAATACTCATTGAAAAATCTCCTTTTTAAATGCATTCATTTTCTTTCATAAACGCTACTACTATCTTACCAAACTTTTCAGGTTGTTCAAGATGAACGGCATGTCCACAATTTTCAACCTCAACATGTCGCCCCTTTGGTAATTGCCAAACCATTTGCGCTGCAAGCCTCTGGAACTTCACATCCAAGGTACCAGTAATGAGCAACACAGGCATCTCAAGGTCCGAAAGCTGATCAAATAAATTTGGCTGCATACCTGTTCCCATTCCAAGTAGTGAGTTTGCCAATCCTCTTGCTGAATGCGACAACCGTTCTAGCCGTTGCAATTGCCACTCGGACTCCGTTAGGTTCTCTTTCTGAGAGAAAAACAAAGGCAACTGCTCCCATTCATCAACAAACGCCTCGACACCTTGATTCAAAATCTGTGTTGCCAGCCGTTTATCATGAACATTTCGAGCTAACCGCTTCTCCTCACTATCAAGCCCTGCTGAAGCGCTTTCCAATACCAGAAGTTTCACCCGCTCTGGATACTGCATTGCAAATGCTAGTGCAAGCCTGCCTCCCATCGAATACCCAATCACATTCACTTGCGTGATCTCTTTTAAAGTCAGTATTTCCGCTAAATCAGTCGCCGCTTCAAAAATATGAAATCGTTCTATCTGATCTGGCACATCTGTCAAACCGTGTCCCAACAAACTAGGAACAAGAAACCGAAACCCATCTTGGTATTGCTTCTGCAAATGTTGCCAAGTTGAGGGTCCCCCGGTAAATCCGTGCAACAGCAATGTCGGTACACCCGTACCATTTATCTGAATGCTATAGCGAACACCGTCTGCAAGCTCAAGCATTTCGCCAGACAAGTTCATCATGATCACCTTCTCATTTTCTACACACCGACGATTTCATGGCATGCAGAAAACCTTTACAATTAAAATCCTATGCTTTTTTTGAAGCAAACTTATAACGAAGCTTTCCGCTCTTTGCAGAACTAGCCACCTGATCAGCGATTGATTGCAATATCTCACGATGCTCAAATGCATTCTCACGGCGCTCCGATGAAATCTCCAAAACCCTAAGACCAGTTGTCTGCTGACAAACTTGAAATGCTGCTTCTACTTCATGCCAAGTCGATGCTTTTTGATAAATGCCACCAACCATTTCAACGGGTTTCGAAAATTCCAAACCATGTGGCGTTCCAAATAACTGTTCGAAGTTCGATTCAACCTTTGCCTGCGGTAAAATAGAAAAAATACCGCCTCCATCGTTATTCAGCACAATTACAAACAAATTGAGCTGATTCATTTTCGCTAATACCAAACTATTTAAATCATGGATAAAACTAATATCCCCAATAATTAAAAATGTTGGCCACTTTGAAACAGCACTAACACCTAAAGCTGTAGACACGACACCATCAATTCCATTTGCACCACGATTACAATGAATGCGAATTTGCTTTGATGTTGCATGAAAATACGTATCCAAATCTCGAATTGGCAAGCTATTGCCAATGAATAAATTAGACTGCGCAGGAAGCAGTGATTCTAAGTGAGCAAACAATTGCCCTTCTTGGAATGTTGCTGTTGTTTTAATTTTTGTTAACTCTGTATGGGCAATCTGATTGATACGTTGCCATTTTTTCAGATAAGCCATGTCTCGTTGCATACCTGCTTCATGAGCACCTGGCTCACTAACTGGCGCTAATAAGGATGCCATTTTTTCACAAAAATAGTGTTCATCACAGTAAATCATTTCCGTGGCAGTACCAGTAGGTTCACGCCAACCGTTTGCGCTATCTACAACGATATAGCCAGCCGTCGATTGTTGAATAAATAGCGTTAGTGCTTTGGATACCGGCATTGCACCAAATCGAATAATCAGCTCTGGCGCTAACTGCTCAGCAATCTGTTCCGAGCGCAAGAAACTGTCATACCCATCAATCACTTCAACTGGCCTATCCACTACTCCAGATCGGAGCTGCGATAAAGGATCAGCTAATACAGGGAATCCAGTCTTCTCAGCAAGCAAAAGTACTGCTTTTGCAAACGCTGGATGATCGATTTGTCCACAAACGATGATTCCTTTTACCGTTTGCTTGATTCGTTCTTTAATCGCATCCAACTGACCATCTGGCGCTTTTAATTGCCCATTTGAAATCGCAATCACAGCAGGATCAATCGTAAAATATTGCTTCATCAATTCAAAATCAGGAATTAATGGTTCTCTTAGTGGGAAGTTCAGATGGACAGCACCTGCTGGTAGCTGCGTTGATGCAGCAGCGGCACGACAAGCCGTTGTCCGAACAAAACGAAGCATTCTATCTGTATTTTCTGGTACAGCCATTTCAATAAACAGCTTTGTATGGCTCCCGTAGAGATCCAGCTGGTCGATCACCTGTGGTGCACCGATGTCTCTTAGTTCATGCGGCCTGTCGGCAGTCAGCACAATCAGTGGTACACGCGAAATATGCGCCTCAACAACAGCTGGTAAATAATTGGCTGCTGCAGTCCCAGATGTACACAATAATACAACAGGTTTATTCTTTTCCTTCGCCATTCCCAAAGCAAAAAAAGCAGCCGATCTTTCATCAACATTCATCCAAACATTCATATTTGGATGAGAGGCTAATGTGTAAGCAAGTGGCGTTGATCTTGAGCCAGGACTAATCACAGCTTCGACAACGCCCACTTTCGTTAATTCATCAACAAACGAGGCAATAAACGCAGTCAATCCATCATTTTCACCCATCAGTCATTCTCCTTATCCATTTCTTTTGATTCATATATCATTCATATATCATTCTGTAGTGAAGGAAACACAGATTAATTACATCACGAAAAATTTGCGCGTATTTTCTCCTTTTAGAATGAATCAGTGTTTCCTAAAGAAAAGAACTGCTATGGGTTAAGACTCTAATCCCAAAGCAGTCATCATCGGACGAAACTTCACTGTTGTTTCCTGAAATTCTTTCTTGGAATCTGAATCAGCAACTACACCACAGCCTGCATATAAAGTCACTCGGTTCTCTTGTACCAAACCTGATCGAATCCCTGCAGCAAATTCACCATCACCATCTTGATTAAACCAACCGATTGGTGCAGCATAAAAGCCACGATCCGCTTTCTCGATCTTTTTAATCATTTTCAATGCATTTTGTGTCGGTGTCCCGCCTAGTGCAGGCGTTGGATGTAATTCTCTCACAAAATCAAAAATAGACATTTCAGGCAGCACTTCACCTTCAATTGGTGTATGTAAATGCTGGACAAAACGATTTTTAAGAATTTGTGGGTCTGAAGGAAAATGAATTTCTGCACACAAATCCATCAACTTACCACAAATAAAATCAACAACAAATTGATGCTCCTGATTGTTTTTCTTATCTAATGAAAGCTCTTCACCGAGCTTTTTATCCTCAACAGCATTTTTGCCTCTGATTGCTGTACCAGCCAGACAATCGGTATCAACCTTTTCAGCTCTTTTTCTAATGATACTCTCTGGTGTAGCACCTAGGAAACTACTAACGCCACTTTCCAAGCTAAATACATAACTATTTTCTTCATTCCCTAAAGCATTCACAATCGCGCTAGAAGGTATTGCCTGTTCAAACGTCAATTGTTTACAGCGAGCAAGCACGACTTTTTTCAACTTTTCATTTCGCGGAACATCATCGCCACAACTGTGACGAATTACGCCAATCGCATTGGCCACTTCCTCAGTCCACCAAGTTGCTTCTACATCTTCTGATTGTAGCAGAGTAGGCAAAGCTGGCGTTTGAATTGAACCACCCGTAGCCAAAGATGTTCTCTCCTCTAGAAAAGCCGCTAAATCAGCTTCAGACGTTTCAGGAAGAAGCAGGTATGTAGACGTCAGAAAAACACCCGTTTCATTTGCCGTAACCAAAAATTTCGGCACATAAAATAGCACACTGCCAAAGTCTTGCCACTGCTCACCTGTTGACGCTTCTTCATGAAAAGAAAAGCCACCAAAACAAATCGGGCCAGTTCCTTGTTGCTGCGTTTCCCCGGTTATTTTAAATCGGTTTGTCAGCGCGCGCCAAAAATTCGCAACCTCTTGATAGCGACAGCTAGTGCTTTCCTTCTTCTGAAAAACAGCAACTGTATCAACACCAGTAAATGACAGCGTCCGTTCAAGATTCCGCCAAAAGAAACGTTTCCCTTTATAATCAGCTTCCGTAGCATGATAAAAATCAAGTGGAGATCCCTCATCAAGCTTAGCAACATGACTCCATAACACTTGCTGTTTTTCCTGTTCTGCTTCCTTCAGTGCTGTAAGTAGCAACTGAATTATCCCCTCGTTATCCAAATTCATGACACCCTCCGCCACTACTTATAAGTAATCTCTGCTTAACACAAGCAATCCTTTTCAGGTTACACCCGCAAACCACTTATGTCAATGCGAAAACTACAAATTACAATACCAATAATGACACATCACACTTACCCCAATGGATTTTGAAGAATGATTACCCATTTCACCCAGCAAAATATTGAGCAGATGTCGACAAAAAGTGTGTATTTACAAAGGTTCTCTCTAGCAACCTTACTTTTCTTCTGCTATGATAGTTTAGGGCAGAAAAACAAAGCCCGATTTTAACTTAAAAAGAGGTTTTAATATGATTATAGATATGAGACAAGAGCAGACATGGCGTGTATGGTGGACACTCCTTAGACCACACACACTAACCGCTGGATTCATTCCTGTTTTGATTGGTTCAGCATTAGCTTTAGATGAAGGGCACTTCGATTTTCTCATTTTTGCAGCAATGATGCTCGCTTCATTACTGATTCAAGCAGCAACCAATATGTTTAATGAGTATTACGATTATAAAAAAGGACTAGATGATGAGCATTCAGTTGGAATTGGCGGGACGATTGTTCGTCATGGTGTGAAACCTGCGGTGATCATGCAAATTGCACTTAGTTTCTATTTAATTGCTATTTTAATTGGCGCTTATATCTGTGCACAAAGTAGCTGGTGGCTTGTTCTCATTGGGCTCGGCTCTATGGCAGTTGGCTTCCTGTATACTGGCGGACCATTCCCAATCGCCTACTCACCGTTTGGAGAAATCTTCTCTGGTTTCTTTATGGGCTATGTGATTATCTCCATTTCATACTTTATACAAACAAAACAAATTATTACAGAAAATTGGATTATTACTCTACCAGCATCACTACTGATTGCCAATATTCTTTCAGCCAATAATATTCGCGATTTGGAAAATGACAAAACATCTGGCCGCAAAACATTAGCGATCCTACTAGGAAAAAAATATGCCATTTTGGCGTTAGCAATGGTATTCTCTGTTTCCTACCTCGTCCTATTGATCATGCCGTTTCGAGGCATCACGCCATTTTGGACTTGGCTTTCATTTCTCAGCATTCCAAAATCAGTGAGTGCAGTCAAAGGCTTTATTGGAAAGAAAGAACCTAAAGAAATGATGCCTGCCATGGTAGCAACTGCGAAAACAAACACCATTTTCGGACTGCTATTTGCAATTGGGTTGTTCATTGGCTATTTTATCTAAAAAGATCACCTATTGAATTGATATGGGTGCATTAATACAACGCAAAAAAGAGCCCGTAAAGGCTCTTTTTTTTACCACTAGTTGCCTATTTTATTCAACTAACTTCTCTAAACGAACAGCTGTACCATATACAAGTACTTCTGTTGTTCCTGGCGCAATATCATTTGACTCATAGCGGACACCAATAACACCATCAGCACCCATAGCAACAGCATTTTCGATCATTGCATCTAGTGCCTCTTGTCTTGTTTGCTCACATAGAGCCACATAAGCCCCAACCTTACCACCGACAATTGAACGAACACCCGCACCAATATCGCTAAACATATTTCTAGAACGCACAGTTAAACCACGCACTAAACCTAGCCCTTCAACAACTTTATAGCCATCCATATTGAATGTAGTCGAAATCATTTTAGTATCCACGATCATTCCTCATTTCTTTCTTTGCTTTCATCCATTTTACCATAACAAGCTATATCACGCGGGAAAACCTTTGTTTCTGATCTAGAAACATAACAAAAAGCCTACACAACTGTCTTGTAGGCCTTCATCATTTTAGCCTCAATCTTCTATCCTCACACGGTTTCTGGCTGTCTCAATAAGAGATTTACAGTATCCTCATCAAGTTTTCTATGTGCTAACTCACATTTATTTTTCACCAAGAGCACCTCACTTAAAATACTAACTGCAATTTCTTCAGGCATTTGATTAGCAATATCCAGTCCAATTGGCCCATAAATTCGCTTTAGGTCATCCACTGTAAATCCTGCTTTTAAGAACTCTCTTCTTGCAAACAATTGCTTATTCTTGCTGCCAATTAATCCAATGTAATTCGCATCAGTTTTCAAAATCTGCTTTGCTGCCTGAATATCAGTCAAATGACCTTTCGAAGTGATAATCACATAAGTACGTTCATCAATTGCGACATGATCGAGAATCTTATCATACGAGCCAATAATTAGTTGATCAGCCTTCTTCAGCGCCTCTTTATTCACATAGTCTTCCCGGTCATCAAAAACAATCGTGTAAAATCCTAAAAACTTAGCCAGTTCCACTAGTTTTTGACCAATATGTCCACCACCTGCGATGACTAACTTATTTTTGGTACCAAAAATCTTAATAAACCCTTTTGCTACACCACCGCATTGCATTTTCAGATCACCTGTTGGAGTAAGACTATGATCAAATAAGCAATCTTTATCATTTTTCAAGGCATCAATGGCTTCCTGGATCACATAGTATTCAACTTTTCCACCACCTATTGATCCTGCAATATGACCGTTCTCCCACACGAGCATAAGGGAACCTTCGTCTCTCGGAGTTGACCCCTTCACTTCAGTTACAGTCACTAACGCCACTTTCTGTTGATTTTCGATGCTATCGAGCAATTTCTTCAAAATGATCTCGTCCATCTTTTCCCCTCCCTAGTTTGTCATTTCTTTGATTTAGTAGCATGATGACAGCTTCTAACACAGCGCCACCAATACATCGGGCTTTATCAGAAATCGTAAAACAATTTTTTTGTTCTGTTAGTCTTGGATCAATATCAGCTATCTTTAAATTAATATGAACTTGATGTCCTTCACCAATGATACCGCGCAAGACCCCTGAAATTGTCGCAGTCACCTTTTGCCCCGCTACTTCGGCAATAACTTCATCCTTTTTCACTAAATCACCAATTCGTTTCAAGTTTTTAATCTTACCTGAAAATGGACTATAGATAACTCTTTCTTTACCAAAGCCGCTAATAATTCCAGGTGTACCTGTATCTGGCTCCGCTTCGCCTTCCCAAATAATACTACCTAATCTGTGTCCTCTATTCGTCTCAACCACAACATCGACATCTTTGCCGGCGCTAAACCCAGGCCCAAGGGCAATTGTGACCGGCGCCATATCTCGATTTGTACCTAGATTTTCCTTCGCAAGAATACCATCGATTACAACACTTGGGTGCATTTGATCAATTGCCATACCCAAAGGATCAGCTAATACCGGGAGAACGCCATCTTCAAAAGCTTGATTCACTTCAGAAATAGACTCAATCCTTCGCGCCGTACTCCCTTCAACTGTGACTTCACCTTGATAAATCGCCTCACCAAAACAAACTTTTTTCCGAATTGATGTAGGTGTTTTACTTTCTAGAATAAGTACTTTAAACCCACAATTGTGTAGTTTTTGGATGGCTCCAGTAGCAATATCACCACCACCTCTTACAATAATCAGTTGATCCTCTATCATCATATTAACCTTCACTTTTTTTCAGAGTCATATATTCTGCCATCGTATCAATATCCATTCCTTCAGAACCAGCCTCAATCTGGACAAAAGTAACAAAATGCTTGTGTTGATTGATTATTTGTTTCCCACCAACATCGCCAGAAATCGTCAATAACTTCGCTTTAAAATCACACCCAAAAATCGTCGGACTTCCTTTTTGACCATTGTAGATTGGTACAATAATCCGACCTCTCTCAGCAAATGTCTTTAGCCTGTTAATTGTATCAACCTGTAACTGCGGCTGATCGATCGTAAAAAACATATAAGCATCGCATTCGTTGATTTCTTCTAAACCCAGCTTGATACTTTCACTAATTCCAAGTTCAGGATGGCGATTTTGCACCAGTTGAACGCCTTTTATCATGGTTAAATTGCCCTGAACCGCTTCCAAATAAGAAGTTACCAAAACAATTTCATCAAACGTAGCCTTCATCACATTGTCTATACAAATTTGTAAAAAAGACTTGCCTTTGAAAGTTAAAAACAGCTTATTCTTGTCTGCACCTAAGCGTTTTGAAAATCCTGATGCCAATATCACAGCACCTATTCGCATAGCCATTCCTCATCCATATTACGCATTAAGACGGTATAGCTTTGATTCTTCAGAGAAGCTAGTACAATACGATCTAGCCTGACATGGTTTTTATTTAACAGGGTAACAAGTCGATCAGCATTTTGTTGATCAGCTACACTTTCTACTCGGTTAATCACCAGAATCCGTGTACCAACTGCGCCTTTGAAAAGCCCCTTATCATTAGAAATGACGCGAAATAAATCATCCACTTCAATACGTTTTTCTGCTGTATGACCGATTATTTCCTGAAACAAATCAAGTCTATGGACACTACTAGAATCAATCATTTTTCCAACCATATTAATCGGAATCACTGCAACTGTTCTCGTCGTGTTCTTAAGATAGACCGGCTCCGTTTCATTCCACCCTTTCAAAGGCTTCATCTTAGACCCGTCCGCCTCGGCAATCATCACATCACACTGGCTAGCAAAATGCTCTATGGTCTCTAAATCAAAGGGCAGTAACTTTCCCTCATCATTCTTTTTCTTCGCTAACACATAGACTCCTTGTTGCGCGAATAACTTTGTAGTCGCCTGCTCACCAAGATAGATTTGATAATTATCTTGAGTAGGAGGAAACATCTTTGTTGTTGTCGTATAAAAAATAATTTGCTTATATTTTAATTCTTCACACAAGCTGAGACAAAGAGTTGTTTTTCCACCAGAACCAACCACAAGAACGACATCCTTCTGCTTTATACCGAGTGCATCAGATAAAAGAAGTGAATTGTTCATCGTCATCTCCTTTCCTATTTCCTATTTCAAACGCAACCTATCCCTTAAAAGATGTGATCCATCCTGTTAAACACGTAAAAGTTCATCGTTTTTATACCGTTTGATAAAAGCACCGAATCCAGCTTTCCCAACGAAAGCCCCGTCTTTTGCAACTACTTTTCCTCTTGCAATCGTCATGACAGGATACCCCGTCACATCTAACCCTTCATAAGGCGTGTAATCGACATTTTCATGCAAAGCCGCCTGAGAGATTCGGTATTTCCTACTCGGGTCCAATAACACAACATCTGCATCACCGCCGACAGCAATCGTTCCTTTTTGCGGATAGAGACCATAAATCTTCGCAGGATTTGTACTGGTCACTTCCACAAATTTATTAACTGAGATTCTCTCTTTTATCACACCCTCTGAGAATAGCAATGACATTCTCAGCTCAACACCCGGCGCGCCATTTGGACATTTCGTGAAATCATCCTTACCAGCAGGAAGTTTTTCCTTTTCAAATAGAAATGGGCAATGATCCGTGGCAACAACTTGAATATCACCTTCCCTAATTCCGCGCCATAGTTTTTCCTGATGATGCTTCTTTCTTAGCGGTGGACTCATCACATATTTTAAACCTTCATGTTTTGGTGCGTTATACATCGACTCATCCAGCAACAAATACTGTGGGCATGTTTCAACGTATATATTTTTCTGGCCCCGTTTTCTTGCCGCCTTAACCACATCCAGACCAAGATTCGAAGAAAGATGAACGATGTAAACCGGTGCATCTCCCGCCGTGTGAGCAAGGTGGAGAATACGATTAATCGCTTCAGCTTCGCATTCTTCAGGACGACTTTTCGCATGATAAATAGGCGATAGAAGCCCTTTCTGTTGAAATTCCGTTTTTAAATGAGTGATAGTCTCATTATTTTCAGGATGAACCGCAATGACGGCATTATGCTCCTTTGCTACTTGTAATACTCGAAGCACGTCAGCATCATGAAGCATTTGCCCGTAGGTCATGTATATTTTAAAACTTTCAATCCCCCGAGTGATGAGTTCTTTCATCTCTGTTAATCGATCTGCATTTACAGCATACGGAATAACGCCATGAAAGCTGTAATCGATGACAGCATTGCCCTTCGCAAGATCATGGTATTTGTTAATTGGATCGTGAAGTGTCTCCCCTTTAGCCCCTTGACCAATATGATCAATCACCGAAGTCGTCCCTCCACATGCTGCTGCAACCGTCCCTGTTCGAAAATCATCACTAGCAACAAAGTTCCCAACATCTAAAGAAAAATGGGTATGAACATCAATTCCACCCGGCATCACGTACATACCTTTTGCATCAATAATTTCTGCATCATCTATCAAGATATTTTTCTCGATTTTTTTGATAACACCGTCTTCAATGTAAAGATCCGCTTCAAATAAATCACTTGCCGTTGTGATCAAACCATTTTTAATGATCATCTGGAAACCTCCAATCATCCTTTTCATCAGTACGCCTTCTTAAGCAATCAGCATCAAAGACGGTATCCTTATCGCTTATTTCCGGCCCCAGCGCTCATTGTGAGACAAAGATTTCATTTCTTTCGATAAGGTGTCCCAACTAATGGTAGCTTTGTCTGGAACTCACCAGTAAATCGGTAATAAGCATCTTGCACGGCGGGCGCAGTTGGAACACTGGCAATTTCGCCAACACCTTTTGCACCATATGCCATTGGATTAGAATTCTCTTTTTCCACAATTTTTACTTCGATTTCTGGTGTTTGAATTGATCTAAATAAGCCAAGCGTTCCATATTTCACTTTAGGCATGGAATCGACTAATGGATAATCTTCTGTTAATGCATACCCAAGAGACATCACAACACCACCCTCGATTTGTCCTTCAACATTTAAAGGATTGATTGCTGTGCCAACATCATGAGCCGCAACAACCTTTTGCAACTTTCCATTGTCATCCAAAATCACAATTTGTGTCGCATAACCATAGCCGACATGGCTCACTGGGTGCGCTTTTTCAGAACCCATTGGATCAGTTTCAGTCGCATACTCCCCGTAGAATTCTTTTCCCTCAAGTTTCGCTAATGTCTTTCCTTTATCAAGCTCATCCTTTAGCAACTGCGCCCCTCTTCTAACCGCTTCACCAGTGACTAATGTCTGTCTGGATGCTGTCGTTGTACCAGAGTTTGGCGTTCTTGCAGTGTCTGGTGATTCCAAAACAAACTGCTCTGCTGGCAGTTGCAATGTCTCGGCAGCAATCTGCAACATCACTGTCGCTAACCCTTGCCCAATACATGCAGCAGCTGTTCTTACATGGATTTTGCCATTCTCTATTGAAATAATACATCTACCTGTATCGGGAATCCCGACACCGACACCTGAGTTCTTAATACCACAACCAATTCCAACATGTTTTGCTTGTTCGTAATCCACTTTGACTGCTTCTAGTGTTTCAACAAAGGCAGTACTCACATCAGCTATTTGTCCGTTTGGCAGGACATCCCCAGGTCTAACCGCATTTCGATAGCGGATTTCCCATGGTGAAATACCAACTAAATCAGCTAGCTTATTTAAGCAAGCTTCCATCGCAAACAAAGACTGTGTGACGCCAAAGCCTCTAAATGCACCTGCTGGTGGATTATTGGTGTAATAAGCATCGCCTACAATCGAAACATCTTGGAAGTTATAGGGCCCTGCTGCATGAGTGCAGGCTCTTTGGAGCACTGGTCCTCCCAGTGATGCGTAGGCACCCGTATCTGAAACAATGCTTGCAATTAATCCTTGAATCATTCCATTCTCATCACAGCCAACAGTGAAATCCATTTCCATTGCATGTCGTTTCACATGATAAAGAATGCTCTCTTGTCTCGTGAATTTCACTTTTACAGGCTTTTTCAACAGATAAGCGGCAAGTGCAGCATGATGTTGAACGGACATGTCTTCTTTACCACCAAATCCACCGCCAACATACTTACTTTGAATGCGGATCTTCTCAGGTGCAATACCGAGCATGTGAGAAATTTCTTTTTGCTCATCGTAGACGTTTTGTGAACCGGTGTACATTAGTAAGCGATCCTCGCCATCTGGAATGGCGATTGCGCACTCTGGTTCCATAAACGCATGATCAGTAAACGGCACTGAAAAATGATCGGATACAACATACCTAGCTTGCTCTATTTTTTTCTCAGGATTTCCTTTTTTCAATTCTTGGTGAGACAAATGGTTCCCTTGTGAATGAACCTTTGCGGCACCATCTTTCATCGCTTCAACTGGACTTCTAACTGGTTCTAGCTGTTCAAAGACCACTTCAACAAGCTTCTTCCCTTCAGCCAGTGCTTCCTTTGTCTCAGCAACAATCAAAGCCAATGCATCACCAATATATCTGGTCTCTTCCCCTTCGCTAATGAAAGCTGGCCAATCTTTTGCTAAGTGACCCAATGGATTTAATTCTGTATTCATTCCAGTAAAAACTGCAACAACCCCTGGATGTGCCAATGCTTTTTCAGTATCAATTTTTTTAACAAGTATTCTCGGAAATTCTGGTCTTACACACGAACCGTGCAAGATCCCATCAACATGAACATCATCGACATATTCAGCTGTTCCAAGTGTTTTCGCTCTCGCATCAAGTCGTCCAAGATTATCACCAACAAGCCCTTTACATTCAACCTTAGGAATTGCACGATTTTCTTTAAAAACTGTCGCCGCTAACTGAACAGCCTCATAAATTTTGATATAGCCCGTACATCGACAGATGTTCCCGCGAAGGGCTTTTTTGATTTCCTCCAACGTTGGTTCTGGCACTTTGTCCAGTAATGCTTTTGCACTAATGACCATGCCTGGAATGCAGAACCCACATTGAACTGCACCCGCAGTGGTAAACGCATAAGCATAGACATCTTGCTCCCGCTCACTGAGTCCTTCTACAGTCACCAAACTCTTCCCGTTAATCTTTTCTGTTGTCAGTACACAAGCCTTCATTGGACGTCCATCCAAAATCACGGTGCAGGTGCCACAAGCCCCTTCGCCGCAACCATTTTTCACGCTAGTTAAACGTAAATCATCTCTCAGATAAGCAATTAAACTCTTGCTTTCTTCAGTTGAATACTGTATCTGATTTATTTCAAATTCAAACATGTTCACTGTCCTCTCATATGATCTTGTCAAAGATACAAAGATTTTTTACTGACTGTTTATTTTTTTTAACTGTATTTGAGGGGCAGTCCAACAATCTTTCGATATTTATTCCCCAGAAACGTCGGATTTCTGATGAACACTCACTGCTCAACACAATTTTACGACGAAACATCATTCACTTCGCGCGCAATAGATTATTGCTCAACAGCTACACGGATTGCCCTTTTCGGAAGTTCTTTAATCAATTGCTCTCTGAAAGCCTTGGAACCCCGCCAAGAATCCCTTGCCTTACTACTTTCAAGGCATAATTGGCCTATTTTTTCGATCACTTCGTCGCTCAGCGGCTTCCCCTTTGCAAAGGCTTCGGCCTGTCCTGCTCTTAGTGGTGTTGGACCAGCGACGCCAAAAGCAATCCTTAAATCTTCAACCATCTGATCTTTTTCTTTTATCAAAATAGAGCACCCAAGGGTGGCAATATCCATTGCATTTCTAGGACTAAATTTAATATAGTGACCTTTAAAGCCATGATAATCTTCTTTCTTGATTTTAATAGAAACGAGAACATCTCCTTGCTCAAGTGCCACTTTGCCTGGTCCTAAATAGAACTTTTCAATCGGCACTTCTCTCCTGCCAGTCGCCCCTTCTAATGTCAGCACAGCATTGTACGCAAATAGGGTAGATGCACTATCTGCAGAGGTTGCACCATTACAGACATTACCACCAATTGTTCCTGCATTTCTAGTCTGAGGCCCACCAACACTACCTACAGCCATACTTAAACTTGGTACCCTCGAAAGGATCAGTGGATGATTCTCCACCAAAGTAAAGGTCATCGCTGCCCCAATCACAATTGATTCTTCATCATCTAAGCCGATGTTAGTCAATTCCTCGATTCTTGTAATCCCAATCAAATCTCTCGCTGTATAGCCAGACTTTAACTCTCTCGTTTTAATCAATACATCCGTTCCACCTGCGATAATTTGCGCGTTATCATTTTTCAATAAGGCCTCGACAACTTGTTTCACTGTTTCTGCTTCTGTGTAGCTTGCAATATGATACATGCTCCCCTTCACCTACTTACTATTTATTTTGTCAAATATCTTCTGAGGCGTCATTGGCAATTGATTAAATTCTTCACCGATCGCATCTAAAATTGCATTCCTGAGCGCTGGTGCTGGAGAACACATAGGTGTTTCTCCTAATCCCTTACTACCAAAAGGTCCAAAGCGATCCTCCGATTCCACGAAGTAATTATTCAAATCTGGCAAATCCATCGCCGTTGGCATTTTATAGTCCAATAAGTTATTATTTAGTGGCGCACCTGTCTTCGGGTTATAGCGTAATTCTTCTGCAAGCGCATAAGGAATTGCCATACCCATTCCACCGTCTACTTGACCACTTGCTAAAAGTGGGTTAATAATTTTACCCGAATCATGTACATTTAAAATGCTCAAAATCTCTACTTTTCCAGTTGCCGTATCTACCTCTACCTCTGCAAAAGTCACCCCATATGGATAGGAATTAGACTGACAGTTATTAGATACTTCAGCGGTGATACATTCACCATTTTCAAGGTCATAATACGATCTTAATGCGAGATTTGGCACTGTCTCGACCACGTCGCCATTCTTTTTCAAAACAATTTTATCTTCAACAATATCTATTTCTGCTACCTTCACACCATCTAATTTCTCAACACAGGCAAGAATTTTCACTCTTAACTGCAAAGCTGTTTTTTCAACAGCTATGCCAGATACATACGTTTGTCTAGAAGCGTATGAACCAGGATCAAATGGTGCATAATCTGTGTCTGTATATGCATCAAGATAGACCTTTTCATAGGCAATACCAACTGTCTCTGCTATGATCTGTCTAAAAACAGTATCGGAGCCTTGACCAATTTCGGTGGCACCAACTAATGCTTTTACGCTACCATCTTGATTGAGTGTTAAATGACAACTGGCCATTTCATACCCATGCGGATAAACGCCCGAGATATAAGGAAAACAAGCCATTCCGATGCCCCGTCTCAATTCTCCAGATTGATAAGCCTCAGCAGCTTTCTTTTTCTCATCCCATTGGAAAAGTTCTTTTCCCTTTATTATACATTCTTTTAGACTACCTGAATATGGTGTAATGTCATTGAGTGGATTTATTTCATCAGGTGATGCTAAATTTTTCAACCTCAATTCAATTGGATTCATCGACAAATCCTTTGCAATATGATCCACCATCGATTCAATTGCGAACATCAATTGCGGTACACCATAGCCCCTCATAGCACCTGCTGTTGCCGTGTTTGTATAAACAGTCTTGACATCATACCGTAAGTTAGGAATTTTATAGAGTGCGGCAAGTGAACCACCTCCACCAACAGCTATTGAGTGGCCATGAGATGCATATCCACCATTTGTAGAAACAACATCGACATCCAGTGCTTTGATTAGACCATCACCAGAAAGCCCCAACTTCATTTTATAGCTAATCGCGTGTCTCACTCTCGTATAGGCAAGACTTTCCTCTCGAGGCAGTTCAATCATTACTGGCTTCCCGCCAACTGCCATACTCATCGCGACCACAAGTGGTTCAATGGTCACATCCTGTTTATTGCCAAAACCGCCTCCTATGAACGGTTTTATCACCCTGAATTGCCCCCAAGGCATTCCAAATGCTTGCCCCAAAACTCGGCGACAAATATGCGGAATTTGGGTCGATGATACACAGACCCAGCGTCCATCAACATCTTGATATGCATAGGCCACCTGACTCTCCATATGACAATGCTGTTGCATTTGTGTACTAAATGTTTCTTCGAAAATATGATCAGATGCCTCGAAGCCAGCCGCTAGGTCACCCACTTCTGATACAGTCGATGCAATGATATTCTTTGTTCCCTCATGAATTTCAATCGCACCCTCAGCAAGTGCTTCCTCGGCTGTTAAATAAAATGGATACGCTTCATACTCGGCTCTGATTTTCTGAACCGCAAGTGATGCTGCCAGTTCCGTTTCTGCGATAACTGCAGCGATTTCGTCCCCATACAAGCGCACTCTCTTTGTAAGCAAATTTCGGTCAGCTACATCTCTTCTATCTGGATTTAAGACAAAAGGATGGCCCGCAGTTGGAAACTTAAAGTCTGGCAAGTCATCTGGTGTCAGGATTCTCACAACCCCAGGCACTTGTAATGCTTCACTTAAATCCAACTTTTTGACGAGACCATGAGCAATAGTTGCTCGGCATATTTTCCCATATAGCTTCTTTTTTGTTGGGATATCTGCTGTATAGTTGGCTTTCCCTTGTACTTTAGCTCTGGCATCCCAGCGCTCAACTTCTTTACCTATTATCTTTCCCATAGTTCCTCCTAAAATGGTTAGGTCACAATGGCATCAGACCTTGGATATGTTTAGAAATCGTGACGCATGAATTTTTAGACCCTGCTAAAAAAGTCACTTAATCAATGGTACTTTAGATAAGGCTTCTTAGAATTTTTAACAATATTTCCTCATATTAATGTTGATGTCTGCTATCGATTCTCAGTAGTAATTAGTGTACTGTGGGGTAAGTCTGGAAGGGCAGAAGTTCATCAGCACGCGCGGCTTACTTGCCGGAACATCAATCAATTCAGACCTTGCAGGGATCTAAAATGTGCTAATATTCATGATAGACCTCGTTATTTAGCCACTTTTCTTTTCTCAACAGTCCGTTCAACCGCCTCAACGATTTTTTGATATCCTGTACAGCGGCAAAGATTCCCTGAAATTCCTCTGCGGATATCTTCTCGGCTTGGGTTTTTATTTTGCTCTAAAAACGCTGTCGTA
The DNA here is from genome assembly GCA_031554185.1 of Caryophanales bacterium. Classification (GTDB taxonomy): domain Bacteria; phylum Bacillota; class Bacilli; order JARBTR01; family JARBTR01; genus JAVBKE01. Next base: position 20,521 of record JAVBKE010000141.1, read on the forward strand.
GAGAGAACCAATCCAGGTGTACAGAAACCACACTGCACTGCACCACTTTCAATAAAGCTCTCTTGTACATCAGACAAACTGCCATCCTCTTTAGCTATGCCTTCGATCGTGATCACTTTCTTCTCATCCACCCAAGCTGCTAAATAAATGCAAGAATCGACGGTGGTTCCATCCACCAACACAGCACAAGCACCACATTCACCAACACTGCACCCCTGCTTCGTTCCCGTTAATTCCAATCGATCTCTCAGCAACTCTAGCAACGATTCCTTCTCATCAATCTCTAACCCATAATCTCTACCATTTACATTACAAGCTATCTTTATAGACATAACCAGTCCCCCTGTAACTGTTTCTTTTTCTAATCGTTACTGCAATATACCGTTTTTTAGGTAATTTACAAGCCTATTCAACCCTAGTATAGCCCTCTTTCAGCTTTCTCGTTTTAATCAGTACATCCGTTCCACCAGCAATAATTTGAGCGTTTTCATTTTTCAACAGCACATCGACAACAACTTGTTTAACCGTTTCTGCTTCTGGGTAACTTACGAGATGATGCGTTTCACTCACCAAACTATAGATTCATTCTTTCAAATATTTTCTGCGGCGTTACAGGTAAATGATTAAATTCCTCGTCCACAGCATCAAGAATAGCGTTCCTAAGTGCAGGTGCCGGAGAGCAAATTGGTGGTTCCCCTAATGCCTTGCTACCGAATGGACCGAAGCAATCTTCTGTTTCAACAAAGCAATAAGACAAATCTGGTACATCCATTGCAGTCGGCATTTTATAATCCAACAAGTTATTGTTTAAAGGTGCACCCGTTTTAGCATTGTATTTTAGCTCTTCCGAAAGTGCGTAAGGAATCGCCATTGCCATCCCGCCTTCAACTTGCCCAGATGCTAATAATGGATTCAAAATCTTTCCAGAATCATGCACATTCATGATGCTCAAAATTTTTACTTTTCCAGTGATTGTATCAATCTCTACCTCTGCATAGGTCACCCCAAAAGGATAAGAATTTAACCGGCAATTATTTGAAACTTCTGCCGTGATACACTCCCCTTTTTCAAGGTGGTAAAAAGATTTCAAGGCCAGTTCCGCAACAGTTTCCACTAAATCCCCATTTGCTTTAAGGACAATATCACCATCAATAATGTCTAAGTCGCCTGCTTTAATACCGTCGATTTTTTCAGCACTATTTAAGATTTTTTCTTTTAACTCACTGGCTGTTTTTTCTACAGCCATACCAGTGACATAAGTTTGTCTTGATGCATAAGCCCCAGTGTCAAATGGCGCATAATCAGTATCTGTATGGGCATCCACAAAAATCCTTTCATAAGGAATCCCGGTTTGTTCAGCCACCATTTGTCTGAACACTGTATCTGACCCCTGACCAATCTCTGTGGCACCAACCAAACACTTGACACTGCCATCTTGGTTCAACGTCAACCGGCACCCGGCGATCTCATACCCTTTTGGATAGGTACCTGATGTATAAGCAAAAGTAGCAAGACCAACCCCTCTTCGGAATGCACCTATTTTATATTTAGCAGCCGCTTCCTTCTTCTCATCCCAATGAAACTGTTCTTTCCCTTTCAAAATACATTCTTTTAAACTTCCAGAATACGGTGTAATCTCATTTATAGGATTCATTTCATCTGTCGGTGCTAAGTTTTTCAACCGAAACTCAATCGGATCAAAATCCAATTTTCTCGCAACATTTTCCATAAACGACTCAATAGCAAACATAATTTGTGGTACACCATAACCGCGCATTGCACCAGCAGTTGCTACATTTGTATAAACTGTTTTCGCATCATAATGCATATTTGGAATTTTATAGAGAGCAACGAGCATCCCTCCACCTTTAGCCGCAATCGAATGACCATGAGAAGCATAACCCCCATTTGCTGATAAAAGGTGAACTTCGAGTGCCTTGATCTTACCGTCTTTTGAAACACCAAGCTTCATATTATAATTAATCGCATGTCTTACTCTCGTATAGGCAAGACTTTCTTCTCTGGTTAATTCCAACATAACTGGTTTCCCGCCAACAGCCATACTCATTGCGACTACAAGTGGTTCAATGACAACATCCTGTTTATTCCCAAAGCCACCACCAATAAAAGGTTTAATAACCCTAAACTGACCCCAAGGCATCCCAAAGGCTTCTCCTAGAATTCGTCTACAAATGTGCGGAATTTGCGTCGATGAAACACAAACCCATCGCTGGTCAACATCTTGATAAGCATAAGCCACTTGACTTTCCATATGACAATGCTGTTGCATTTGCGTGCTGAACTGATCCTCAAAGACATGATCAGATGCCTCAAATCCTTTTGCTATATCACCAATCTCTGCAACTGTTGCCGCAATAATATTTTTCGTTCCTTCATGAATTTCAACAGCATCGTCAGCAAGTGCCTCCTCAGGCGTTAAATAGAAAGGAAATGCTTCGTACTCTACTTTAATTTTGTGCACAGCAAGTTCGGCTGCAAGCTCTGTTTCTGCAATAACCGCAGCAATCTCATCACCATACAGCCGCACCTTTTTTGTCAGCAAATTACGATCATACTTATCACGTGTTTTCGGATTAAGAGAAAATGGATGACCAGCTGTTGGAAACTTAAAATCTGGCAGATCATCAGGTGTCAAAATTTTTACAACACCTGGTATTTTCAGTGCCTCACTTAAATCCATCTTCTTGACTAGCCCATGCGCAATTGTAGCTCGGCAAATTTTACCGTATAGTTTCTTTTTTGTTGGAATATCTGCTGTGTAGTTTGCTTTTCCCTGCACTTTAGCCCGTGCGTCCCAACGTTCCACTTCTTTTCCGATTATTTTCCCCATAGTTCCTCCTACAATCTAAAAGAAACATCGTTAAACAATGATTCCTAATTACCCTTTTCTAGGATGGAAAGCACTTTTAAAACCGCTGGTAATGTACGCTTTTAGAAAAGCATTCATCATTTTTCAAAAACAGTCACGTATAAGCCTCTAGTTTCTACATAATTAAATTCGGTTCCATAATTTTTGCGCCTGCTCAATACTTTGTGCGGTAATAGCCGCTTCATCAATATTCACTAGCTTTCGTTCATCCATGACAATAAGACCATTTATAATCGTTGTGTCGACATGCCGGCCACTGACACCAAAGAGAATGTGGCCATTAATGTTGGTCTCATTCACCGGTGTTGGCGAGCTGTAATCAACAATTATCACATCGGCATAAGCGCCTTCTTTCAGTGTACCAACCGTTCCATCAATAAAGCGATTCGCAATCTTAGCGTTATTATCAAACAACATCATTGGTGGCTCGCCCCAGCCAACACTAGGAAGCTTATTTTCATGTTTGTGAATCAAATTAGCCACTTTGTAAGATTCCATCATATCAGCAGTGTAGCCATCAGTGCCTAACCCAACAAGCACGCCTCTTTCAATCATCTGAAGTATAGGTGCAATCCCTACTGCATTTCCCATATTGGACTCTGGATTGTGAACGACAGCAACATCGCTCTCTTTCAGCATCTCGATTTCATCACTTGATAAATGAATACAGTGAACAGCAATACTCTTATCACTAAGTACACCACGGTTATACCATCTCTCAATAACTCGTTGGTTGTACTTTGCTAAAGAATCTGCGACATCCTCAATACCCTCTGCACAATGGACATGGAAACCAACGCCAACATCAGCGGATGCGGCTAAACACTTGTCCAATGTTTGATCAGAAATTGTCATCGAAGCGTGAAGTCCAATCATTGCTTTCATCATATCGCTTTGCTGTTCATTACAATACCTTGCAAAGTCAATGCTCTCTTTAATCCCTGCCTGTGCAATCGCTTCGCCATCACGGTCCGAAATTTCGTAACAAAGATTGCTCCGTACACCAATCGCCTTCGCAGCATCAGCAATTTTGAACAAACTTCCTTCAAGTGCAAACGGACTCGCATGATGATCAATAACCGTTGTCACGCCAGATTTAACCTGCTCAATCATTGGCATCGCTGCGCTATAAAAAACATCATCAAGATCAAGGCATTTATCTAGTCTCCACCAAAGACCTTTTAACACATCACTAAACATCGTTGCAGGCGGGCTATCAAGTGCCATCCCTCTCGCGAACGTACTGTAATAATGCATATGCGTATTAATAAACCCTGGCATCACGAGTCTTCCTTTAGCGTCTTTATATTCAGCCTGAGGATACTTCTTCTTTAAATCCTCCGTATTGCCAATTTCCTTAATCAATTGACCATCAATCAACACAGCACCATTATGAATAAAAGGTTTCTTCTCATCCCGTGTAAACACATGACCATTTCCAATTAATATCATCGTCATTTCCTCCTTGTAAAATAAACTTTTTAGTCTGCAATTTATTGAGATTTTACTTAATCAAGCCGATACTGCTACAAAGTAGTAAGCATGATCTTTCAGCAAAGCATTTAGCACCGCTTTCATCTCCACAGAAATTTGACCATCACCCAGTTTGTGCGTAATCACTGAGCCGTCCTCTCTTCTCACCGTAAACCTATCGTCACCAAGTGGCAAAAATCCTTTATTTGTACTACTTAAGAAATCTTCTTCACTCCAGAATAAAGTGATTTTATCCTTATACGGATTACCGGTATGAGGACAGAAAATGCCGCAATTACCACACTCATTACACATGCCATCAATATGAACAATTTGGTGTCTCTGCTCTAATTCATCACAGTTAACCTGAACCATCACATTGGCTCTATTAGGACAAACATCACAGCAAATTTCACAAATTTGATCACAAGCCAAGCAACGCTCGCTATCATCAATGGTTTTACTACTTGCTTTCAGATCACCCTTTTTGGCATAAAGCATCTCTTGATCTTGGACAAGCGTAAATCTTTCGAAGTCATCTGTTAGACCAGCTTTATTCAAGATGTTTTTAGAAATCACTTTTGCATCTGCAATCGCTTTTACAATCGTTGCTGCACCTGCTTTACAGTCACCTGCTACGTAGACATTTTCAATGCTTGATTCATTAAACTGATTAAGCTCAGCGAACCCTTTACCCACAAGTTTCAATTGATTTTCTTTGAATAGGCTACTGTCTACCCTTGCACCAACAGCACTGATCACCGTATCAAACGCTAACGATTTCATTTTTCCTGTCCCGTTAATGCCTCTTCTTCCCGAAGCATCACGGTCACCAAGCACCATGATCTCACAGACCAGTGTTTTCCCATCATAAGAGACTGGCGACAGTAACTCTTGGAAAACAACGCCATCACTAAGTGCCAGTTCTTTTTCCTCTAGCTCTGCAGGCATAAACGCTTTCGTTCTACGATAAACAATCGAGACATTTTCAACCCCAGGCGCACGTTTTGCAGCCCTAGAACAATCCATTGCCACATCACCACCACCAATGACAGCAACATTTTTACCCAAGTTGACATTTAAATTTTCAGCTTTTGATTCAGCCAAGAATTCTAATGCATCACGCAACTTCTCGCCACCCTCTTTGACAGGGTTCATCCCTTCTTTCCAAGCACCAGTAGCTAGTACAACGAAATCATACTCATTCTTCAAATCAGCAACACAATAATTTTCATTCACATTATATATAAAATTCACACCAGCATTTTCTGCCAACTTCACATCACGCTGAATCATTTCTTTTGAAATTCTGAAATCTGGAATAACATACTCTACAATGCCATATGGACGCTCTCTTTTTTCTAAAACCGTCACATCCATTCCATTTCTTCTTAAAAAGAAAGAAGTCGCTACACCCGCTGGGCCCGCACCAATGACAACAGCCTTTTTCTTCGTAACAACATTTGCAGGTTTCATATTATTTAAATAATCATCCTGCGCATGGAGTACAGCGATCTTCTTCGCCTGACGGATTTCTAATGAAGAATCGTAATCCAACCGTGTACATTTATGCTGACATTGGTGGTCACAAATCGTACCAGTAACTGCTGGAGAAGAATTATCATTGACAATGACCTCAAAAGCTTCCTGATAACGCTTTTCACTGACCAACTTTAAGTATTCAGGAATCTGCTGTTCAATTGGGCAACCACCTTCTTCACAAGGCGCCTTTGCACAGTCATATATAGGTAAAAGTGAAGACGTTTTTCTTGAATCAATTGGTCTTGCACTTTTCAAATGATTTTTATTCGTTACAGCACTACTTGCCATCTGATGAAGACCAGCTAAGTCGATACCGCGGAACCTCCCTGTCATACACGGCTCAATTGTATCAGCCAGTTGTTTCATTCTTTCGTATCCACCTGGCTTCAAAATTGTAGTGGCCACAGTGATGGGCTGAATACCAAGCGTAAAGATTTCTTTAATATTGAAATAATCAGCACCGCCCGAATACGAGATAGGCAGTAATCCACCAAATGCCGTTGATAATTTATTTGCTAAGTTAATTGTTAACGGAAACAATGAGCGACCAGACATATACATTTCCTCACCTGGCAGTTCATTATTAGCAATTTGTACTGGGAAAGTATTGGTTAACTTAACACCAAACTCGAGCCCTAATTTCTTAGAATGAGTGATTAACCGTGTAATCATCGCAATCGCATCATCATACTGTAAATCATTTTTAAAATGATGATCATCAAATGTGATGTAACCATAACCCATTTGGTCTAAAGTCGTTCGTGCAAATTCATAACCTAGCAACGTTGGATTACATTTAATAAAAGTGTGTAGCCCTTTTTCTTCTAACAAATAATTAACTATTCTTTCGATCTCAGCTGGTGGGCACCCATGCATCGTTGATAAACAAATTGAAGGAGAGATACAAGCAGAAATAGATTCTATATCTTCTTTCGTTACCTGTTCAAATTGTTCAATATTTTCTAACAAATACTGCTTACATTCTTTCCAAATCGGTGTACTTGAAGCATTTTTCAACCCTTCAATAAAGCCATCGATCTTCTCCGTTTTAATTCCTTCTAAATCATAGCCAACGCTCATATTGAATGCGAAATCCCTCGAGCAACTGATCCCCAACTCCTTCGCCACAACATGAATCGCAAACCAAGCTTTCACATACTCATCATACGCTTCCTGCACCGTCAGCTCAGTTGACCACTCAACGTTATAGCCCTCGTCTTCCATGTTAATACACGGCCGGGCAATACAATTCCGTAATTCCTCACCATCCATTTTCTGAACCGTTTTCAACTCAATATAACGTGAACCTACCAAATAAGAAGCGACAATATTTTGTGCTAACTGAGAATTCGGTCCAGCAGCAGGTCCTATCGCTGAACCAAGCTTATCGCCAAACATCTCAATATTGGTCCCACTTTTATTCTTATAGAATTTATTTTCCCTAATACCAAAGATTGATTTTTGCTCACTAAACTCTTGAAACATCCAGCCCACCAGTTGATTAAATGGAATCATTCTCATTAACTCACTCATTATATTTCCTCCTATTAATTTGTGATTATTCTCATTATAAGTGTGGTTCATAGCCTAAGCAGATCTATGAACAGATTTATCTATATTGACAGCTAACGAACTTATCGCAAGCTATCAAATATTTTGAAAGTCTATAGAGACCAAACCCTAAAACAAAGCTAAAATTGTGGTTTACTAATTTCTTTACCAGCGACAAACCTTTTTTCAACACTGAATTTCTTTCCAATGTAGATGTACCTTTGTAATCTCTCTTCTATACTTCTTTCGGCCTCGCCTTTTAGAAAACTATCATCAATTACTAACGCGTCGAATTCATAACCCGCTTCAAAGCTTCCAACTTTTCCAAAGAATTTACCGCCACCTTTTGTAGCAAGGTAGAATGCCTCTGAAGTTGATAGCATCGAATCTTTATTATCCACATATAAGTTATACATTTTTGATATTTGCACTGCCGACACAATACACTCATTCATTGAAAAAGTATGACCACCAGACACATCCGTACCGATTCCAACATCGATTCCCTTGTTCATATACTTTCTAATGGGCGCCAGACCACTCGATAAATTAAGATTTGATGTTGGACAGTGTGCAACAAACACATGATTTTCCTTTATCAATTCAATTTCTTCTTCATCGTTATGGACGCAATGCGCCATGATAGTCGGCTTGTGCCCAAACATTTTATGACGATTATAGACATCAGCATAATGCTTACTTTCAGGATGCAAATTACGAACCCATTCAATTTCGCCATGATTTTCAGACAAATGTGACTGCACTGGCACATCATATTTTTCAGCCAATTCCCCAAGCCCTTCCATAAGTTCTGGTGTACAAGTTGGTACAAACCGAGGTGTAATAATAAACTTCACTAAGTCACCCTCACCATACTTCTGAATTAATTCTTCTGTATCCCGCAATGAGTCCTCAGTTGTCTCTGTAAGAAATGGTGGTGAATTTCGATCCATATTGACTTTCCCCACATAGGCACCAAGACCAGACTTCTTAAACAGCTCAATCAATCTCTCAGTTGCCTCCTTATGAAGCGTCGAAAAAACAATACTTCTTGTCGTTCCATACTCCCACAGGCAGGTTATAAAGCGTGAATAAATTCTTTCGGCATAGTCAGTATCTAGAAATTTAGCTTCCTCAGGGAACGTATACATTTCTAGCCATGGTAGCAACTCTTTATCGAGCCCTATCCCAGTATTCTCAAACTGTGGCGCATGAATATGTGCATCGACAAAACCTGGAATAATTAATTTATCACCGTAGTCTTCGACTAAAGACGAATCATACTGTTTATCCAATGTCTGCGATACGGATTTCACCCTCGTACCTTCCACAACAATATATCCACCCTCAAACACTTGAAATTCTTCAGGTGTTTTCGTAAAAATGATATTGCCTTTCAATATTTTCACTTGACTCATTCTAAGCGCTCCTCACTTCATTTTCCGATTCTGATTTAGCTGCCTTTTTACCAAATGATAATTCATTAAAGACAATGTTCAAGATAATTGCTGTTAGCGCACCACTAGTGATTCCGCCACCAAAAATTGTCCGAACCAACTCAGGACAATTCGCATAAAAACCAGGAACTGTTTCTGGAATCATCGCAACACCAATACTCAGTGCAACGATTAATGTATTGTTATTATCTTTATAATCAACGCCAGCTAAAATCTTAATTCCACTAGCAGCTACCATACCAAACATCGCAAATCCTGCACCACCAAGAACCGGGTAAGGAATCATGGTAATCAGCGCTGATAGTTTGGGCAGTACACTAACCAAAACCAACCCTAAACCCGCAACAGCCGTGATATATCGACTTTTCTGCTTCGACATTTCAATCAGACCAATATTCGGTGCAAAAATCGTTTGAATCGATGAATTAAACACGCCTCCAACAGCTGCACCAATTCCAGTCGCTCTTAGTCCTCTCGCTAAAATTTTATTATCGATATCCTTTTCAACTATTTGATGGATTCCCATCATACTCCCAGAAACCTCCACCATCGTTAAAACCATCACAATTGTGAATGTAATGATCGTTGATAGATCAAAAATAGGTGCGCCAAAATGAAATGGCATATCAAATCCGACCCAAGGTGCACCCGCAACCCCAGATGAATCAACAAAACCGAAAAAGCTCGAAATAATCGTTCCAATCACTAAAGCAAATAGTACCGACAAACTCGCCCAAATTCCTTTGAGAAACTTGTTTAAAATAATGACAATAATGAAAACTGCCAATGCCATCGAAAGATCTCTTGTTGCAGGTTCAGCTTGATAATTTGAAGTCCAATCCATTGCGATTGGCAACAAAGAAACGCCAATGACAGTAACAATTGTCCCCACTACCACTAGTGGGAAAAAGCGAATCAATTTTGACCAAACCGGCGCCAACAAAAAGCAGAATATTCCTGCGACAATGGATGCACCCGCGATCATCCTAAACCCTTCGCTCGGAGAGGCTGCATCCGTCACTGTAATCACACATGCAGATACAACAGCAAAACTAGCACCCATTATCGAAGGAATTTTCGCTCCAATATAATGGCCAATTCCAAAACTTTGCAAAATCGTCGTGACCCCAGCCACAAAAATCGTAGCACTAATCAAAAATGTCATTTCCTCACCATTCAACTGTGCTGCGCTGCCGATAATAAGTGGAACCGGTATGGCGGAAATAACACCAATCAATAAATGTTGCAATGCAAGCATAATCGTTTTATTCATCGGAAGAATTTCATCCACTGTACCAATCTTCTCTTTAACATTCTTCAAGTTTATATCCCCAATCTTGCTGAATTTCCAGAAGTACAGTGACTAAGTAACATCACTGCAAAGCAGTTTTAACAAAATGAAACGATAAAATGATTCGTGAACCGCCACACTTCTAGCCAGCTTGACCTAACTTCGCCCGTGCTTCCATTTCCGCTTTCGTTTCTGGGAAAATAATATTGGCGATAATCGCAACAATCGTCACACAAGCTATCGTATCTTTAAAAATAAAGCCAATGTACGGTGGCAAAGATGCTGTCACACTAGGAGCAGACCCTAAACCCAGACCAATACCAAAAGTAATTCCTAATACAAGTACATTTCTCTCACTGAAACCAGCCTTTGCAATCATCTTAATCCCATTGATCATAATCATGGCAAACACCGTAATAATTGCTCCACCAAGAACACTATTTGGCATCGAGTTAAAGACAGCCCCGACTTTAGGACAAACAGCTGCACCAATCAACACAAATGCCCCCATTGCAATACACCACTTATTGACGATTTTCGTCATCGAGACAATGCCTGCATTTTGACCAAAGGCCGTATTTGGCAACGTATTAAATAAAGAAGCTGTTACACAGCCGATCGCATCACCCAAAATAGCTCCTGATGTTTCTTTCCCAGATGCTTCTCTATTAAATCCAGCAATCGTAATCCCATTGGCATTTCCAATCGTCTCTAAACAAACAACAATGTAGATAGCGATAAAACCAAGAATCGCATCAAAATGGAAAGTCATCTCCCAAGGTGCTACCTCAGGAATCGGAAATCCAAACCAACTCGCATTTGCAATACCACCGAAATCAACTTTTCCCATTGGAATCGCAATCAGATAACCAACTATCAACCCAATCAGAATGGCTGATATTTTCCACATACCTTTACCAAATCGTTGCAATGCCATAATCACTGCAAAAACAATAAACCCTAATGTCAAATTTTCAATGGAACCCTTATCTGGTGCCGCAGCGCCGCCAGCAAAATAGTCAACACCAACATCTAATAAATCTAACCCAATTGTGATCAAAACTGCACCAATAACCAAGGGCGGAAAGAATCTTTTCAATGGCTTAAAGAAAAGCCCTAGTATAATCGATACAATAGAACCAACTAAAGCAGCTCCCATCACACCAGGTAATCCATACTCAGCACCCACTGATGAAGCAATTGGCACAAAAGCAAATGAGGTTCCCATGACAATGGGCAATCCGGCACCAATACTGATCCTTCCAAACTTAAACGGATATAACTGAATAAATGTCGTAATACCAGAAACAAGCATTGCTGCTTGTATCATATTTAAAGCCTGTTCCTCAGGCAACTCCAACACGCCAATCAAAATCAGCACAGGCGCTAAATTTCCTGTAAACATCGCCAAAACATGCTGTAAACCTAAAGGAAAAGCAATACCAAACTTCGGTTTTCCCTCCAATTGATATAAAAGATCATTTTCAGTAAAGCTCTTTTTTGAATTCTTCCCCATACTCATCTACCCCTTGGATAATAGTCATTTCTTAATGAAGCTATTCCGCTAAAATGAGTTATTTGGTAAGCAAAGTCTAGCCATTATTGTTTTTGAAACAGATGTCTAGAAAAATATACCGCAATGAAAACCGACCTCCATGTTTACCAAAACCCATTTACACGATATCAAATCACATGAATCTGAAATGAATGTACAAGATCTGTTCACTTGCTGGTCGTACTCGCCCTTTTTACAAGGTGCCTTTAGATGATTATCCACTTAACTCAGAGAAAGTAACGGCTTATCACAAAGCTATATCACCTTACTTTCTTCAGTTAAGAGGATAATCATTGATTTCTTTTACAAAAAAAGATTTAATGGGAAATAGAATTGAGCATGCTGCATTCATTTTCAATGAAACTTTCAGCATTTAATAGTATCAGTAGCAATTACCATATGTCCCTGCACTGGGGAAGGACCTTGGATCATTCTATGACCCAACCCTTCCCATATGAGGAACCATTACGCCCAATGAATAAGCACTAATTCTATTTCATCTCAACTATTTATCAAAAAATCTTGGTTTTTTCTCTTCAATTAAAGCCTTAATTGTTGCCTCAGGATTCTTCACCTTACTCAAGAACATCATTGCGGCAATCACATAAGGTTTGAAACCCGCTTCCTTATAAAGAGGCGTTCTGTAGCGATCAAATACAGAAGCTTCAACTTCCCCTTCTTTACAACTAACACCAGTAATGTCGGCTGGTAAGCAGTGCATGTAGAGTGCATTGCCATCCTTCGTTGTCTTCATTAACGCCTCTGTACATTCCCAATCCTTGTGCTGAGAATTCTGAGCCAATAATTCTTTTTCCAATTTGTTAATTTCATCAAACTGCCCATCTCCATACAGCACAGTTCTCTTTTCCATCGCTGCAAATGGTGCCCAGCTTTTCGGATAAACAATATCAGCATCTTTAAAAGCATCTGCCATTGAATTCGTCTTTGTAAACGAACCCCCAGACTCAGAAGCATTCTTTCTAGCCACTTCCTCTACCTCAGGCATTACTTCATATCCCTCAGGATGCGCTAACACAACTTCCATTCCGAATCTGCTCATGAGACCAATAATTCCTTGCGGAACTGACAAAGGTTTACCATAGGAAGGTGAATAAGCCCAAGTCATCGCAATTTTCTTGCCTTTCAAGTTCTCTACACCACCAAACTCATTAATAATATGAAGCATATCAGCCATACTCTGCGTTGGATGATCAATGTCACATTGGAGATTAACAAGCGTTGGCCTCTGCTCAAGCACACCATCCTTATGGCCATCGGCTACTGACTGAGACACCTCTTGCATGTATGTATGCCCTTTACCGATGTACATGTCATCACGAATTCCGATCACATCAGCCATGAATGAAATCATATTAGCCGTTTCACGCACCGTCTCCCCATGTGCAATTTGTGATTTGCCCTCATCTAAATCCTGCACTTCGAGCCCCAGTAGATTACAAGCACTCGCATAACTAAATCTAGTTCGAGTAGAATTATCTCTAAAAAGAGAAACCCCTAAGCCACTATCAAAAATCCTCGTAGAAATATTTTGCTCTCTCATCCCACGTAAAAGCTCCGCAACCGTAAAGACTGACTTCAGCTCATCTGTAGTCTTATCCCACGTTAATAAAAAATCATCATTATGCATGTTCTTGTGATCTAAAGCATGTAACTCATTTAATAAACCTTTCAAGTCCTTCATAATCTGCTCCCTTTTTATAAAATTTTACTACAACATTCCCGGTGAGGTAATTATGCTTTAACCGCTTCCTTAGCAACATTCTTGTTGGTTGTATAAACCGTTGGAACCGCTGCATAAACTGCTGCACATCGAACCAAATCTTCTTTCCAAGTCTTCTCATTTGGGGCATGAGCCTCAGCCTCTTTACCAGGCCCGAATCCAATACATGGAATGCCATAACGCCCCATAATCGATACACCGTTTGTAGAGAAAGTCCACTTATCAATTCTAGGTGCACCATAGATGCCCTCATAAGCCTCAGCAAGAGCCTGCGTCGGTGCTGCATCCTCAGGAATAACCCAAGTTGGGAAATAACATTCTGTCGGATACACTAAGCCAGTCCATGAAGGACGCTCGTAATTATACATTGTAACCTCTGCACCATATTTCTTCACAGCAGGCAATGCTCTAATTTCATCCAAAGCAAGTTCAAACGTTTCGCCATCAGTTAAGCGTCTATCAATTGAAATCGCACACATATCAGCCACAGCACAACGTGAAGGTGACGTAAAGAAAATCTCAGAAACAGCCAAGGTTCCCTTTCCTAAAAACGCATCATAATGTAGGTCATCATTGAGTGCTCTAACTTCTTGAAGAATATCAGACATCTTGTAAATGGCATTCTCGCCACGCTCAGGCGCTGAACCATGACAAGAGACACCTTTGACCTCTACTCTGATTTCCATTCTTCCACGTTGTCCACGATAGATACCGCCATCAGTTGGTTCTGTGATGACAACAAATTCAGGCTTAATCTTACTTTCGTTATGAATATACTGCCAGCATAGTCCATCACAATCTTCCTCTTGAACAGTACCTGTTACCAAGGCAGTATACTTATCACTTAACAAGTCCAAATCCTTCATGATTTTCGCACCGTAGACAGCTGAAACAATTCCGCCCAACTGATCAGAAGTTCCGCGACCACCGATGATCTCCTCATCCTCGCAACCTTCGTAAGGATCAAAAGTCCAGTTCTTAATCTCTCCGATTCCAACAGTATCAATGTGACCATCAAAAGCAATTAACGTCTCACCAGTCCCCATATAGCCAAGGACATTGCCCATTGGATCAATATCAACCTTATTGAAACCGACCTTCAACATTTCCTCTTCAATTCTCTTCACATGCCCTTTTTCATCAGCACTTTCACCTGGAATTCTCACCAATTCTCTCAAAAACTTCGTCATATCCGCCTTATAAAATTCTGCTCTCGTCTTTATCGCATTAAAATCCACTTAAAATTCCTCCATTCATTTTTTATGTAAATTCGTAAAATTTCTCAACACATCTTGATTGAGATAAAAATTACGTGATCACCAAAACTTACAACTTGTTATAATTTCGGCAATTCCTCCTTAAACAAGAGATTTATTGTTAACACCCTTCCAAACAATTTTTCTATACATATCTGGATCGGTGTCTCCTTCAGTACTAAAAATCAAAACCTTAGAATCCTTATCTAACTTTAATTCCTTTCTCAAAGAACTAAACTCATCATTAGTCATGATTTCGTAAAGTAATCCAGTCGTTACAGCACCAGACTCTCCTGATATAACACGACAATCACCTTTAATGGGACTACTTAAAATTCTCATCCCATTCGCTGCGACCCAATCTGGACATGAAGCAAAACCAAATGCATGATTTTTTAGAACTTCCCAAGCAATCGTATTTACTTCCCCGCAAGCAAGCCCAGCCATAATCGTCTGCATGTCACCGCCAACAGCTACCGCCTCACCACTTCCCTTTATTGCAGACTGATAATAACAATCAGCTAAATTAGACTCTGCAATAATCGTAATTGGCGAATGATCCTTACAAGCACCAGAAACAACCCCTTGAACAGCACCAGCAAGAGAACCAACACCCGCTTGAACAAAAACATGCGTAGGCGCCTCTACTCCCTCAGAGCGAAGTTGATCTAATGCTTCTGTAACCATCGTTCCATACCCCTGCATGATCCAAGCTGGAATTTCCTCATACCCTTCCCACGCTGTATCCTGAACAACCAATCCATCGTGCTCCTCGGCATATTTAGCAGCCAACCTAACACAGTCATCATAATTCATGTCCGTAATTGAAGCCTCAGCGCCTTCCAACAGAATATTATTTAACCGAGTCTCCGAAGAACCGATCGGCATAAAGACAACCGCTTTTTGTTTAAGCTGATTTGCCGTCCAAGCAACGCCCTTCCCATGATTACCATCCGTAGCCGTAACAAAAGTAATCTCACCAAGCTTTTCCCTGACATTATCAGAAGTTAATTCCTCAAAATCAACCTCAGCGATATCCTTACCAAGCTTGTTTGCCATATATTTTGCCATAGCGTAAGATCCACCGAGCACCTTAAACGCATTAAGCCCAAACCGATACGACTCATCTTTAAGAAAAACGCCTCCAACGCCGATCTGATCTGCTAAACCCTTTAAACTAACTAGTGGCGTTACACTGTATTGAGGAAAACTCTCATGAAATTTCTTAGCTTTATCCACTTCAACCTTCCCAACGACCTCAATCAGCTTCCGTTTTGCCGACTCAGAATCCTTAGGCAATGTGTTCAATTTAAATTGAATCTTCTTTGCCATATGCTCACCTCATATTTATGATAAAAATTTATTACGTCTTGATAAAAACTTATCATCTATGTTACTTATTGTCAATACTTTATTTAAATTTAAAATGTCAATTGATTTAACAAAGTCCATGAAGCTAAAAAAACAAGACTCCCACAAAAACAAGAAGGCTTCACGAATTTTTGAATATAAAAAGCAAAACTGAGAATACCCTTTGATTATTTAGTAGTGGTGTAGTACAATGCAGTCTATAAGAAAACAAACGGTTGAAATCAATGAAACGAATTACGTAGAAATAAACAAATTTTATTTAGCTTTACTGCAAATTTTTAGAGCTATCTAATGTAATTAAGAATCAGATTTCCACAAACTGTAACAGAATGATGGAGAATACAATGAATGATACTTTGAAAACCTACACAAAACTCGTAGAATTCCTCGGAAGCGTCCTAGGAGCTGAATTTGAAGTCGTACTACACGATCTAAGGGGGAAAGAACATCGCGTCTCCGCAATAGCAAACGCTGCCACCAGTGGGCGAACTGTAAACTCCCCTATGACCAACCTTGGATTAAAGTTCATAACAGACAAAGTTTACGAAAAAAATGATTATGTGAAGAACTATCGGGGTGTTTCTCATGATGGAAAAACTTTTAGATCATCTACCTTTTTTATAAAAGATAAAGATGAAAATCTAATTGGGATGCTCTGTGTTAACTTCAATACAACCAAGTATGAAAATACACTTCGTAACCTAGCGGAAATCTGCAACATGCATTTACCTGGCGAACAAGGCAGCTTATTAGAAATTCCAATCGATAACTCCGAAGACATTGAAAAACTTTCACTATCCACAACAGAAGTAATCAGTGCAACCATTTCCAACATATTATCGGAAAGCGGTACCAGTGTTGATAGACTGACACTAGAAGATCGCATAAAACTCATTGACCTATTAAATAATAAGGAAATATTTTTGCTTAAAGGTGCAGTGAACGAAGTAGCAAAACAGCTTAGAATCTCTTCACCAACTATCTATCGCTACATTAGCAAAGTGACAAAAAATCCAGAATAACAATTATATATTACATTTTTAGATAGAAAATACCGGATAAAATTGATACACGATTTTATCCGGTATTTTATTTATGAAAAGAAAAAAATTTTCAGCAAATTAGAGAAAACAATAATAAATACAAAAATCCCTAAGTAGAAGGAACCAAATAATTCGGTTACAAAATGGGAAAACTACAGAAAAGGAGCTGGTAAAACTATGGCAAACCACGCGCATTTTAAAACAATCTTAGAAAATGAAAAAAAACAAATTATTCAAGGTCTGCAACAAAAAAAAGAAACTAGAACACAAACAACCGAGTTATCGCAATATGATAACCACCCTGCAGACAATGCTACAGAACTAGTTGATCGTGAATACTCAATGGCACTAAACACGCACCAACAAAACGAACTTGCTGAGATTAATTCAGCACTATTAGCAATTGAAGAAGGAACCTATGGCCGCTGCAAAACCTGCAAAAAGGAAATCCCTGCTGAAAGACTTAATGCTATACCAACAACACTTTATTGCATTGAACACACTACTAAAAAGAATATTCCAACTGGTAGACCTGTGGAAGAACAAGTACTAAGCCAGCACTTTTACAATCCAAATGATACGCAAAACGATTTTGAAGAAGTAGCGAAATTTGGTACATCCGATTCTGAATCAGAATTTCCAGAAGATTTCTAACAATTTAAATACTAAGGCAAATTTACCCTAGGGCAAGCAAATGTAAGCAACAAAAAAAGAGCACCTAGCTCTTAACAAATACTGTATGACCCCTACGGGATTCGAACCCGTGTTACCGCCGTGAAAGGGCGGTGTCTTAACCGCTTGACCAAGGGGCCATGATTAAAATACAACAAAAATTATTTACAACGAATAATAGAATATCACAATTAGATAAATAAGTCAATAAAGAAATAGCTAAAAAGAAAAACGGAGAATGAGGCAATTGAACCCTCGCGCCGGTTACCCGACCTACACCCTTAGCAGGGGCGCCTCTTCAGCCTCTTGAGTAATTCTCCAAGGATATGGCTCCCCCTGTAGGATTCGAACCTACGACCCCATGATTAACAGTCATGTGCTCTAACCAGCTGAGCTAAGGAGGAATAATGTAATTATGTAAGGTGGGCCTAAATGGACTCGAACCATCGACCTCACGCTTATCAGGCGTGCGCTCTAACCAGCTGAGCTATAGGCCCGTAAAAAAATGGGGCGGATGACGGGACTCGAACCCGCGAATGTCGGAACCACAATCCGATGTGTTAACCACTTCACCACAACCGCCACAATCCTAAAATGGTGGCTCAGGACGGAATCGAACCGCCGACACAAGGATTTTCAGTCCTTTGCTCTACCGACTGAGCTACTGAGCCAAAAGAAAAATGTCTTAACATAAAAAAATGGCGGTCCCGACCGGGATCGAACCGGCGATCTCCTGCGTGACAGGCAGGCATGTTAACCGCTACACCACGGGACCATTTGCAAATATATCTTCTTTATAAAAAAGAAATTGCGGGGGCAGGATTCGAACCTACGACCTTCGGGTTATGAGCCCGACGAGCTACCGAACTGCTCCACCCCGCGACGATTAAAAATATCATCACATAAGATTTAGATGGTGGAGGATGACGGGATCGAACCGCCGACCCTCTGCTTGTAAGGCAGATGCTCTCCCAGCTGAGCTAATCCTCCACTATGTATATGTGCCTCAAAAAAGGCGACTACCATAGTATATCATAAATTTCGGAAAGGTAAAGTTCGGAATGCAATTTTTTTTAAAAAAGTTTTTAAACGTGAGAAGACAAAGTAAATGCAACGGTCAAGATGAGTGGAGGTTGCGTTTAGTGTGACAAAACAAAATGTTGCATTTAGTCTTGCAAAAAGAAGAGAAGCAAAAGAAAATAGTACAGTGCCTTGTCGTAGAATCAAAAGGTATGAATATGACAAAAAATAAACATTTAACAGATTTAGATCGTAAAGAAATTGAATCCATGTTGAGTAATCAGGTTTCCTTTAGGGAGATTGGAAAAGCGCTTGGTAAAAGTACTTCTACAGTTTCTAGGGAAGTGA
>JAVBKE010000125.1:0-4477 GCA_031554185.1 Caryophanales bacterium
CACATCAGGCGGCGCGTACCAAGATTTTGCTTCCTTATCCCAATGCAACTGAAACCCTGCGGCTTTTGCCGCATCCTTGGCCTGATCTTTTTCAGAGTAAGGAACAGCCAAATATGTACGGCCTGCCATGACGTTCTCCGGCGGATAATGTTGTATTTTTGACATCTCCGGCTCTGGCTTCATTTGACTCGCGCTTTCTTTCTCCAGGGCCTTCTCGTGCTCAAATTCCATCACGTAACTGGTGATCTTCTGGGCCTCGGCTGCCGCCCGGAAGATTTCGTAAGGATCATCTTTCAGAGCCTTAATCCAGCTCCCGACGTAAGCAGCATGATTTCCAGGGTCGTGGCCGAGTTCCAACTGCTCGCCCAGCATGAGTGAGGCGATTTCAGCCCGTAGCTCTTCGCGGGCATACCCTTCCGATCCGAATGGATGCGCCAGGTCCCGATCCATCCTGGATGGATGCCCAGTCCAATGCGCCAGTTCGTGTAAGGCGGTTGCATAGTATTGCTCGGCACTATCGAACTGTCCGCTAACCGGCATAGTGATGGCGTCTTTGAGCGGACTGTAATGAGGGGTCGTGGCACCCGAGATTAAATTGATTTTGGCCCCACTGTTCGACAAAACAGCCTCTGCACGATCATGCCTCTCTTTTTCAGGACCAATCTGCTTGGATTCCAGTGGTGGCAGTCCGCTGATCTGTTCAGCATTGAACACCACTGCATGGAATGACCGTGGCCGCTCCAACTGGACATTGACTGTTTTGGGTTTTCCATCCTCACCTAGAACAGGATTTCCACTTCCGTCCAATTCCTTGCGTTCTTCAGAGAATTTCCAGTAAACGATCTTAGTCCCCTTCTCTCCTCCCTGAACCTGTGCTCCCGCTTCGGCGGCTTGCTTATAAGTCATCCAACGCGGGTCACTCCGCCCCTGCATTGCCAACCACATCGTGTTGAAGCCTTTGTATTCCGCCCCTGTGGACGCATTACGGGGCAATTGGATCTCCCCAGGCTGCCAGCCCCGTTGCCATGGGGCAGTTCCCTGCTCAAGCTGCTCGATCACTTTCGCAGCAACTTCCTCGGCATACTCCTTCTTCATGATTAATTTGCTCCCCGCAGCACACGTTGCCCACCGACCACGATTGCGGTCTGATTGAGATCGTCGTTTGACTGCCACGCTTCCCGCTCAGAAACGGCCGTTTCTACGAACGCTCCACGCCGGTCAGCTTCTTCGGCGGTGTGCTCGATCTGCACACCGGGAGTATCTGCATCATCAGCCCGTCTGCTAACGACCGGCGTCACTTGCTCCTGTGTGTGCGGTGTAGGTGTATTTGTTCGGATCATCGCTTGTTCCTCCATTTGCCGAATAAAGACGGCTGTTTGAACGGTGTATGGGTTCAGCGCAGGCACCCTTGGTGCTGGCGCGATGGCAACAGCGCCCGTTTCGTAACGGGCGACGTATCCATTGGTGATGCCTCGGACAAAGCTGCCTGTGTTATAGGCAGAGAGGGCAGCACGAAGAGCTGCCTGTTCGTCGCCGTGGCTTCGACGAGCATTTGCGTAAAACTCAGTCAGCACGCGGGCACCGGCTGCAATGTTTTTGCAGGGATCGAACATGTCTTCGATCCGATACCCAAGCCGCGAAATGTTTGTGCTGTTGATTTGCATCAGACCGAGGTCAACCGTGTAACCTCTGGCAATGTATTTTCTGGCCAATTCCGCAGCATCAGCCGCATCTCGCGGCTGCCGCTCAAGCCGACCACGGTTGACATTGATAGCCAAGGTATTGCCTCGGCTCTCAACATGGATGATCTGCTGTGTTGTTTCCGGCGCAACATTTGGCGCACACGCAATTATCATTTCAATGCCGATGGGCATAATCATCTCCCTGGATCGCGGTCATCTCTGCAACCGAGCCGACAGTTAGGATCGGAGTTGCTGTACCCCGCACACTGCTTTGACCGATGGGTCCGAAATACCGGCTGTCGAGGCTGCGCTCGCTGTATGTCGAGAACAGCCATACCTGCCCTGGCCCTACGATGTAGGTTCCACTCGGCCAGCTTAGATTTACTTGTGATGCTTGCGTGTTTGGCAGCACCATCCCGTTGACGATGGCGGGCTTGCCCGCCTCAATCGTCACCCGGTCGCCCGGCACGGCCGCTACTGGTTTCAGAAACGAGGTAGTCTGCGTCTCTGTGCAACTGCCTGGTGCCAGTCGGCCCGATGCAGCCAGAGTCAAAATGAGCGGATGGGCAGGTGGGCAGACTTCAACCAGTTGCCATCGCCGCATTTCCTCGTCGGGAATGCTGGCCCGCACCCACCATACACCCAATGGTGCCGATGCGGTCAGATTCAGGCGCAGGCCCATCATCTGACCGCCGCCCATAACTGCGCCGATCACCGCAGCGACACTGACTGTCACAATAGCAAGGCCCCTGCCCTTCTTCACGGCACCATAAATCCTTCTTTCTTATCGACAGGTTCAGTCGGTGTTGTGATCTGTGCATGAACAGCTTTCGTAGCCGGTGCATTACGTGCAACATCCGTGATCTTGGGTGGTGCTATTTTCGAGCGTTTGGAAAACGTCGGATCAAGAAAATAGAGGATCTGTCGGCCTCGAATAACCGGTTGCCCAGCCACAAAGATCAGCATCTCACCTGCTTCAGTGATATCGCCCTTCTCGTCTTTCTTGGGGCCGGGCAACCGCATGATCTCATCAGGCGTCATCAGCGGCCTCTGCACTTCTTGGTAGCTACGCGACACCTGGTCGAGCACCATTCCGAACCGCTTACCGGACGTCGAAATCTGCTCTTTGACCACGGTCATCTGACCGGTCATCTTGCTCATCCACTCTGCGGTTTCGACCTTGTTTGGTGCGTACGCAATGCGAACATGGCAATTTGAAATGATGCTTTCGTAGTTGGTGTAAGCTTTATAAAGCTGCTGCACATCCTGCGTGATAATGTAAGCCTTCATTCCATAGCCTGCGATGTAGGCGAGCGCGCTCTCGAATACATCTAGTTTTCCAAGCGTGGGAAACTCATCAAGCATGAGCAGCAGGCGATGCTTGTGTGCTGTTTTTGATCGGCCGTTATCGAACTCCATTTTATCGGCCAGACTCAGAACGATTTGCGTCAGAAGCAATCGATTTAACGGCCGCAACCGATCAGCATTGCGAGGTGTCATGATAGAAAACAGTGACACCGGCTTGTCATGATCCATCAGATCGGCAACCGTAAAATCAACGCGCGTTGTGTTCTCCCCGACGATCGGATCACGATAGAGAGACAGTGCGTTGTTTGCTGTCGAGATGATGCTTCCAAGCTCGCGGGCCGGTGTGCCAAGCATACGACGGCCAACGCCAGCAATCATGAGCTTTGCTTCGCGCGCCGCTGCATCTGTTGTATCGACGGACAGGTCACGCATTTCAGTGAACAGCCCAGAGAGGGCCTTCGGATCTCCCTCTGGATCATCCGCAAGATCATTCTCGGAGTCTGGCGCGGCAAAATCACCCACGCCTGTAAGCATGTGCGCAATATCGTAGAGACCTGGCAAACGGCCAGCGTCGAACGACTTATACAAAGCGTGCAGGATCAGGCCGACCAACAACTCATACGCGGCACTTCGGAAATGATCGCCCGCGATGCCCTTTCCGTCGTCATCGATAACCATGAGGGCGATGTTTTGTGTATCGCTGACCTGGTATCGTGTCTGAAATCTGATTTCGGCGATTGCATTCCACGAACACCCACTACCGGGTTCCGCTGGATCAAATCGTAAGATAACGTTGCCTGCTTCTTTTTGCCGCCAGCCTGCCGTCATTGCGTAATTTTCGCCCTTGCGATCCAACACAAAGACGCTTTGAGGCCAGCTCAGTAACGTGGGGACGACAAGGCCAACGCCCTTACCAGAACGTGTTGGTGCAAGAGCACAAACATGTTCCGGCCCATCATGCCGCAGATAGTGGATACGACCGCTTGCTGCATCTTCAAATGCGCCGCAATAAACCCCCTGCCCGCGCTGTCCTTCCTTTGGGATCAGCCCTGTGTCTTGGACATCTTCAAACGTCGCAAATTTTGCAGTCCCGTGCACATCTTCGTGCTTGCGCGAACTGCGTGCCACAAAGCCAACACCGAGCACAAACGTGATAAGCCCGACGAGCACCAGGGCAGCGAATATGATAAACGCATAATTGTAGGTTTCTGGTGAGTAATCGTAGTACTTAAATAACCAGTCCCACCATCTGAACGGGTTATATATCAACCCCCCGAGGGTTCCGCCGAGTGCTGGATGATATCCAAGCCGTGCAGCGATGAATTGCGTGCAGACGCTATTCACACCAACGATAAAGATAACCAGAACACTCAGCCCGATCAGGCGCGCTTTAACGATTGATGTGTTTTTTTCGCTCATCTGTCTATCGCTTTTGCTTTCTGCATCAGTCGCCCGCGCATATCGATTTCGATACTCTGGACGACCTT
>JAVBKE010000037.1:0-15350 GCA_031554185.1 Caryophanales bacterium
TGGAAAAGAATGAACAATTGAAGCGGCTGTGTGCCTAGGAGGAAGTTTGATGAGAAAGAAGTTGGCATTGTTGTATGGCGGAAAGTCTGCTGAACATGAGGTTTCATTGCAAACGGCAAAAGCTGTCATTGGTGCCCTTGATATGAGGAAATTCGACGTGTATCCGGTTTTTATCAACAAGATGGGAGAATGGATTGCAGGTCCAATTCTTGAAGCGCCAGCCAGTGATATTTCTGAGCTGATATTTCAGGAGAGCGCGTATCCATCCTCTTTTACAGTCGCGCCAACTGCTGATACAATGATTCGTTTTGATGTGGTATTTCCGCTGTTACATGGGCCGAACGGTGAAGATGGAACGGTGCAAGGCTTACTAGAATTGTTGAACTTACCTTATGTAGGAAATGGTGTTCTCGCTTCGTCTGCAGGAATGGATAAGATTTTGATGAAAAATATTTTTGCGCAAGCAGGACTGCCACAAGCGAAATATCTTGCCTTCTTGCGATCAGAATGGCAAAAGGATCAGGTAAACTGCTATGGACAGGTGGCTGACCAATTAGGGTATCCATGTTTCGTCAAGCCGGCAAATCTTGGCTCAAGTGTCGGAATTAGTAAGTGCGCAGATGCCGAGCAATTAGAAGCTGCATTTACTGAAGCATTCCAGTTTGATCGCAAAATCATTGTCGAAGAGGGCATTGAAGGCCGCGAGATCGAAATGGGTGTACTCGGAAATGATGCGCCAAAATGCTCTGTTGTTGGAGAGCTTGCGCTGAAGAAAGATTTCTATGATTACAATGCAAAGTACGAAGACGGAGGCACCGAAGTGGTGATTCCAGCAAGTGTCACCGACGCTGAATACCAGGAACTAGTTACCATGGCAGTCGTAGCATTTAAAGCATTAGATTGTGCTGGGCTCGTCCGTGCCGATTTTTTTCTGGGGTCTAATGGTAAACTATATATCAACGAAGTGAATACCATGCCAGGCTTCACACCATTCAGCATGTTTCCGCTACTGTGGAAGTCGTCTGGTCTTGAATATCCCCAACTGATAGAAGAAATGATTGCCCTTGCAATTGCACGTCATGAGGAAAAACAGTTGATTAAATTTACATTCTGATTTTTGATAAAATTGCAGTCCCTTACATCATTAGTCACAATATGCGAATTGCGATTTTTCAAAATAGAAAATCAAAAATAGCAAAGTACTGATGAACAAATGGCTGCGATTACTTTGTCATATGGGAGAGAGTCATGATTAAAAAAACTTTAGGCGAAATTGCCACCTTTGTTTCTGGTGGTATTGAGGAGCGATTTCAAGATTTACCGATTTGTGGTGCGTCGATTGATACACGCAAAATAATCGCTGATAACTTGTTTATTCCTCTCAAAGGAGAAAACACAGATGGTCATCAGTACGTCATGAAGGCATTTGCCGCAGGTGCGGCAGCTTCTTTGTGGGAGCATCATATTGAAAATCCACCTAAGGATGTGCCATTGATCTTTGTAGACGACGCCTTATCTGCTTTGCAGTTACTAGCGAAGGAGTATTTATCGACATTGCCTTCAGTTGTGATTGGAATTACGGGTAGCAACGGTAAGACATCGACAAAGGACCTCATCGCTGCGGTGCTTAGCCAAACTTTCTCTGTTCACAAAACAGAAGGGAATTACAATAACCACATCGGGTTACCACTGACTGTTTTGATGGCACCGCAATACTGCGAAGTGCTCATATTAGAGATGGGCATGAGCAGCAAGGGGGAAATTGCTTTTCTGTCTAAATTAGCGCAACCTCATATTACTGTGATTACCAATATAGGTGAATCGCATTTACTGGATCTAGGCTCACGTGAAGCAATTGCTGATGCGAAATGCGAGATCATTGAAGGTGCAACTGGAGATAGTGTGCTATTTTACAATGGCGATGAACCTCTGTTAGAGGAACGTCTCACGCCGCTATCACAGAAGCAGTCATTTGGGGTCAGCAGTAAAAATGATTTTTACCCTGAAGATGTTTCAATCGATACGGAAGGGACATCGTTTACGGTTTCAGAGCACAAATTATTCATCCCGATTCTTGGCGAGCATAACATCATGAATGCGCTTGCTGCTATTGGTGTCGCTCGTGAGTTTAACATGTCTTGGGAAGAAATTAAGATTGGGCTAAGTAAGGCAAAGTTGACGAATATGCGCAATGAATTAGTCAAGGGTGCTCATGGAGAATACATTCTCAATGATGCTTACAATGCAAGCCCAACCTCAATGCGTGCGGCAATCAAGTTGACGCAGGATTTGAAGAATTTTAACCGGAAATTTGCGGTGCTTGGCGACATGCTTGAGCTTGGTGACGATGAGATCAACTACCATCGTGAGATCGGTGCATTCCTTGATCCAAATGAGATCGATATGGTCTATACTTACGGCAACCTTGGTCAATACATCGCTGAAGGTGCACTGCCACATTTTCAAACAGATCAGGTTTGTCATTTTGCTGACAAAAATGCGCTCGGTGAAGCGTTGCAAAGCAAAGTGCAGGCAGATGATCTGATTCTATTTAAAGCTTCACGCGGCTTGCATTTTGAAGACGTAATTGAAAAGTTGAAGTAAAACTGGGGCAGAATCAATGCTTGAATAAAAGTTGTTGCTAAAATATTCATCAAAACGTGAATTAATTCAGAAATAAAGCAAATGCTAGTATTACCGTCTTAGCTACGAGGAGGACCCGAATGTATGAAGGGTTGTTTATTGCTACACGGCTTTTCTGGGAGCCCGGCTGAAATAGCACCACTTTCACATTTCTTGCAAGAAAAAACCGACTGGAAGATTGTCACACCGACATTGCCCGGGCATGGCAAGGATAGTCAACTTCATGGCGTCAAGTTTGATGCATGGATTTTGTCGGCAGAAGAGGCGCTTCAATCATTACTTGAAGCATGTGATACAGTATATCTCGTAGGCTATTCAATGGGCGGACTCATCAGCGGGTACTTAGCAACAAAGTATCCGGTAGCGAAGCTAGTACTTCTCAGTGCTGCATACTACTATTTAGCACCGCGTATGCGTGTGGTGGAAATGAAAATGCTTGCGCAAGATTATACCCGTAACAAGCACCATGAAAACTTGGTTTATCAACGTTTCAAGAAGAAAAAGGGCGTTGTCACGCTCTCAGCGATGCGGGAATTTCAGAAATTGGCCCACCGACATCGAAGCGTTTACAGCCAAGTCACTGTACCCACTTTTATTGCCCATGGCGTACGGGATAGCGTGATACCCACTAGAAGTGCAAAGACAATTTATAAGGCCCTTGGGACAGCTGATAAAACGATTATGTGGGTCGATGAAGCGGATCATTATATCTGTTTCTGCAAGAAAAGTAATATGATGTCAGAGCAAATTCTTGAATTTTTGCGGAAGTAGCTTTGGCTAAGTAGGTGACTGATTTGGCGATCTGAATTGGGCCAGCAACGGCCTACCCATTGATTAACTGATTTTTTTGTGGAAGAACTGGTAAATGGTTCCGCATATTTGAAGACAATCCCTATTTAAAGGTATTTTTCTCGAATATTACGAGAAGCACATTGGTTCACCATGGTTGCAAATTCGTATTATCAGTGCTATCATTAATACTCGTAAAGCATCGTTACTTCATTTAAAAAAGTAATGCACCCATTTTGCGGGCGCTATTTTTTTGTTCTGAGTTGACGTTCCGGTGCTAGCAGGGCCCGAGGGGCACCAGGAACTTTTAAATATAAAGGGGAAATTAGATGGTATTATTTAGTGAATTAGGCATTAGCAAGTCGACTCTTAAATCGATCGAAAAGATGGGATTTGAGGAGGCAACACCGATCCAGTCAGAAACAATTCCAATGGCATTGCAAGGTGGGGACGTCATTGGTCAAGCGCAAACAGGTACAGGAAAAACCGCTGCGTTTGGTATCCCTATGATCGAGAAGATCAATCCAAAGCTGGAAGAAACACAAGGTTTGGTTATTGCACCAACACGTGAATTGGCACTGCAAGTGTCAGAAGAGTTGTACAAATTAGGAAGTGACCGTCGTGTCCGCGTTTTAAGCGTATTTGGAGGACAAGACATTTCCAGACAAATTCGTTCATTGAAAAGAGCGCCGCATATTATTGTTGGTACACCAGGTCGTTTACTTGACCACATTAACCGTCGCACGATGAAATTGCATACTGTGAACACAGTCATTCTAGATGAAGCAGACGAAATGCTGAATATGGGATTCATCGAAGACATTGAATCGATTTTGGCACAGGTACCTGCAGAGCACCAAACATTATTGTTCTCAGCAACAATGCCTGATCCAATTCGCCGTATTGCGAACCGTTTCATGAACGACCCGCAAATGGTGAAAGTAAAAGCAAAGGAAATGACAGTACCGCTTATTAAGCAGTTCTACGTCCGTGTTCCTGAGCGTGAGAAATTTGATGCGTTTACAAGATTACTTGACATTCATGTGCCTGAGCTTGCGATCGTATTCGGTAGAACAAAGCGTCGTGTTGATGAGTTAATCGAAGCACTTGCTGTTCGTGGATACAATGCAGACGGTATTCATGGTGACTTAACGCAATCAAAGCGTTTGCAAGTGTTGAAAAAGTTTAAAGAAGGAAATGTAGAAATCCTTGTTGCAACAGACGTTGCTGCGCGTGGACTTGATATTTCTGGCGTTACGCATGTATACAACTTTGATATCCCGCAAGACCCTGAGTCATATGTACACCGTATTGGTCGTACAGGTCGTGCCGGTAAAGAAGGAATGGCAATTACGTTCGTTTCACCACGTGAAATGGCATACCTCGAGATTGTTGAAAAAACAACAAATCGGAAGATGGATCGCATTAACCCGCCAAGTGCAACAGCAGCGATTGAAAGCCAACGTAAAGCGGCTAAAGACAAAATCATTACATCTGCACAAGAAGATGAATTAGGTGAATATTTGCCGATGGCAGAAGAATTACTTCAAAGTGCCGATGCAAGTCGTGTAATCGCGGCATGCCTGAAGCAAATGGTGAAGGATTCAGAAGAGAAGCCAGTCAACATTACTGAAGAGCGCCCATTACCATACAAGCGTTTCAATAATGGTGGTGGATCAGGAGATCGTAACCGTGGTGGAAATAACCGTAGCCGTGACAATCGCGGTGGTGGTGGATACCGTGGCGGGGATCGCAAACCATATGGAGATCGTCGTAACCGCAGTGAAGGCGGAAGTGGTAGTGGCGGCGGACGTCGTTACGGAGAAAACAAACGCCCAAGCAGTTCAGGTGGTTCATTCTCTGAGAACAGACGCAACGCCGACAGACGTTTTAATGATCGTCCAAAAGGTGATAAGTAAAATTAGATTTGAAAAGGTTTTGAAATCATGTCACAATGATTTCAAAACCTTTTTTGATATACAAAGTGCCTGCGGGGCCATAAATGCCGATACTCATCTGCGCCTTTTAAGGCTTGAGCCGCGCCCTTCACTAGCCAAATTGGAGATTTGAAGTGCTTGCGAGTCCAATACTACACTCGGCGTAAATGCTAAGTATTTAGAAATGTAGCCGAGAATGTTAGCAGTGTTTAGTATCTTGTGGGACCTGAGACAATGAAGTTTCAGGTATGTAAGATGTGAGCAGCTGTCTCACTTTGCTCGAACTGTTCTGATACACGTTCTACTTGTTAATCCGCTATATGGATTAAAGTATCACAGAGCCAATAGTCAAATGAAAGATTTGGAGTGTCGTGGATGTGAAACGACCAGAAGCCTATCTAGAAAAGCATTCTTGGAGGAAATATGATTAAAGGAATTGGAATTGACATAACTGAAATTGACAGAATTGCAGAGCTAACAAAGAAACAACCTCGATTTGTTGAGAAAATCCTATCGCCAGAAGAGGTCGCCCAGTATCAACAATTGAGTGAGGGCAAACGACAAAACGAGTGGCTTGCTGGTCGTTTTGCAGCAAAGGAAGCATTTTCAAAAGCACTTGGTACTGGAATTGGTGCTGAAGCTGCTTTTCATGAGATTGTGATTACGAATGATAGTGCCGGTAAACCGCTCATTTATTTTCGTGCACTCGAAGGGATTTATCTGTCTATCTCGCATTCAGAAAAGTACGCAGTGGCCCAAGTGATTATTGAAGGGTAAAGTAGCTTGAAATATTATCCGTATATAAAGTAGTAGCGGTAGCTGCTCTACCAGTTTTATGCTTATAAATCAATGTCATGATAACTGTTGGGCTTTTTAAATGCTTTGACTGGAGTAAATTTTTTTGTATCATAAACTATGCGTGGCTTTAGCGATGCTGTGCTTAAAACTGATAGGTAGGAGAAATTATCTAGCTCCGAAACCGCAAGAAGATATTTAGTTGCAAATGCTGGCGTTACTAACAGAATTTAAAAAGGATGTTGCTGAACTCGCAGATAAAGTTTCTTTATTAATGATGAATGACGAGCATCACCGAGAAGATATTGATGAAATCAAGCTGAATTTTTATAAAATGAAGCATGAGCCAAATGAGGTTGATCAATGATTAAAAGTACATGACAAAATACTTCAGCGTAATACCTATGATATTGAAGTGCTTAAAGCAAGAGAGTCAGAAAAGATTCCGGGTTAATTGTATCCAACGAAAAAACAGTCAATATTATTTTTTTAGCCTTAAGGGCTAATTATTTTAACTCCTTTAACAACATCCACGCTTCTCCTCTTCACAGTACTAAATCTAATCATATTCTCTTACAAATCCGCCTCAAAAAGTGTGGTTATCAGTGTGGCAATCGGGATTGGCTTGAAAATCTTCGTTGAAGTTACTAAAAGTAAAAAATTTAATAGGGGTACCCAAGATGATTTGGAAAAATTAAGTCCGGAATAAAGGCTATTTGTCTCGAAATTTGCATTTTAATCTGGACAAATACGAGCAACAGTAGCTGCTGTTATCGTGAATTTGGCAGCACTGCATTTTATTTGTATAGAAAAAAGAGAACGTTCTGTGAATATTCATCATGGGTTTCTTAATTGTATTGCTGATTAGCTACTGCCATGATATTATTAATCTAGCTTTGTGGGAAAGGAAGTGTAGTATTAATGGAAAAAAAATTACCAAAAGGGGCTTACGGAGGCGTATCTGGTAAGGATTATACACCTTATGTAACAGACAAGTCTAAGAGCGGCGGAAATATGGCTATTCTGCTGATCGGTATTCTTCTAGCTGCTGTATTTGCAGCATCAACAACTTACTCAGGAATGAAGGCTGGACTAACAGTTGCAGCTGGTATACCTGGAGCGATCTTGGGTGCTGGATTTGTCAGTGCGTTTGCAAAGAGCAAAGGAATCCTAGGAAAGAACCTGATTCAAGGGATGTCTAGTGGTGGAGAGTCAATCGCAAGTGGTATGATTTTCGTTTTACCTGCGGTCCTTCTGATCGGTGGAGACGTTTCGTTTGTGGAAGGGCTTGCAGTCGGTCTCGGTGGCGCGCTTCTTGGAATTGGAATTGCCTCACTTGTTCATAATTATTTGATTGTTGAAGAGCATGGGAATTTAATGTACCCAGAGTCAATGGCTATTTCAGAAACACTTGTTGCTTCTGATTCAGGCGGTGAATCGTTAAAGTATATGGGAATCGGATTTGGTATCGGTGGTGCAATCACCATGGTGACAACGTCGGTATTTGGTGTATTTAATAACGTGATTAGCTATGTTGGTGAGCAAAATTTCAAGTGGAGAATCCAAGCAGAAGTCAACCCATTACTATTAGGTATTGGATTTATCGTTGGATTGGAAGTTTCGCTTGCAATGTTTGCAGGCTCTGTGTTAGCAAACTTCGGTGTTATGCCATTAATTGGCTACTTTGCAGATTTAGCGAATTCTAGTGCAATGGTGTGGAATGATCCTACTATGCAAATAAATGCAATGGATGCAGGCGCAATTGCGAACTCATACATTAAGTATATTGGCGCAGGGATGATGCTTTGTGGTGGAATCATCGGGGCAATCAAACTGATTCCTGTCATTGTTACTTCGCTGAAAGAAACATTGAAAGCAAAATCAGGTGGTGCGAATTCTACAAGTTCAATGCAAATGGTTATTTTGCTTGGCGGGGCAGGGATTACATTTGTTACAGCGTTCTTTATTTCAGAAAACGTAACAATGGCAATCGTGGCTGCAGTTGTTTCACTCATTCTCATCTTGATGTTTGCAATTGTTTCTGGACGTTTAACAGGTACAATTGGTACTTCTAACTTACCGGTTTCAGGAATGACAATTGCATCTCTAGTGATATTGACTTTAATCTTCGTTTCAATGGGCTGGAAAGGTCAAGCAGATAACGAGAGCTTACTATTATTCGGAACAGTTATTGTTGTTGCGATTGGTATTGCTGGCGGCTATATGCAGTCACAAAAAGTAACGTATATTGTAGGCGGAAACAAGCATGAAATGCAAAAGTACTTTGTTATTGCTTCAGTTGTTGGTGTTATCGTAGTAGTTAGCACAATCCTATTACTTTCAGACCAATTGAAAATGACTGGTGATGAAGCGCAGTTTGCATTACCGCAAGCAAATCTGATGGCAACATTGACCTCAGGTATCATGCAAGGAAATCTTCCTTGGGTAATGATTTTTGCAGGCGTGTTCATGGCACTTGTTCTTTACTTCTTAAAATTACCGATTATGACGGTTGCAATTGGATTCTATCTACCAATTTCAACAGTAACGATTATTTTAATTGGTGCATTGATTCGCGTCTTGATTGAAAAATCAGCGAAGAAGGACGAGAAGTTAAAAGAAGTACGTGTTTCAAATGGTGTTAGCTTATCTTCAGGTTTAGTAGCAGGAGGGTCGATCATCGGTCTACTTGGAATTATTCTTCAAGTGTCTGGTGTCATCGAATTACAAGAGTTAACTGGTTTTGCTGCTGGAAATGGAATCGCTTGGATTTTACTAATCGTCTTGGTTGTTGCAACGACGTTACCAATCATCACATCTAAAGTGAAGAAAAGTAATGGAAAGTAATGAAGAGGTATTAGGTCTCATCTTTAGAATTAACGAAGACCTACTGTATGAGGTGAGTGACCAGCAATTGGTCACAATCCTCATCAAACAAGAACATTGGATTCAAAGAGCCCTCAGGAAACTAGGGATTAGTATTCCAAAGTACAAGCGCATTACTTTTGATGCATACGCCAGCTTTGTTTTTCTCCAGATCGACGGGGTAAAAACAGTTGAGGATATTGGCAAATTGCTAGAAGAGAAGTATGCGGAGGCTTCCGAATATTTGTATGAGAGACTATTGCTTTTTCTCAACCATATCGAAGTAAATGACAGCTATATTCACGCGACAAATAAATAAAAGAAGGTGGGCATCCCGCGGGGGTGTCCACCTTCTTTTGGCTGAGAACTATTTGTTAAAGATGAATTCTAGCTTCTGGTGCTAGCGCTAGAAGACAATTCAATTGCCTACAATTGATCGCCATTTGACTGAATCACGTTTTTATACCAATAGAAACTATCTTTTCTTTTACGTTCAAGTGTTCCTTTGCCTGAGTTGTCCTTGTCAACGTAAATGAAGCCGTATCTTTTCTTCATTTCACCTGTTTGTGCTGACACAAGGTCGATAGGTCCCCACATGGTATATCCGATTAGATCAACGCCGTCTGCAATTGCTTCATCCATCTCTTTGATATGCTGACGTAGGTAGTCAATGCGATAATCATCGTTGATCTTGCCAGATGCCTCGGGAACGTCATTCGCACCAAGTCCATTTTCAACGATCATCAGAGGAACACCATAGCGATCATGTAATTTATTTAATGTGTAGCGAAGTCCCACAGGATCGATTTGCCATCCCCAATCAGAGGACTGCAAATATTGGTTTTTGGCGCCACTCATCAGGTTTCCTGTTGTAAATTCTTTACCAGACTCATGTGAGACACAACTAGACATATAATATGAGAATGAATAGTAATCGACGACACCATTTTTGAGGATTGCTTCATCATCCTCGCCGAAAGCAATCGTAATCCCATTCTCTTTGAAATAGCGCTGGATGTATCCAGGGTAAGCACCGCGCACTTGGACATCCCCACAGAAGCCATTCATAATTTGGTCGCGTTGTTGGCAAAGCTGCACGTCCTCAGGATTACATGTGTATGGATACATCGTCATATGTGCAATCATACAGCCAATTTTGAAATCGGGATTGATTTGATGACCGGCAGTCACTGCCAGGGCACTAGCCACAAATTGATTGTGAAGCCCTTGGAAGCGAAGCTGAGGGTCGTCAATTGGATTAAACATTTCCTTTGTGCCTTCATGCAAAATCCCCATACTGAGCAAACCGCCAGCATTTAAAACACCGATATTGATTTCGTTAAAAGTAAGCCAGTATTTTACTTTGTCCTTATAGCGCGTCATTACAGTTTCGGCATAACGCACATAGAAATCAATCGTCCTACGATCGGCAAAACCGTTATACTTTTTAACCAAATTGTAGGGAATTTCATAGTGAGATAATGTGACTAGTGGTTCGATTCCATGTTTAAGTAGTTCATCAAATACTTCGTCGTAATATTTCAAGCCCTCTTCATTTGGCGTCTCATCATCGCCATTTGGGAAAATTCTTGACCAAGCAATACTTAATCTAAAGACCTTAAAGCCCATTTCGCCAAATAATGCAATGTCATCTTTGAAGCGATGGTAGAAATCGACTGCTTCGTGTGATGGGTAGTATAGTGATTCATCTAAATCTGGTGTAAAAACTCTTGGCTCTGTGTGTGTGCCGCCTCTTACCATATCGGAAACACTAAGGCCTTTACCGCCTTCTTTGTATCCGCCTTCACATTGATTGGCAGCGATTGCGCCACCCCATAAAAATCCTTTTTTAAAATTTGCCATCTTTTTCGTTCCCCTTTCTAATTTCCATGATCATTTTTTGAATATGAATGGTTAAATACATGGTTTCTTCATTGGTTACTGCAATTTCTAAGTGGTGTTGAATGTACTTTCCTATTTTAAGTGAGCAAGTATAGGCTTCTGAGTAACTTGTCTTAACTGATTCGAATAATCCGTCACTGGTCTCTTCCTCACCTCCCCGCGGGTGCATGTCGCTTGTGACTCGTTGCATAAAGAATTTGAGGTGGGTCAGGAACCGATGGTAATGAATCGATTCCTCTGATAGGGTAATGTTAAAGTGATACGTGATAATTGTTAGGATATCTTGAATCATTTTGGTCTGGCTGACAACAGATTTAATCTCGGTATTAGACTCCGCTGCGACAATGTGCATAGCAATGAATGCACTTTCGTCTTCCAGTAAGGTGACGCCAAACGCTGCTTCAATCATACCTGCTGCTTCAAGGCCTAGTTGATATTCCTCTGGATACATTCTTTTGATATGCCACATCATCCCGTTTTTTAGCTGTAGCCCTTGATGATATCGATTAATTGTAAACTGGATATGATCTGTTAGTGCGACATAAATGTTCTCGTTTAATTCCTTGCCTAGAGAGTGAATTGCTTTTTTAATAATGTGTTCCGCGATGGTTAGGCAAGGCGTTGACACTTCAATGGCAACCTGTTCAAACCGCTTTCTAATGGCGTCATCGGCAAGGATAAATTCCTTTTCGACTGAGTTGACGTCGATGCGGTCGCCAGATTTCCTTTTAAAACAGATACCACGGCCCATGATGATTTTTTCCCTGTTTTGTTCATCTAGGACAACTGCTACATTATTGTTCAATACTTTATTAATCAACATCATGAACACTTCCAATTTTCAGCTTTTTTTACGAAGCCTTGCGCGGTTTTGTTACAAATTATCAGAAATTGTATAGACCAATTCGTCGCCAACTGTTACTGCATTCACTGCTACACTTGTTACATCAAGGTATTGATCCGTATTGGTGACCACAATTGGTGTGACGATTGAATAGCCTGCCTGAGTGATGGCGGTTATATCAAATTCAACGAGTAAATCACCTTTTTTTACACGGTCACCTTGGGCAACATGCCCTTTGAAAAATTCACCTTTCAGTTGAACGGTATCCATCCCGATATGCATGAGGACTTCTGGACCATCATCGCATGCAATACCGACGGCATGTAAAGTTTCAAATAGGGCTGAAATAGTCCCATCTGCGGGTGCAAAAAGCTTTCCTTCGGTTGGCAAAATAGCAAGTCCTTTTCCAATTGCTTCTGAAGAAAAGGCTTGATCGTTAACGTCTTTTAAGGGTATTATATCACCCTTTAGTGGGCTATAAATAACATTGTCTTTATTTGCTAATTGTTTCTGGTCTTTTTTATCTTCTAGTTCTTGGTCGAGGTCATCTTTTGTACTGTCGTACATGAAATAGGCGAGCACTGTACCGAGAACTAAGGATGCAAGGGTGATTAATATCATTGCGACGAGATAGGATTCACTTCCGTCAGGCTTTACAACGCTTGGGTAACCAAATATCCCAGTTCCGCCCAGAACGAAACCTTTTACTTTGAATAGACCAAGTAACATTCCACCCATGGCCGCTGCTAGACAACTGGCAATAAAGACACGTTTTCTTGGTAGGGTAATCCCATAGATAGCAGGTTCTGTTATGCCAAAAATCCCTGAAATAAATGCTGGAATTCCGAGTGCTTTTAATTTCTTATTCTTTGTTTTTAACATAACGGCTAGGACGGCACCAGTTTGTGCAAACGAAGCGGCAAATGTTAGTGTTAGAATAGGGTCGTATCCTAAAGTTGCCAAATTAACAAAGGCGACAGGTACAAGTCCCCAGTGGAGTCCAAAGATGACAAGTACTTGCCATAATCCACCTAGTAACAAACCAGTAATGGCTGGGCTCAATTCATAAAGATTAGCAAATCCTTCACCCAATAGTGCTCCTATCCATGTTGCGATAGGCCCGATGACTAATAACGCGAGCGGGAAAATAATTACAAGTGTGAAAAATGGCACAAAGAATGCTCTTAATACGGATGGAATGACGGTTTTCACCCAACGTTCAAATGGTGCAGCAATTGCAATTGTCAGAATGATTGGAATGACAGTTGCTGTGTAGGTGCTCATTGGAATAATAAGCGGTATACCAAGGAAAGTTGCAAATACATTCGATTCGATTGCTGTGCCTTGGAACAGTGTCATGATTGGATCGCCTAGAGTAGAAACGGTGGCTAGAATTGGATGAACAAAGGCAGCACCGATGGCTACACCGACAAATTGATTCATACCAAATTTCTTGGCGGCGGTGAATCCTAGGAAAATAGGTAGAAAGTTAAAAACGCTATCAGCGACTGCGTATAAAGCAATATAAGTGCCTGATGTCTCTTCTATCCATCCAAATGATAGGCACATAGAGAGTAACCCTTTGATCATACCAGTTGCAATCAGTACACCCAAGATCGGTTGGAATATCCCGGAAATGATATCGATAAATCGATCTAAGGGATTTCCTTTTTGTTTTTCTTGATTTCCTGACATTGAATCCTCAGAAATGCCTGCCACATTTAAAAACACTTGATAAACCTCTGGGACATGATTGCCGATAACAACCTGATACTGACCTGCACTTTGCATGACTGTAATGACACCGGTTAAACCTTTGATCTTTTCGGTGTCAGCTTTTGACTCATCTTTCAATTTGAATCTGAGTCTAGTAATACAATGTGTGAGACTAGCAATATTCTCTTTCCCACCGATGTGTTTTAAAATGTCTTTGGCTAGATTTTCGTAAGCCATTGTTTACCCCTCCACAAAAAAATTTTGGTCAAACAAAAAGGCAAGACCGAAGAACTGAGGTGCGCGCCTCAGGAACTTTAGGTCTTGCCCAAAAATATGGTAGCAATCCAATATATATTGATTTACTGAAATTATAGCATAAGTTTAAGATAAAGCTATAGTAATTTTGAAAAATTTTTGTGGAAATTTCTTCTATGATTTTTTATTTGCTTCCACGAGCCTCGAACCCCTTCTATAAAAAATAGTTATCTTTCTTCCTGTATATGGATATAAAAGCACCTCCCGTAGGAATCAAAAAAACCTAGAGAAGACGTTCATCATCCTCAAACGTTTTTCGCATAAAAAAATCCCTGATGCTCTTGGGGAGTGCCAACCGAATTGCATCAGGGATTTGTCTATTAATTTGCCGCTTGTGCAAAGTACTCCTTAGATAAAGCATAGCCTTTCTCAAGTGCTTGACGATTGATCTCGAGCAAGTGGTGTTTCTTTTCATCTAGAACCTTTTTCAAAGATTCGAGAATCGAATCAATCTGCACCATATCAGTCATTTCTAGCAATGCACCGAGTAAGATCATATTGGCAATCCGCTGGTTACCAAGTTCGGTAGCAATATTGGTTGCGTCGATTTCCAAAATCCGAATATCATCACGAGTTGATTTCTCGGTCACAAGTGAGGAATTGGTAATTAGGATACCACCTGGCTTAATTGAAGGTTCGAATTTTTCAAAAGAGGGATTATTTAAGATAATCGCTATCGTCGGTCTCGATACAAGTGGTGAACCAACTGGCGTATCGCTAAGGACAACTGTTGCATTGGCGGTTCCGCCCCGTTGCTCCGGACCATAAGAAGGGAGCCATGAAACTTGCTTTCCTTCAATCATCCCTGCATAGGCAACAGATTGCCCCATTGACATGACGCCTTGACCGCCAAATCCGGCAAATATCATTTCTTCTAACATGTGCATTTCACTCCTTACGCCTACTGGCTATTCTTTATAAACGCCAAGAGGGAAGACTGGCATCATGTCTGTTTTGATCCATTCCATTGACTCAAATGCATCGATTCCCCAACCAGTTGGGCAAGTTGACAACACTTCAACCATTGAGAAACCAAGCCCTGCTTTTTGCGTTTCAAATGCTTTACGAATCGCTTTTTTCGTTTTCTGCAAGTGAGCAACATCATGGGATGAGCAGCGTTCGATGAAAGCTGCGCCATCAAGTGTTGCAAGCATTTCACACACTTTGATTGGTGAGCCCTGAAGCTTTGCATCGCGACCAAATGGCGTTGTTGCTGTTTTTTGCCCGATGAGAGAAGTTGGTGCCATTTGCCCGCCAGTCATACCGTAAATACAGTTGTTAACGAAGATAACAGTGATGTTTTCACCACGAGCAGCTGCGTGAATTGCTTCAGCAATACCGATTGAAGCAAGGTCACCGTCTCCTTGATAAGTGAAAACAAATTTAGTCGGTTCAACCCGTTTGATACCTGTGGCAACCGCTGGGGCACGACCATGTGCCGCTTGCACCATATCAACATTGAAATATTCATACGCCATAACCGAACAGCCTACAGATGCAACACCAATTGTTTCTTCAAGGATGTCCA
Source organism: Caryophanales bacterium (assembly GCA_031554185.1). Classification (GTDB taxonomy): domain Bacteria; phylum Bacillota; class Bacilli; order JARBTR01; family JARBTR01; genus JAVBKE01. The sequence continues at coordinate 15,335 of JAVBKE010000037.1, forward strand.
TTTCTTGCATGACCTC
>JAVBKE010000183.1:0-35466 GCA_031554185.1 Caryophanales bacterium
CACTTCCTCATCCGCGATCGGCAACAGTGACTGGAGTTCAGTCGTGTGCTCTTCCGATCTCTCCTGTTGCTCCCGTTGCTCCGGCTAAACCTGCTTCTCCTTGTGCTCCTGTTGCTCCTGTCGCTCCCGTTGCTCCGGCTAAACCTGCTTCTCCTTGTGCTCCTGTTGCTCCCGTTGCTCCGGCAACACCCGCTTGACCTTGTGGACCTTGCGCTCCTGTTGCCCCCGTTGCTCCGGCAATACCCGCTTGACCTTGCGGACCTTGCGCTCCTGTTGCCCCCGTTGCTCCGGCAATACCTGCTTGACCTTGTGGACCTTGTGCCCCAGTTGCTCCGACTGCTCCTGCTGGACCTGCGTATCCTTGTGGACCTTGTGCCCCAGTTGCTCCTGTTGCTCCGGCTGGACCTGCGTATCCTTGTGGACCTTGTGCCCCAGTTGCTCCTGTTGCTCCGGCTGGACCTGCATATCCTTGTGGACCTTGCGCCCCTGTCGCTCCTGTTGCTCCGGCTGGGCCTGCGTATCCTCGCGGACCCATTGGACCAATTGCTCCTTGTGGTCCCATTGGACCTCTTGGACCTTGTGGTCCCATTTTACCTCTCGGACCTGGTGCCCCTTGTTCACCTTTCGGTCCACGCGGTCCTCTCGGACCTGGAGGTCCCGGAGGTCCCGGAGGTCCCGGAGGCCCTGGGCGACAACATCTATCCAAGTATTGTTCAAGATAAAATTCATACATCATTAAATCATCGTAATACTCATCAATATTACAATAATCATCAAAATCATCGTACTTTTTATTTTTTCTATTCATTTCTAATTTCACCTCCTCTGAACCTATCATATGCTTGTTTTTTTCATAAGTGTGGGATACAGCACTATATTAAATACCCATTTGATTAATAGGCTAACGACACTACCAAATAATTCATGCAGGAAATCCGTCATTTTTTCAACAAAAACAGAGACAGTCTCCTACTTCAGATGTGGACTGCCCCGAAAAAATATAACCATTTCTCACTTTTTAAAAAAGCAGATGTAATAAGCCCAACAAAAAAAGAACGCCTCACAAAATCGCAAGACCGTTCTTTTCCTTATTACTATTCAATTAAGCCCTCAGATTGCAAAAACTCAACTGCAACATCATTTGGATTTTTCTTCATGACGTCAACCTGGTAGTTCATCTCCCGCATTTTCTCATCGTCCAACACACCGGTCATTTCCTCAAGAACTGGCTCTAGCTCTGGAAATTCCTCCAATGTTTCTGGTCTAACGACTGGTGCAGCGTAATAGGGCGGGAAGAAATTTTTATCATCCTCTAATATGGTTAGATCATATTCCAACAGTAATCCATCTGTTGAGAATGCATCAATGACTTGTACCTCGTTATTTTGGACGGCGGTATACCGTTGTGATCCATCAATCGCGACGGTCTCTTTAAACTGCATATCATACGTAGGTAGGAGATTTGGAATCCCATCACTTCTGTTCAAAATTTCATAAGTGGCACCCAGTGTCAATTCATCCGAAATCTTGGCAAGATCTGAATAGGTTTTCAAACCATATTGATCAGCCAATTCTTTCTGCACAGCAAGGGTATAGGTATTATTAAAGCCAAGTGGTTCAAGCATAACTAAGTTATACTGATCCTTGAGCTCTTTTACACAGATATCGTACACTTCATCTGGCGTTTTCATCTCAGAATGACCTAAGATACTGCCATAAACTGTCCCCGTGTAATCCACGTACATATCAACATCGTCATTATTGATGGCGGTAAAAACAACTTGAGAACCGAGATCTGTTTTTAAATCGACAGTAATATCCGTCTCCGCTTCAATCAATTCTTTATAAATATTGCCCAGAATCACTTGCTCAGTATAATCTTTGGCCCCAACAACAAGCACTTTGTCATCTGTACGAATTGGTAAAATCGTGTATAAGAAGAACGCAGCTAATGTGACAGCTGTAACGACTAAAGTGATTTTCTTACGCAATTGGTGACGCTTAATTGTCCGCAAATCTGCTGTTTTCACTTTGTCAGTAAAACTCAGTGGTGTCACAGCTTTTTCAATTTGTGATACGAAGAAGTCAATTCCCAGTGCCATTAAGCAAGCTGGAATCGCACCGGCAAGTATTTGAGCATTATTGACAGTTCGGATACCTGAATAAACAAGGTAACCTAGTCCTCCTGCACCGATTAATGCAGCAATGGTCACAAGCCCTACCGAAGTAACTGCAGAAATCCGCACGCCCGCCATAATTACTGGGAGAGCTAGTGGCAGCCTAACCTTCGTAAGCACCTGAAGATTCGTCATGCCAATTCCTTTAGCCGCTTCAACCGTTTCAGCACTAATCCCATCAATTCCAGTCGCAGTATTCTTAATAATTGGTAAAAGCGAATAGACTACCACCATAAAAATAGCTGGCTTTGCCCCAATCCCCAGAAATGGAATTAGGAACCCAAGAAGCGCAAGGCTCGGAATAGACTGCATAATATTTGCAACAGCTAGCACTGGTTTTTTTAGACCTTTTACATAACAGATCAAGATGCCTAGTGGCACACCAATTAAAATTGCCATCACAACGGCAAAAATCGTTAACTGTAAATGTTCAACTGTTCTTGTCAGGATTTCATCGCCGTTTTGCATCATATAATCAATAAAGCCCATTTAGTCCACCTCCGTCGGGTCGCCTAGCAAATATTGCTGGCTCAGCGTAGTCAGTAGGCTACCTTTGGTGAGTAGGCCCAATAAAGAGTTGTTTTCATCGACTACAGGAACAGCAGAAAGGTTCTGATCATCAACAATTTGTAAAATTTCAATGATACTATCTTCTGGACCAACTTTCTCAAACTCTTTCCACATGATCTCTGAAAGTGGAATCTTCTTATCTAGTTGAGATTGAATCGCTTTGGCACTAATGATGCCAAGTAGTTGATGTTGTTTGTTTGTAATCAGCAAACGGTCTACTTTGTTTCTTCTCATCTTTTCGATACCACGTAACACAGTAGTGTCTGGTGATGCACAAATTGGGCTTTCAATCATAATATCCTTTGCCCTAATAAATTCAGGTGCAGACCAAATTCTATTTTTACCAACAAACTCAGCAACAAATTCATTCGCAGGATTTTTCATAATTTCTTCTGGTTCATCAAATTGGACGATTTCGCCACCATTCAAGATACAGATTCTATCAGCAATCTTAATCGCTTCGTCCATATCATGCGTAACAAAGACAATCGTTTTCTTCACTTGCTCCTGTAATTCTATCAATTCGTCTTGCAAAAGACTTCTTGTGATTGGATCAAGGGCTGAAAAGGGCTCATCCATTAAAATAACATCAGGATCGCAGGCAAATGCTCTTGCTACACCAACTCGTTGTTGTTGTCCCCCGGAAAGTTGCGTTGGATATCGATCCAAAAACTCATTGGCATCAAGGCCAACCATCGCCATCAATTCAATGCTTTTGGCTTCAATATCTTGCTTATTCTTCTTTTGTAGACGTGGGATTATTTCAATGTTTTCACGGATTGTCATATGCGGGAATAGACCGGTCTGTTGAATGATATAACCAATGTTACGCCTCAGTTCGACTTCGTCAGTGGAGGAAATACTTTTGCCATCAATATAGATCTCACCGGCAGTTGGTTTATTTAAACGATTGATCATCTTCAATAGTGTTGTCTTACCACAACCACTAGGACCAATCAGAACGACCAATTCTCCTTTTTCAATTTCAAATGAAAGATCGGAAATGACGGTCTTCTTTTGATATGCTTTTTTGATATTTTCGAATCTAATCATACAAAACCACCTCTCTTCAAAAAAATCAACTTCATTAAGGTATGTCTGGAAAAGCACTTCGACAAGAATTTCGTAACATTTGCACAATTTGTAACTGTCAAAAACAAAAAAGTGTGTAAGATGTTAGGAAATTCTTTCAAATTTTCTTCTTCATGCGCCACTTAGGCAAAAACACACCTAGGAAGTAGATTTCTACTACTCAAATTTGCGAAAAAAAGAACGGCTAAGGTACAAATTTGTTGTATTACCCTGATCATACTTTGTCTAACTCTTTCTAGTATATCATAGAAATTAAACCCTTATCCTGGGATATCACAACGAAGCGACTAATTTCTAACTGATTCATCAGAGAAATGTGAAGTTCGAGCAAATTTCAGCACATGTATAACTTAAACCTGTCAATCTCATTCCCGTACCTGAATTTTTCGCTTCTCATTGAAAAAATATACTAGAGTGTGTCTGAAAAAGATTTATGAAAGCTTTTCGAAGAATTTTCCGACTAACTTTGCCCGGAAAAAGTCTTAATATTCCCGATATTCGCGTTTTTTTCTTCGTGCTATTCAAAAGTTTCTTGTCAAAAAGCTTTCATAAATCTTTTTTCAGACACACTCTAGTTTTTTTAAAGCGGAACGATCTTCATAAAATGACCTTGATTCGTGAAAAATTGACTGTTACAATCGCTATGTAGTAAATTCTAATGTTGAACGGAGAATAATGATGGTAAATCAAAATAAAAGCTTGTCCACTGAGGAAAGCAATGACCTACTCGAGGTATTAAAAGCACGGTTTGAAAAAAATATGAACCGACATGAAGGACTTGAGTGGGCTACACTACAAGCTAAGTTAGAAGCTAGCGGCGATAAGTTATGGTCACTAAACGAGATGGAGAAAACCGGTGGTGAACCGGACGTTGTTGACTATGATCAAAACACAAATCAGTATATCTTTTATGATTGTTCAGTAGAGAGTCCCATTGGTCGCAGAAGTTATTGCTATGATCAGGAAGCATTAGAATCACGAAAGAAACATAAACCAGAGAATAATGTCATTGATGCTGCAACAGCCATGGGCATTGAACTTTTAACGGAAGAACAGTATAAAACTTTACAGTCACTTGGGCATTTTGATTTGAAAACTTCAAGTTGGGTTATTACACCTGATGAAATTAGAAAACACGGTGGCGCTATCTTTTGTGATCGTCGTTATGGCCATGTTTTCACTTATCATAATGGGGCTGATTCTTACTACGCTGCTAGAGGATTCCGCGGGTCGTTAAGCATTTAATCCCCGAACAAGATTCAGCAAGAATAAAAATGGTCGGGCTATTCTTTTTCAAGAAAATCCTGGCCATTTTGCAATTTCTTCCGCATTCATTTGCCACTAACGATTTTTGACCAATCGATTATAGCTTTTTTATCATCTGCCGAGAATCCTTTATTCACTTCAGTTTGCAACCATTTCAATGATTTCTTTTTTAAATAATCACGCATGAGTTCCTCAGCATCCACCATCACTACTTTTATCAGACATGGGCATTTGGCATTTTCTTTCGCATGCGCCTTGTCAAAGAGCATGTTCTTCTGGCGAATCTCGGCGCATTGGAACATATAAGAAGGTCCTTCGACTGCCTCAACTACATCCCAGAAACTGATATCTTCAGTAGAGCGTGCCAACTCATAGCCCCCATTTACACCAGGTACAGAGCGAACAATTCCACTTTTTCGCAATTTGGTAAAGATTTTCGAGAGATAAGTCGAAGAAGCACCATGCAGTTCCGCTAATTTCTTCACACCGACTACTTGTCCTACAGGTAACTCTGCCATATAAAATAAAGTATGCAGTGCAGATTCAACTCCAGTACTCATTTGCAAGTCAATCAACCCCCAATCAAAGATATTCTCTATATCTCATATCTTAAATACTTGCAATGGATTCGTCAAATAGCACAAGGCAAAATTGTTGTTGACAAACATTTGAAACAATAGTAATCTCTAAACGTAGATATTATTTATCTTTAATAGATTTAATAAAAACACAATACACTTTTAGGAGAATTGAAATGTTTAACGAAAAATTTAAAGAAGTACTCAAACACGAAGGGGCAGTCTCTGTTTGTACATGGGCTGACGGCGTTGGTCACGTTTCTAATACATGGAATAGCTACGTGCGCGTACCTAATAACACAACACTTTTAATCCCGGCAGCTGGTATGGTCAAAACACAAGCCAACATTGAAAAAAATGAGCAAGTGAAATTAACACTTGGCACGAAAGAAGTTCAAGGGCATTATGGCCCAGGAGCAGGATTTCTAATTGAAGGAACTGCTAAATTTGTGACTGAAGGTGAAGTGTACGATCAAATGAAAGCTGAGATGCCTTTTATGACGCGTGTACTTGAAGTGAAAGTCAGTAAAGTAAAACAAACTGTTTAATAAGTGACTTTGCGGCAGATATTTAAGACTGATTCTGATTTTGGGATCAGTCTTTTGCATTGCTAATAGATACTGGTTAGTTATTAATAAGCATTAATTGTGATACTGGCCGAAGCGAGTATTTAAAAAACAGGAGTGTGAACTGTGGGAAACATAGAGAAATTTGATTCTATCGCAAGCCAGTATGATGGTGCGGAGAGAATTAAAGTAGCAAAAATCATTTCTGATACCATTCGCCCGTATCTTATCAATGGTAAATTAAAGACCGTGATTGACTATGGTTGTGGAACAGGACTTGTGGGTATGAACTTGCTTGACGATTTTCATTCGATTCTTTTTATCGATGCATCTGCAAATATGGTGGAGCAAGTCAAAGCGAAAATCGAAAAATCTGCTTGTACAACCGCAGATGCAATTTGCATTGATTTAGTGACAGCATGTCCAGCTGATTTACACGCTGACTATATTATTGTGGCACAGACGCTTCTTCATATTAAAGAAATCGACTTGATCCTATCGCGTTTACTTAGTGTGCTAAACAAAGGTGGGCATCTTCTGATTATCGACTTTGATAAAAATGACCAGGTCGTTTCTGATGATGTACATAATGGATTTCATCAGGAGGAACTGATTAGTACAGTAAAGAAAATTGGATTTACAAAAGCAGCATCTAAAACCTTTTATCATGGTAAAAAAATGTTTATGAAACAAGATGCTTCTCTTTTTATTCTGGATGCTGAAAAGTAGATCAAAATGAATGCGTACCCGAGATTAACCGGATACGCATTTTCTAACTATTTTTAAAATCTTAGGATACGACCTACGGGGGCAATTGCAAATACCCTCATCTCACTGATCAAGAACAATAAAAAACAGAGTGACTATAGTAGCCTGAACCGTATTTTTTCATTAATCATAATCCCCAAAAATTTCTCCTAATTTCGCATTCAATTCTTCAATAGATCATTTTCTACCTCAGCATCAATTCACCGTATAAATCTCACCCGGTATCGCATCCATAAATCGCGTCTTCTCACCCACAGAAAACAAATGCAATTCATGCATAGCCCGAGTACACGCTGTATAAAAAAGATTCCGCTCAAACGATTCAGCATATGTTTTGTGAGAGGCATCATAAATAATCACCGCATCGAATTCAATCCCTTTTGCTAAATAGGCAGGGATGACAATAATGCCTTTACGATAATTTTTCGATTCATCGACCATCAACTGAACCGGCATTACTTCGCTAATCTGCTCATATGCCGCTTTACAAGCCTGCGCTGACTTACAAATGACTGCAACGGTTTCATAGTTCTTCGCAGTCAACTGCTTAATTTTCGCAGAAACTTCCGCATAAAGTGCCTCATCGCTTTCCACAATTGTTAAACTCGGCTTTGATTCGCTCCTATTAAACGCTTCGATTAATTCCCCGTTGTCAACTAGATATCTTGTGAAATCAACGATTTCTCTTGTTGAACGATAGCTTTTCGCAAGCTTTAGTTTCTCCACATGATCTCCCTGAAACAAATCATTTGTCAGTAGCGAAGGCGCCCCGACAGAATGTGCATAAATCGCTTGGTTCAAGTCTCCAAGTATCGTCATTCTTGCTGATGGAAACAATTGTTTCAGCACATAGAATTGAAATGGTGAGTAGTCCTGTGCCTCATCAATCAAAACATGGTGAATCGCTGAATTGATTCGCTGGCCTTCCAATTGATCTTCTAAATAGAGATACGGTGCAGTGTCTTCATGCGTCAACACACCTCTGCGAATTTGTCTGACCGTATCATCACAGATCAAATCCCATTCAATTGGGTACACTGGATGCACAGTGTCAATAAATGCAGTTTCCTTCTTAAACAGTTGCAGATAAATGGCTGTTGTATGGATAAAGCGAAGCCGCTTAATCGCAACGCGAATTGGTTTGAATGCTTTTTTGACAATTCTCTGCGCAATCTTTCTTTGTTCCCGCTTGAAATCATCAAAGGTATTTTCTGAAAAACGATTTTCGCTTTGCAGCTCGTTATAAACATCTGTATAAGAATCATTATCCAGCAGTTCCGCTTCTTCTATCACCCAATCACTATCCAGCTCATGTCTTTCTCGAACTGAAATCCCAGCCAGTAGCCACTCCATCGTCTCCTGCATCCGCTCAGGAATTGATTTATCCTTTGGCAACTGATAAAAATAGCGCGCAATTTGTTCAGCACTCACCAACAACTCACCGCGAAAACGAATACTTTTAAATATCAAATCTTGCTTTGAAAGATGTTTCATATAGGCGGCAATCAACTCTTTGAACTCATTGCGGGCCTTATAACGGATACCTGAAAAACGTGCCGTATACATTTCTGATTGCTGCGCCGTCAATACATACTCCATCTGTTCAAAAGGAGATTCTAAATCAAAACGTTTTCCAAGCCGCTTCTCGGCATACTCCTGAAACGTCATCTGCTTTACATTATCCTCTCCCAAATCTGGGAGCACAGAAGAAATATAACTGCTAAATAAGGCATTCGGAGAAAAAAGCATAATATTGTCAGCCGTCAAATGCTTTCTGCCTTGGTACAACAGAAACGCAATCCGCTGCATCGCAACAGAAGTTTTCCCACTACCAGCAACCCCCTCCACAATCAGTATCCGCGCTCGGTGGTTACGGATAATCTGGTTTTGCTCCTTTTGAATCGTTGCTACAATGCTCTTCATTTTGTTATCAGCAACACTGCCAAGAACCTCTTTTAAAAGGTCATCACCAATGGCAACACCTGTATCAAACATCGCCTGCAAGGTGCCATTTTTTATTATAAATTGTCTCTTTAAAGTCATTTCACCATGAATCATTGAATCCCGTGCTTCAGTTTGGATAGGTCCTGGCGTATGATCATAGTACATTTTCCAATTTACTTCGCCCTGATTGATTGCTTTCTGCGCCTCATACTGGGCAGGTCCTGGGGTATGATCGTAATACATGCTTGAGATCGGTGCACGCCAGTCATAGACAAGGTAAGCATCTTCCGCCTCATTCAGCAAAGAAGCAACACCAATATAAATGCTAGACGCTTCCTTTATCCCAGCCTCCGCGAAATCAATCCGCGCAAAATAAGGTGAATGCTTTAGTTTCTCCAACACCTTACGTTGCTTACTATGCTGCTGATGTGCGCGCTCCCGTTCTGCTAGAACCTCTGACTGTTGCCGAATTTCATAGATCGTTTCCACCATGTCATCAAAAGTCTCTACATTCACCTTCACTTCATCCCAGAAATGCTTCCTGAAATCAACGACTTTCTCCTTAATCTCATCTGAAGCGTCTGTCAATTGTGCTGCCTTACTTTCAATGACTGCTAAAACGTGATCAATGCGAATCTCCTCATCTTTGCGATTTTCTATCAATACGTTTTCCCCCTATCAAAAGTTAATCCGTGCTGATCTCTTAAACGGAACTTATTCATTATACGATGCAAAAAGCTTCATTTTAAGACTTATAAAAAAGTTTTATTTATGGTAAAATTAAGATATAGGGAAGTAGGGTACGTTTCACATCACCATTAAAACATTTTGGTACCTATTTTATTCAAGTGTTTTTCATAAAAATCAGAGCATGAAGTTGTAGTTTGACAACTTCATGCTCTGGTTTTATTTTATCAAGAGAAGCACCTGTATGACGATCACTTCTCGATGCATTAATCATTCATGCAAGAAGCGGCCTCTTCATCAAGAATTAATGTGAAATCAGGGTGGAGTTGGAAGACAGATGCAGGCACATTTTCAGTTACCTTCCCAAAGAATGCTTCCTTAATAATCGCAGCCTTTGCTTTACCGGCTGCAAACATCATCACTTTGCGTACATTCATAACACTTTTCGGTCCCATAGTAACATAATGATCAGGTATTCTACTTTCATCCCCGTCAACTTCTCCGAGAAGAATCTCTCTCATATCGGGGCGAGAATCGATCCCTACCTTCACTGTTTGATCAGAAAAAGTAGTTGTCCCAGGAAGGTTTCCGCAGAAGTGACCATCCGCACCAATACCCAATAAGATGGCATCTAATCCACCAATTGATTGCAAATAAGCATCGTGTTCTTGATAGTTCGTGTCGTCAAGGACATGAATAGCACTGGCATCAATCCCTGCAGGTTCAAAAAACATTTTTGCTAAATTAGCCATAGTCACCCCATAGCCAGTCTGACCTTTAAATGGAATTTCATCAAAATTGTAATAGGTCACATTTTCGAAAGGCACCTTATGCCGAATCTCTTCCACGAATAGTTCATACATTCTTTTTGGTGTTGAACCAGCAGTAATCGCTACGTGCACTTGTTTCTGCTGATACATCACCCCTAGTAGCAACTGTAAAGCTGTTTTACTCATCTGTTCATAGTCTTTTTCGATCATAATTTTCATTTCTGATTCTCCTTTTATTTTTCAGCTAATAGCTGTAATCAAAATATCACTCGTGCTGGTTACTTCATCTAGGTCGGTTATTATGATATCCAAAAACATTTGTGAGTTCGTGATGACGATTGGTGTGACAATATCCATCCCCTTTTTTTGAATTGCAATCAAATCAAAGTTTAATAACACGTCACCTTGTTTAATTTTCTGACCAATTGTTACTTGTGGTTCAAAAAATTCTCCGTTCAGCTTAACGGTCTCGAGTCCAACATGAATGAGCATTTCAAGCCCATCCATTGATCTAATACCAATGGCGTGCTTCGTTTTAGCAATCATCAGAACTTCCCCATCGAATGGTGCTTTTACTATACCATTCTTCGGAAGAATTGCGATCCCTTTTCCGACAATTTCATCGGCAAATAGGGCATCCGATACTTCTGAAATCGGAATAACCTTACCGATAATTGGCGCAATCACAACGATTTGTTTATCAGGCAATAGGCTGCTTTCCTCATTAAGGTCATGGGCCACTTCATCCCCTACATCCTTAAAACCAAAAATAAAAGTAAGCACAAATGCACCAAAGAAACTGATAGCAATGCCAATGAGCACGTATATAAAGTTTTTCGGATCGTTGTTGTCTACATACAAGGGTAATGAAGCAATACCTGGGGTCGCAAAACCAAAGCACTTAACCCCAACAGTTGTGATAAAAGCACCACCTAGTGCGGCTCCACCCATCGCTGCATAAAATGGTTTTCTTAATCTTAAAGTAACACCATACATCGCTGGTTCAGTTATCCCGAATAGCGCTGTAAGTGACGAAGTGTAAGCCAACTGCTTAAGTTTCTTATTTTTCGTTTTTAACGCCACTGCAAAAGTCGCACCAGCCTGCCCTAAATTGGATATTAAACTAAACGGTAGAAAGAAAGCATCGTATCCATTCACCTTCAGACTTTGAAAAGTTCCTGGAAAGAGTGCAAAGTGCATCCCTGTAATCACAATGATCGACATTGCACCAGCAGTGACTGCCCCACCTATAAATCCCGTATTGGCCATCAGCCATGTAAGAACTACTTGTAAATAAACGCCAGCGTAATTTCCAAGGGGTGCGATAAAAATTAATAAGATAGGTACCGAAATGAATAGAATAAGTACTGGTGTCAATATTAATCGAAATAATGAAGGAATTACTTTGTTAAGAAAGCGTTCTAGATATCCAAGCAACCAAACGCCCAAAATGATTGGAATCACAGAACCACTATAACTGACTAATGGCACTGGCATTCCGAGAAATATTAGTGGATCACCACCAATTCCATTTACAATAGTTGGATACAAGAGTGTTCCAGCGAGTGTCAGTGCATAAGATACCTGTACTTTAAATCTTTGCGCAGAAGACCAAGCAATGAGAAAAGGTAAAAAATAAAAAGGCGCGTCAGACATTAAATTGAGAACCGCATACGCATCACCATCTGGGGTGATGAGCTTGAACAAAACCAATAAAGCAATCAAACCTTTTAGTAAACCAGCTCCGACAATTGCCGGCAAAACTGGTTGAAAAATATCTGGAATTGCAGAAATAGCTGCATCAAACTTATTCTTGTACCGTGGTGCCTGATCACGCTCCACTTTTGAACTTAACTCAGTATAAACTCGCTCAACCTGATTACCAATAATCACTTGGTACTGTCCATTCTGATATTGTGCTCCCAAGGTTTCAGGTATTTGCTTGAGTCTTGCTAAGTCTACTTTCTTGTCATCTTTAACAATAAATCGAAGCCTCGTAATACAGTGCCAACTTCTTGAGATATTCTCTTCCCCACCACAAGCGATTACTACCTCACTTGCTATTTTCTTATAATTCATGTCACTCACCTTCCCCTATTTATTTAAATAATTTCAAATGCTACCTCACCACCACCCTTCATTTCAATAAAAAAACCTAAACTAGATAACTGATCTGCTCGTCTTACACAGATCTAGTTAGAAAGTTTAGGTAATGCCCAATTGTATTCGTAACACCTATGCCTCTCAGTAGAAGCGAATGCTCACTCTGCTAGATGCCCTTCACAAATCGGTAACACGCCATTAATGAAATTATTTCAAACCATTATGTGCCATAATCAGTTTTTCGATATGGATAGCCAAGTAAACAACTTCTGCTTCATTAATTGTCCAATGGTACCGTTCAAATAAAAATTGCTTAATCTTATGGGCACTTTGATAACTAGCAGCATACTTCTCCTTGATTACACTTAATAATGGATCTCTTAGTAACGGTGGGGACTGGTCTTTTTTATTCTGTTTCATAACGAGATACCGTAGATGGGTGATAAATCGAGAATCAGGCAAAGAAGACTCATTGAGTTCGATGTGAAAGCTATAATTGATAATTTCGATAACTGTACCAATAATTTCAGTGATCTGAATCGTCTCATTCATATTAGGACTTTCAAACTGCGCATTAACAAAGTGCAATGCGAGGAACGAGGCCTCGTCTTTGGGCAACACAACACCGAACTTTTCATTGATCATTTCAACTGCAATCAGGCCAGCTTTGAACTCCAGTGGGTATAAAAGCGGGATTTCCCAGATAAGAAGGTTGCTCACTTGGACCCCCTTCCTGGTTCTTTCAATTGAAAATTTAATATGATCCGAAAGTGTCAAAAGGATAAATGGATTGATCTTTTTATCAATCATCTTGATTCCCTCTTGCAAAATCGCCTCACTGACTTCAATGTAATCACTGGGAATTTCCTCAAGTAGCTTTGATATCTTATCGTTACTTTCAATTTTATATACCTTTGTTATTTTCCTTTGATCAATGATAGAACCCTTTCTTCCTTTATAGCCAATTCCCGTCCCGACTACAATAGACTCCACACCAATTTCATCAAACGCTAAAGCAATATTATTGTTTAAAGCCTTCTCAATCATCCACATAGCGAGCCTCCTTGAAAACAAAAAAAGCAATATCAACAACCACAACCAGATAGATCCAGTCGCACTTGTATTGATATTGCCTGATAATTCAGTAGCACTCAATAGTTTGTGTCTCCATTATAGCACGTCATTAAATTATATCAATATGTCTGAGATAATTCTTTTATTGATTAGTTGATATCTGCACGTGTATATTTCAAAAAGGTAATTCCATCAACTGGTGTTGCATCCTCAAATACCAATGGAATCGAATCGAACGTTGGTTCAAAGAGCCGGATGCCATCACCAAGTAGGATCGGTACAATCTGGATGTAGTAGGCATCAATAAGATTGGCTTTAAAGTAGTCTGCCGCCACATGAGCACCACCAACTACCCAAATGTCTTTCCCATCTTGCTCTAATAAAGCACGCGTGTGCGCCACCAGATCACCACTGACAAATGTAATATCCTGATGTACTTTCCTAGTCTCTTTGTCATTAGTCGCAACAATTGTATGAAGTCCTTCATACGCCCACTGATCTGGTGCTAACTCCGTGATCAAATGCATATAAGTCTTCTTGCCCATAATCACCGTGTCAACATTTTGTAGAAATTCATCGTAGTAATCCTTAATCCGGCCGGTAGGGTCATCATATTTCAACAACCAATCTAAATTTCCATCAACATCTGCAATATAACCATCTAATGTCATTGCTATATAAAATAAAACCTTTCGACTCATAATATATTCTCCTTTATTCATGAAAATAGTTCTCAATACCGATGCTCAATCATGGGGAATACTTATTATAACAGAAACAAGTACCAATTTTGATAAAATCGATCTGGATTTCTACTAGAGCGTGTCTGAAAAAGATTTATTTAAGGGTATGTCAAGAATTTTTCGATTAGCGCGGAGAAAAAATTGCAAATATCGAGAATATTCAAGATTTTTTTCGACAAAGCTAGGCGGAAAATTCTTCATAAAGCTTATATAAATCTTTTTCCTAAATTGCAAATAGAGCATGTAGTTATCACTCTAACAACTACATGCTCTAATCAAGCGTTTATAAAAATGTGAAAAAACCCACTACATTACAACTAATTACGGGGTTGATTGAGCGGCTGTGTTACAGTGCCACTGAAAGTTGCCTTAGCGTCCCCAATAGTAACAGGCTTGCTAAAGGTAAAGCTAAGCGCTGCAACATCATTAGTTATGCCTGTCCAAGTGATGGTTGAACCATTATACGCGCCTTGATTGCTTATATGTTCCGGTGTTATTTTCGTACCATCAAGATTGATTATTGGATTTACAACTTCAATTGTGTTTACCTCATCTGTAACGGTTATGGCTGGCAATGTGATCTCTTGACCGTCTAGAGAGAGGCTTTCAAGATTTGCGAGATTGGCTAGAGGGCTAATATCAACTATCTCGTTCATGCTTGCATATAACTCTGTTAACTCCGGTAATCCGTTTAGTGTACTAATATCTTCAATATGGTTGTGCATTATATCAACTCGTGTAACATTTACTAAATTAGCTAGCGGCGTAATATCAGAGATGTGGTTAAAAGGAACGCTGACATATTCCAATTTTGTTAGGTTACTAATCGGGCTTAAATCAGTAATTCGATTACCATCTGCCATAAATCCAGTAATATTAACTAAATATTCAGCTCCAGTTATATCCGCTATACCAAATTCATTGCAATTTAATGTGCCCGTTATGCTTGCTAAATCTGTATCCGTAATCGGTAAAAACATTGGTTTACCTAGATATGCATGCAAATATAAATCAAATTTTTCGTCCGGAATATTCACTACAGTTTCTAATGCAACCGATGTTTTCCCAGGTAATTGTTCAGGCGATTGCGCTAGTGTAATCGTAGTCATCGTAGGTGCCAAAGATAGTAATGTGAGCATTGCTGTGAAGCTAATCATTTTTTTCATTCTCATTTTTGATTTCTCCTATTCTAATCTATTTATTACTTATATTACCATGGTAACATCAGGTATTAATGCGATCAAATGGAAATTATAGACAGTTAAGGGGTTTTTTATTGTTAAAAACACAGACACGCGAATTAAATTGAAATTTTAAATGCTGATCAATCCAGAATTCTTCTAAAATCTTCTCGAAAGCGTCACAATATGATACCATTGGAGCAAATAAAATATTAGGTTGTGCCTGTAGATGTCCATTTTACAATGATGTATTAAGTGCTTTTCCAGACACAGCCTAGCGAAAATTGAGGTACTTAAATGAAAGCACTCGTTTTTGAAAAGTTTGGTGGACCAGAGGTCCTTCATTATGCTGAAATAGCGAAACCGACTATCCAAGATTATGAAATTCTGGTGCAGGTGAAAGCAGTTGGTTTAAATTTTGCAGATGTATATAGAAGAAAAGGCAACTATCATCTGGTTGGTGAACCACCTTACATCTTAGGTTATGAAGGTGCAGGCGTTGCCCTGCAAGTTGGCAAACGAGTTACAGGAATTAGTCCAGGTGATCGCATAGGTTTTGCAGATGTCCCTTTTGCCAATGCGGAACTAGTAGCAGTTCCAGTCGCTAAAGCGATCCCACTCCCTGAACAAATTTCTTTTGAAACAGCCGCTTCACTGCTTCTCCAAGGATTAACTGCTCATTATTTGACGAAAGATAGCTATTCCGTTTCAAAAGGTGATGTTGTGCTAATCCATGCCGCGGCTGGCGGTGTTGGACAATTACTTGTGCAAATATCAAAATTATTAGGTGGTACTGTGATCGGGCTCACTTCTTCAATCGAAAAAGCTGCGATTAGTACGTCAGTTGGCGCAGACCACGTTTTCTTATATGGTGAGGCTTGGCAAGAAAAAGTGAAAACGATCACAAATCATCAAGGCGTCGATGTCGTATTCGATTCTGTTGGAGCAACATTAGAAGAAAGCTTTGGTGCAACTAGGATTGGTGGTACAGTTGTGTTTTATGGCATGGCAGGCGGAGATCCAGCACCTGTTGATCCACGAATGTTAATGGATACATCCAAAACATTGACTGGTGGCGATCTCTGGAATGTACTGACTTCCTTTGAAGAAAGAAAAGTTCGTTCTAAACAGCTGTTTGACTGGGTGATTGATGGAAGCCTAAAAATAGCAGCACCTACTATATACCCACTTCAAAATGGTGCAGAAGCCCATAAATTACTCGAGAGTCGAAAAAGTAGTGGAAAAATTATTTTAATTCCCTAAAAGAGAATAGCAAGGAGAATATGTACCATGACCGTAGAAAGAAATAGAAAAGCAGGATTTGAAGTAATCGAAATCATTGATCAAAAAACAGATTCAAAAGCAACACTCTACCCTGAGCGTGGTGGTATCCTATTGGAACTACGTTTAAATGGTCGAGAGATGTTGTATCTAAATGAGGAGGTATTTGCTGATTCTTCGAAGAATATTCGAGGTGGCAATCCAGTTCTCTTCCCTATTTGCGGATTCTTAACAAATGAGACATACACAGTTGGCGATCAAGCTTACGCCTTAAAGCAACATGGTTTTGCGCGAAACAAAGCTTGGAAGGTAGAAGCTATAGACGAAAATATGGTGACACTCTCCCTTAGTGATGATGCGGAAACACGAGCTGTTTACCCATTTCGATTCAAGCTATACTTCACTTATACCCTTGAAAATGGAGAATGCATCATTACACAGAAATATGAAAATCATTCGGATCAAAAGATGCCTTTTTACGCAGGTTTTCATCCTTATTTCAACGTAAACCATCACGAGATGAGCTATCAAATCCCTTCAACGACCTACCTTGACTTCCCTGACCTACAAATGAAGGAATTGGCATGCCCATTGGAGAAGCTGAAAATTGATGATGCGAAAGTATTTATAAACCTTAGTGAGCAAAAAGCCGTATTTGGCTTGGAAAACCAAAAAACAGTTATCACATTCAGCGATCATTTTGCTAATGTGGTTGTCTGGTCTGAGAGCGATACGGAATATGTTTGTGTTGAGCCTTTCATGGCTGGACCTGATGCATTTAACAAAGGCGAGAAGATGATTGAGCTTTCGCCACAAGCAGATACGACTGCTTGGTTTAGAATTGCATCAATTAATGATTAGGGAGCCCATGTGATAGCCCCCTTTTCAATGAAAATAAAGGCAATATCGCATTTAGTTATGTAAGAATGGTCAGTTATTGGAATTGTTATGATAGACATACGCTTCTTAATCTAAGACACTGTATCGGCTATAAATTTTACAAAGATATTGTTCGTTGTAATAGTACTTTACAACGCTATCAGATTTAGCAAGTATAGAATAAGGGTGCAGGCAGTCTTTAAACTTAGAAAAAACCACTGGAAATCGCACACTAAGCTTTTAAAGCAGTGCGGTTTCTTTACTAACAAGACGCTGTTCCAAGTATCAGAGTAAATGATACTTAATAGACATTCTTGATTTGTTCCTACTACCAATAGGCTACTATTCACGGGGCTTCATATGGTCAGAAATCCAGGAGGCAATATCTTGAAGTTCGGGTTTTTCTATCACTACAAAAACTGTAAAATCTTCCACTGTGATTTGATCTACCGCCAAAGAAAAACTGTTTAAATATAAAAATTGATGTAAACAGGCTAAAGCAGTTCTCTTATTCGCATTAAAGAAAGGATGATTTTGCGCTAAACTCTGAAAAAGTGCTGCCGCTTTGAATGCTATTGTTGGATAGGCATCTTCACCATTAATTGATTGTCGTGGTCTCATGATAGCACTATCCAACATATTCTTATCCTTTACCCCAACAGGTTCTCCCGGTGTATACTTTGTGATCATAAATTGGTTTAAAAAAATTGACTGCTTATGCGTAATGTATTTCGTCATTGGAAATGTCCTTATCTTTTTTTAACCATCTGCTAAATTGCGAAGTGCGTCATCAAAGTTGTCAAAAAGCACCTTCACACCTTCTAAAAATTCCTGATCGATATCTTCAAGCCCATCCAAATTGATGTCGTGTCTTTTTTTTATAGATACTTTTCCATCTTCTAGACTAAACCTTATGTCATCGCCCTGGCTAATACCCAAATGGGTTAATACCTCACCTGGAAGTGTCACACCTAAACTATTACCGATTTTTGTTACTTTTCTTTCCACTTGTTTCACCGCCACCATAGTCATCTTCGTTACTCCTCCTTATTATTAACCTATGCGGGTATCTTTAAAACAATTCTAACCGTATTAACGTTAGTACAATTATACATTGAAATAAGCTTTTGTCATATATAATGTTTGCGCTAATACAGTACCTAATGGTACCCTTTATTACAAATTGATACAAAAATGAATCGGGCTGATGGTTAGAGTATTCTACACGTACGCAAACAAAAAGCGAAACCACCGATTCTAAGATGGGTTCCGCTTTTTTGCATCTATCTAATTAATCCTTCAATTCCAAACTGATTATAGTAAATGTAATACTTAAAATCACAAGAACCATAAACCAGATTTCTTACTTGGGCAAACCAAAGTCCCTGGTTCATTCATCCACACTGCACGCCATAATGAATGTA
Organism: Caryophanales bacterium; assembly: GCA_031554185.1. Classification (GTDB taxonomy): domain Bacteria; phylum Bacillota; class Bacilli; order JARBTR01; family JARBTR01; genus JAVBKE01. Next base: position 19,104 of record JAVBKE010000183.1, read on the forward strand.
ATCTAAACCTAATCGCTCATCTATCAACGACAATATCTGCATAAAAACTAGTCCCCGATTCAGGTGCCCCAATGCCAATCCATTCTGCCATTGTAGCAGCAATATCAGCCATTGTCTGGCGTTCACCGAGTGATACTGGTTTCACTTTAGCACCATAAACAAGGATTGGTGTCTGTTCTCTCGTATGATTGGAATGACCTATTGCCGGATCGTTACCATGATCCGCAGTAATAATCAGTAGATCATCTGATGCTAGCTTAGGGATTAGCTGCTGAAAATATAGATCCACTGTTTCAAGAACATCGCGATACCATGCTGTTTTTTCTGAGTGTCCTGCTAGATCCGTTTCTTGCACATTGACTAGAAAAATTGCATTTGATTCGCTCGCTTGAAATTGCTGATCAAATACTTCACATAGTTCCTTCGTATCAACGACAGCATCGCAGAAACCACCGACCTGAATCACATCCGCCGTTTTACCAATTCGGTAAACAGGAAATCCTGCCTCATTCGCCATATAAGCAAACTGCTGCTCAACCTCTGCACCATATCCTAGATGTAGCACATGATACCCAGGTCCATACACCTTTGACAAAGGGGCATCCACGCCCCACTGATCAATCCGCCGATTACGAACAGCTTGCAATATCGTTGCAATATTCGTTTGCTGATTCCCAAAGATAATCACACGACTTGTTACCACATTTTCACGGACAACCTTGCCGATTGCACACACCTCAGCAAAGGGCATTTGGTTTAGATCACCAATCACATTAATAATGTTCCCGTATTGTGATTCGAGATTATCCCCAATGACAACTGCTTGATTGACCAGTAATAACGGCGTTCCCTCTTTTGGATAAGTAACCTCGTAACCTCTAGCTTCTAATTTATTTTTTAAAAGCTCATGTAATTGTTTCATTAATTGTACTGCTGGCTTTTTGGGTCTGCTGCCCATTAACTCTTGATGTCCCATGAAAGTATCTGCACCAAAGTGTGCTAGATTCGCACGTCCAAAAGCGGCCAACGGTTTGCAAGTTCCATGAATAATCGCTTCAAGCCCCAACTGATTTAACGTTGGAATCTTTAATCTGCCATCATCACGTATATGTTGTAATGTGTTAGCATTAATGTCTTCTGGTCTTGTTTGCTCGCAATCTTTCATTGCACCAATGCCAAATCCATCTAAAACCCACAGTATTACTCTACCCATCTTACACCCCCAATCTGCTATTTTTATCGCAACAAGCGTTTAAGTACATTTTCATGGTCTTTAACAGTTCGTCATTCCGCACTAACTAGTGGCAGCACATCACTTACCGACATGTCGGCAGGTTTTACCCGGGCGGTTTCAATGTCCACGATGCTGAAAATAAACAAGTTTAGGCGTACCTGATTCGATATTTTCCACATAGGCAACATGAGCTCTTGTGACAAATATTTGCGCACGGAAAGCATAAACCGCCGTGTCGCCCACTGCCATTTGTGCCTGCCTCTTGATTGACCCATAGTAATCAATATTGTCATTTGATACTTGATTGACTTTACTTCTCTGCTTTACAATCTGATCTGCGGACGAGCCATAAAGAACATTCGTCATATTTGACCTTGAGTAGAAACCACCAGCAATTGTATAGGCGTTATCCTGATCCATATGTGAAATCTCAGAAACATAGAGAATCGCCGGTTTTTCTGGTAAATCTGTATGATACGCATGCAATGGTGTTGTACCTGTCAGTGCATGGCCAGGTTCACCATGGGTTACACCGTGTTTTTCTAGTAGCGGAATCGTATGACAACTCGTTGCACCAGGCGCATTGAGATGTGTGACTACAATACCGTCCTCTTCCAGAATGACCTTGGCAGTCAGTAGGGTGTTAATATTTTCGGTAAAAAAATAATCTTGCTTTTGCTCATCAATTTGAAAGACTGGAAAAGAAGTCACCCCAACAATTCTAATACCTTGTAATGTTTTAACGCGGCTCACCTCTACAGCAAGTCCATCTAGGCGAAACCCGCCAAACTGCCCAGGGTAAACTGCATCACCACTGCTAATCACCCGTAAAATAACCTCCTGAACGATACCCAATCTGAGGCAAACATCGGAAAGTTGCTTCGCTCGCTCAAACGAGAAAAGCGTGACAATTTCGGGATTCAGCTGCATGACCTTTTCCCATTGCGACTTGCTTGGTTGCACTAAATGACCAATATTGCCAATAGCGCATCCACCCTCGTGTAATCGAACCGCTTCATCAATATCAACAGCAACTGCCTTATTAATTCCACTCTCCTCGATTAAGCGCCCAATCTGATAATGTCGTCCCAATTGCTTCGTCATATAGTAGAGATTGACATGATGGCGCTCTGCAGTCTCCTGAATAATCTTTACATTAGCTCTAATTGAATCAATATCCAACACATAGGTATTCGCAGGAATATCACCATTTTGATGAAGCATTGTTGCAGCATCAATCAATGGTTTGTTGCGTTTTAACATCATATCAATAAACATACACATTCCTCTTTACTATTCTCATTTACCTGACTGTTCCAGCAATAAACCCAAATGCAACGTTAAATACATCGCTTCAATCTCTGAGAAAGCAATTGACTCTGCCGAGCAGAATGACAAGAACGACCAACGTGCAATTGGGTAATACTTGGAACTCGAGAGTTCTTGTTCTAATACTTCTGGGCACTCACTGATCGGTTCATTTTTTGTCATTCGTTCAAAACAAATAGCGAGGTGAGATACAAACATTGTGAAATGCTCACCCGATTGCGCTATATCAACATGCCCAGTTAGGAATTGCATGTATTTACCCGTTAAATGAAAGGCTTTATGCGAGATCACACCCGTTTTTAAAAGTAATGTTAACCTATCATCCTGCACCTGATCGACATCAAGGATACCAGCGGGGTTCTCAATTAGCATTTGTTCAATTTGTTTTTCGGTGATTCCCATGCTTTTAAGTCGTGGTAGGAATTCATCGTTTAAATACGCATACCCATGACCACCTTGACCTCGGTAATAAGATCGTCTCGAAATATCTTCTGATAAAATAATCTGTTCAATGAAACCTGCTTCAATCAGTTCTACCAACATCTTGGCACGATGCTCATCTGAAAGATAATTTTGTTTACCAATTGTATCAAAACCGGCCGCCACACCTAATGCTAAAATCTTGATGATTAAACTAGTATCATTACTGAGATCTTGATGGCCAATCACAATCTTATGAGGAGACACACCATTTTCGATCAAAAACGCAGCCTGCTCATAACCCATTGTTGCAGCACTACAATGCGTGGTAATCGGTACACCTGTCACCTTATGAGCAATGGCGCTCGCCAGAAATATTTTCCGATTAACCTCAGTAAACTCGTTTTTAGCTGTTGCGATTTCACCAATGATTCCGCACTTAATGCCTGTATCACCAATTCCAATCGTGATGTCATTAATTAACCGCTGCGCTAGCTGATCTGCAGACTCGGTATGAACGTAATCGGGATAGTAACTAGGTAAATAGAACCCCGTTGAACAGATGATATTTGATTTTGTTTCTATACTAATCTTCGCAAGTTCCTCTGGATTACGCCCCATACCAATACAAGAAACATCTACAAATGACTGCACACCAGTCTGAACCGCTGGGTATACTTCTTCGATAATCTCAGCCGTGTTCGTCAATAATGAATCACTATCCGCACGGACACCTGATAAATCTGCATGCAAATGCTCATGCATATACGTAACGCCTAATTCTTCTCGTTTTATTTCTCCAAGCACAGTTTGAATCATAGGCCCTCCATTAATAATTTGGTATCATTTCGCCCCTTAGAATCATGTTTTGTACCTCTTTAACAGCGTCCTTATTGACGAAATTTTTAATAATATTATTAATATCCTTGCTCTCCTTTAGGCTTAAAATCACGGCCTTCATATCATCGATGTTGTCTGATTTAGTCGGTACAATATTAAAGTCCTGCGACTTGTTCCATAGTTCATCGCCATTCCATGTGGCAACATCAATGGCTTCAGTTTGTAACATCTTCATAATCTGTGCATATGAACCCTCGACGAAAGTAACATCGTTTCCCTTGCACACAGCCTCAGTATTCGTGACATGATCTGTTGACGTTGAGTCTAGTGCAACTCTCATACCTGGTCTGATCACTGATTCATTTTTGTCCCGGAAGATTAACACACGTTCTCCAACATACGAATAATCATCAAATTCAAGCAATATTTCAAAATGATCAACTTCACAAATAGCGATTTCTGCAGCTGATTTAGATAAAACAATGAAGTCAACTTTTTCATTTTTCAGCTGCTCAATTCGCTTGTTTGCTCCCCGCGTGTAACCGATATTGAACGGAATCTCGCTTTTATTAAACGATGTATATAGCCCAGTAGCGAGCCCCTCATATCTTAGCGAGTAGGGTAAAGGCATGGAGCAGGTAATCGAAGAAATCGCACTTAGTTCTAATAACTTCTTCGAGTTAATGGTGCGAATATAGGTGCCCAAATGCCCCCTCGCTTCAAATGTAACCGCATGATAATCAGCAATAAACTTGATTGCATACTGAATCGTGCCACGGCCAACATTTAATTTTTTGGCATAATTTTCAACTGTATCAATTCGCTCATCGACCGATTTGCTCAGCAACTCCCGAGACATCAACACAATTGCAACACCGTTCTTTGAGAGCATCTCATCAAATTTGTTAAAAAAAATCATCTTATCCAATCCCTTCAAATTTCACGTCCTAATAGTACCTATCCATAACAATAGCAGATTCAGCACCTTACGTAAAAATAAGACCCGATAATCAGGGTGTGTCTGAATAAGTTTTCATGAAAATCCGTACGACTTTAAAAGATTTACTTATGTTTCAGAAAGCGCAATTGCTTCTGTTAAAATCCGTAAAATTGTCTCAGCACCTGAACGATTTGGATTAATCCGAATCATTCGCTTTGACAAACTCGGATCAGCTTTGATAAATGTGCCAGATACACGGTAAAACATTGGTGCTATTTCATACTTGGATTCAGCGCCAACAGGATGCGGTGCTGCGCCAAGTGATACAGCATGAGCTAATACAGCCTCAGCAATCTCTAAATTAAATTCAACCAAAAGCACTTTCGACTGTGCATTTGCTAGAAAAACATTTTTGACTGCGGGAATTACGCCACTTTGCAACAAAGAAACAAGTTTTTCATTTTCAGCAGCTGAAATTGCTAACATTACCGGTGCATAAACCATGCCACGAAGCACTTCCATCGCTTCATACCCTTGTACTTTACTGCCACCTGAGTAGTTCATCTTTTCAATTTTTTCAATGTGTTGTTTGCTCCCAGTGATCACACCAACACCTTCAGGACCAAGCAGTTTAAAGGCAGAAAAGGCAGATAATGTAGCACCAAATTCTGTGCCAATCCCTTCCGTTTTCATGACTGCATAGTTATCGTCGACAATGATCGGTATGTCACTTACGCTTGTGATCGCTATAATCACTTCCTTTATATTGTAGCTGTCATCAATCTTTTGCCGCGTAGCTTGGACTAGAACAGCACCAATCTTTAGCTCATTGATTGCTTTGTGAATCGTTTCAATCTGGTTAAAATTGCAACGAACTACTTGTAAAGAAAGACTGTCGATGCTAATCTCCGTTGTCGGATAGATAGGTGCATCATGAACCAAAATCGTACTTCCGGGCTTTGTAACACTTAATAAGCAGAATCTGAGGGCACTAGTTCCCGCGCCTCTCACCAACGTTGTCGCTTCTGTGCCGAAGAAGTTTGATAAAACATGTTCAACTTTTAGCGCGGTTCTTGGCTTGTTTAGGCCTTTGACTACACCTAAATCTCCAAGTGACAATACTTCATTGCCATCAAATTCTTGTGTGATGCAATCCACTAATTTAAATTGTTTTTGAACCGCTTCCTCTATCGTCAGAGAACTTAACGGATACGTTTTCACTTTGCTCCTCCTTCTTCTACGATTTTATTTTATGGTGCTGGTGGTGTTGGGAATAGACCGACAAAATGCAGAATGTTTACAATAATCCCTAGTGAAATTGCACCAAGTGGCCCAATCGCCATTGGGGAAATTGGCTTCTTACTAATACCGTTTAAGAAATATAGCCCCATTACCCAGATGTAACCCAAACTTGGGGAAATGGCATTTGCCGCAAGCATTCCTCCAACTAGTAAAGCCAGATCGAGTACTTTAGACATTGCTGTTCTGGCATTATCACCAAGCTCCTTCATGCCAGGGAACTTGTCCATTCCTCTAGCAATAAAACCTAGTAAAACAATTTCAACTGCCATAATCAAACAACCAATCACAAATGAACCTACAAGACCGATAATGCCGGTATTAATTAAAAGAATCGCCGGAATATGAATTGCCTTCGTTCCAGATGGTGCATAAACGCCTGAAATAATGGCCGTGGTCATCACCAGTGGAATGAACCCTAAACATCTCCCAAATGCGACAATAGCAGCTGCATCATACTGCCCTTCCGCTGTAAGCGCTAACGAAGCAGGACCTTCTGCTATCAACATTAATGAAGTAGCTAGCGCGATAAATCCACCAGTAATCGATAACAAGAGAATATTTTTCCGAATGCGCTCAATATTCTTTTCAAAAACGGAGAACAGCGAGGCAGCTGAAGAATCACCTTTACGCTTATCCCTAGCAGCAACAAAAATCATAGCGACAATCCCGACTAACAACGCGATTCCGTTTGAATCAATGACAACTTCTAGATCATCACCAATTGTAAAAGTTCCGTACACAACCGTTAATTGCTTTGCCAACATAATCACTGCTAATGCGATAAAACCATTTTTAACATTTGACTGGTAGGCGATGGCTAGTGCAGGGAAAACACAGAATGAAATAATAATCAGTGCACCAACATTAGAAAGATCATCTAGAAAGTTAATCGGCAGGATTGAAATGAAATCCACAATCCCCTGCATTCCAAACAATAAAATGATACTGAAAACTGCCCCGACTACAGCAGCTGATATACCACCTTTTTTATCATCCTTAAATGCTGTACCAATGATATCGCAACCTAGTAAAACTGTATGAATAAGAATAATTTTTCCTGCGATTGATGTCGGCAATCCAAAACCAACTACGAGACCGAATGACAAGGCAAAACTAGTTGCGAAAAGCGTTTTCCGATCAATGGCACCGCTTAGGTACTGCGGGTACATTGGTCTCAAACCATCATTGAAAACAGCAATATTTTGATTTGCTAGATAAGCTGATAATGCTCCGACTGCAGCCATAACCAAAACAGTTAAAATCGTAATTTCAAATACCATGGTGAACCTCCCCAAAAATGTAGTGAAGAAAATAGCTTATTATAAAAAAAGTGATAAAGCCAGATGCGATTCCTCTAAAAAACCGCATGTCTTTATCACTGCTTGTCAAAAATATATTTCAATAAAACGGGTATCACTTTTTCAGCATCTGAATTCACAAAACCAAACGCTTTTTTCCCTTCCGAAACGACTTTACCAATCTCTTCATCTGAAAGCACTTTCCCAGGCATACTCACTGTTGCACATACTGTTGGTCCTAATATTCCTAGGGCAAGCCCCAATGCGCCACCAGCACCAGTTGCACAAGCACCAAAATAGTAATCTGCCGCGTTTGATTGTAATTGAACCACCGCATCAAGATCACTCTTCACCTCAACCGATACATCACCACCATGTTTTTTCAGTAAGTCTGCTAGCACTTGCTTATCCATTTGCCCGCCTACAACAAATTTCAACATACCATCAACCTCCAATTTTTATATATACAGAATTCTGTATACTGTATATATTTGAATAGTAGCATGAGTTTATTTAGGTGTCAATGGGTATTTCAAGTGAAATGATACTATCCCAAATAGTATGAAACTGATTTGTCTACCATTTTTGTAAAAAAGCAAATTGCCAAATATGATTGGAATGATAACTACAAAAATCAAGGCACAAATTTCCCCACTTTAACATATTAGTCATTGTCGGCTTTATGTTGACTAGCTCAGCTGATCGCGTGATTCTCTTTTGCTTCTTTAACTACAGGCGCTTTTTTTACAGTATTGATTCGCCCGCGGGAGTAGTGCTCATAAATACTCAGACGATCTCAAGAAACATTTGATAATGCCCTTTCGCTTCTTCTTTATCTTGTTTTAGAACAATATCCATTTCAAGTCTGTTACCATGCCTAGGATTCTGGTGAAAAAGCGCAGCAATAATTGTGCACTTTCTGGCAGCAATTTTTGTGCATTTTACAATCACTAAGTTTGTTTTACTTCTTCGAGTCGCCCTTACTATCAGATTTGTCTTTCTTCTTTGAATCACGCTTACCTTCTGATTCTTCTTTCTTCTTTGAATCACGCTTACCATCTGATTGATGTTCCTTCTTACAATCAGACCGATCATCACAGCTGTCCTTCTTCTTCGAATCGCACTTATTATCACATTTATCTTTATCTTCCGGGTCACAATGATCATCTGGTTTGTGTTTCATTGGAGGGGCAGGCTTTTTATGAGGTTTGTGTTTCTTTTTCTCGTGTTTCTTATCTGGCTGATCCTTTTCTTCACAATCCTTTTTTCTACAATCCTCTGACTTCTCCTCACAATGACAGTCTTTCTCATCATTCCAATTACCTTCTTTACGACTATCTTTACTTGTCAATATATTCACCACTTTTCCGCTATTTATTTTTACTACATCATATGCCTGTATCTAAATTTAGATAGGGGCGTTTATATTACATTACTGAAAATAGACATCCATCCTATCCTTTCTTTGAATGTTCGCTACCGCCTATTTTTTCATGAATTTTTCATAAGATCGACAACCATTAATGCGCTACATATCAGTGTCCCCCGCTCACTTTAGCAATTGTTTTTTGCTATCACAGGATTTTTATAGGTTTGTTTATTAGGAAAATAGGCATTAATAACTGGCTTTGCTACACTAGTCTACATATACATACATAGAAAATATAACCAGGAGGCAAAAACCCAATGAATGTTGAAATGCTGCAATCCTTAGTAGGCGAAGTTCTTAAAATCGACAGAGGTGGCCCAGAGTCCCGAGTTGGTAAACTATTAGCAGTTGGAGAGGATTTTTTTACGCTCCTATCAAAACAAGATGGCGTGATTCTATATAAAACGTATCATATAAAAAGTATTACTCAGAACACCAAGAATAGTCTCGAATTTAATGTAATCATGCCAGAAGATCTTGATATCATCGAAGCTTCCAATTTCAAACTTGCACTGACAGCGCTAAAGTACAAATGGGTAAAAATTAACCGTGGCGGAAAGGAATCAGTGGAAGGTGTCCTTGATGATACTACAGATGATTTTCTGACTCTTATCGTGGGTGAAGACATCATTAGAATTTCTATGTTCCATATCCGAAGTGTTAGTTATGGCGCTATGATCGAAGAAGCTAAAAAAGATGAAGAAAAAGATGAAAATGAGAAAAAAGAAAATAAGTAATGGTACCAGTTGTCGCTCCTATTTAATTGTAGAAGCGACAATCTGACCTAAAGGAGGTCATACCAATTGAACGAAGAGGCATTCCATGAAATACTGATAAATCTAGTAGGACACAGGATTGGTGTGTACGTAAATAATGGTCCCTATATCGAAGGACGACTCATCGGTGTAAAAAACGACCATATTATCGTCCGAATTGGTCTCGATGTCCTTTATTTTGATATCAGAAAAATTCATGCTGTAGTTAATAATGCTCGATACGCAAAACCAATCGTTGATCAGTCATCACACGTGGATAAAGCACTTTTTGAAGATATACTTGTTGGCTTTAAGTATCGTTTGGTCACAATCAATGGTTTAAGTAATCAAGTCTTTTCTGGTTTATTGAGTAAAGTGACAGAGGATCATGTTGTATTAATTAATAAAGAAGATTATTATTTTATTCAAAAATCGATGATTGCCAATATTACAGAGGGTATTATTGAAGCTTCAGCGAATCAAGAATCAGGCGACACTTCTCCTGGTTCAAAGATCAAACAATCAAAAGAAAAACAAACGGAAGCAGACTCAGGCTCCAAGAAAACAGATCATGTAATCAAGGAAGAAAACACACAGCAAACGAACATACCAGCCGAACCGGCACAAACTTCTGATCACAAGTACATGCAAAATAACAGTTCAACAGAGCCACTTATCAAAGAATTTTTAGGTAATATCGCTCAAATCGCAGAAATGTACAACCAAATAAAAAAAGAGAAAATAACCGGCCACACAACGCCAGAAACGCTTCCTACATGTGAGACCGCAAATTCATTATCATCACCTACACTAAACAAGGACTTCAACCTATTGCCAGAAACGCAGAACCCAACAAACCAAACAAACCCGAATAAAGTAACAACAACAAAAGATGAAGAAGCCAATTTACCTTGTAAAAATTCATCTACATTTCTCCCTAAAAATCAATCAGAACAACCACCTGAGTCTACTGACAATAAAATTGAAAAAGTCGAAGGACAAAAAAATGATCGTAAAGAACAAAATCAAATACTTGAAGCGCAATACCTCGCTCTCATGGAACACGCAAAAAAAATGTATCTCGGATTAAAAAAAGACCGTTTGGAAAGCTAGTCAGCTGAATGAACGACTCATAAAGGATTGATTGATTTGTACGCCTTTAAAAAGTTAATTGGAGAAGAAGTAAAAGTTGAGATATCTGGAAACACTACTTTCTCTGGCATTCTCATTGATATTGGCCTAGATGTCCTCGTCATCTACAATGGCAGCAGATATCTTTATATTCCACTGATTCATATGCATAATATCAAAGACAAAAAGGGCGAGTTTGCTGCGGAAGAAGCGACTGAAAAGCCGCACGGAACAATGCCCTTCCAAACAGAAAATGAAGTGATATCCTATCGAAAGATCCTGCTGAATGCAAAAGGTCAATTTGTTGAAATCTTTATCACTGGAAATAAATCATTACATGGGTATATTACAAATGTACTTAATGATTACTTTGTTTTTTACTCCCCAGTTTTTAAGACGACCTTCATTTCCATGCAGCATTTGAAATGGCTCACCCCTTACACGACAGATCTCACGCCTTATACATTAAGTACAGCGCTACTGCCAGTGATGCCATCAACACGTCCACTTTCTAGAACATTCGAGGAACAGATCAAAAAATTTGTGGGGCAGTTACTTGTTTTTGATATGGGAGATCATGCAAATAAAGTAGGGCTCCTTTCAGATATTGCTGACAATTTCGTTGAACTAGTTAATGCAGAAGGACATTCTGCCTATTGGAAGATCTCACATCTAAAGACTGCAAACACACCTTAACCTCCTCGGGAGCAGGTCAATGCGCGAGAGCGCATCTCATATGATCAAGAATACTTTAAATAACGCACTGCGACGGAAAATGGGCACTTTATCCAAACACAATTTAAGGGCATGTAAGATACACTGTGACAGAATTTCTTGGTCACCGACAGTTTATCTTACATGCCCTTTGCTACTTTTGCGAAACACCCTGCGCTTCAAACTCATTAATGAAAGAATACCTCTACCCATAGGTAAAATAGGAGTAGTGTGGCAATTAAAGTTGCAGGAATAACCTTGAATGTGACACTGAGGTATTTGCCCCATGTTAGCTTGATGTTGCTATTTTTAATGAGATGAAACCAGATCAGTGTCGCGAGTGTCCCCGTTGGGAGAAGCAGAGAACCAATATCACTGCCAACTATATTGGCCAAGTAGATCGTTTTCAATGTGAGCTCACTCACATCCATTTGCGTAATCGCCAAAGTGCCAATCATTAACGCTGGATGATTATTAAAGATGTTTGACATGAGGGCATTTAACAAACCGATTACAATCGTTGCATGAAATATACTGTGTTGCACGATGGGTTCAGTTAATTTAACGAATAATTCCGTTAAACCGCTTCGGTGCAGTCCATAGACAATCACGTACATCGAGAAAGCAAAAACAAATATATGCCACGGTACTTTTTTGACGATGTCCTTTGGATTGATTTTCAGGAAATACCAGCGCCAGCTCAGTAATATTAAAGCACTGGTGACGGAAACCAATGATACTGAAACACCAAAATAGGAGGCTACAAATAGTAGCATTCTTGTGGTAAACACAAAGGTTAGGACAAACCCCATCCATTTTGTATTTTTAGTAAACTCATCATCAATTGGATGCAAGGGAGAAAGCTGAGAATATGCAACGCTCTGCGGGAAATAAGCAATTCTTTTTGGAATTTCCTTTCGAAATACAAAACGTAATAAAATTAGAAGTACTGCTAACCCTAGCGTACCAGGCACAAATATCATTTGTGTGTATTGAAACAAGTTCATTCCAATCACTTTTAACGAGATTAAGTTCACGATATTACTGACGCCAATTGGCACACTTGAAGCTGTGGCGATTAAAGCGCCACTAATGAGATAAGGCAATTTCTGCTTATTGGTTAACGCGATTCTTTTTAAAATAAGGATTAATACAGGGGTCGTAATCAGAATGCTACCATCATTGTTCAGAAAGAGCGTCATCAAAAAGCATAATAGATTGGTTAGCCAGAAGAGTTTTATCCCGGAGTCTTTAGCGATGTTTAACAGCTTTAAGGCAATCCATCTGAAGAAACCGATACTTTCCATTGTGAGTGCCATGACCATTGTTGCAATGATTGTGATCGCCGCCTCCGATACGTTTGTTGTTATTTGCCCAATATCACTAATGGATACACTGCCACTTAGGAAGACAATCACTGCACCTAATAAGGCAGGAATGGCTTCATGTAGCCCACGGGGTCGCCAATAGATTAAGAGAAGTGTCAGAGTAAAGACTGCAAATGGGATGATTGTTGAAAAATTCATTTGGATGAAGACCTCCTTTCTGTATATTTCAGTTCATATATATTTCGTTAGCTGTAACTTGTACTATATGTATATGTGCCTTCGATCGAACGAGATTGGGAATATATCTCTATCTTGAAAAAATCCGCTTCTATCATTACAGTACGTTTATCCCTATGAGATAGTCGGCTAGAGATGTAACCTATGTCTCACTAGGCAAAATTTCGTTTGTATGACTCGCAAAAATGCTTGCGAACACCGGGGTTAATGTTCACAAGCATTTTTGCTCAATCTCTGAATCCGTACTTCCTCTTTCGTACGCTTAGATTATTTCTGCCTTTTCTTTGGCATTAAAACGGCTTTTTCTACTCATAAAAATTCTACCTAATCATTAAACATGCAGATCTAGTAGAATAAAGTTGACACGAAGTTAAGCGAAAAAGGTGGTTTACAAAATGGGAAGAAGCCTATAAGTCCATTGAAAAAAAAAGTCGATAAAATTCGATAGAATTATGGTAGAATTGGTATAAAAATGATTGAGGTGTAGAGAAATGAACATTAGCGAGGCGATTAGTCAGCGGCGATCACGGCGAACGTTTCTAAACAAGGTGCTTGATGAAGCGGATATGGCGTGGCTCAAAACGCGTGTGACAGAATTGAACCACGTTTCCAATCTGCGTATGGAACTACTGAATGATGGTTCAGATGCATTTGGAAAGCTGTCGAAATCATATGGTTTCTTCAAGGGTGTGCGTACGGTTTTAGCAATGAAGGCACCTCTTTCTGATAGCAACCGTGCAGAAAAAGTCGGCTATTTCGGTGAACAGATTGTGCTTGAAGCGACAGTCAGGGGCATTAGCAGTTGCTGGGTTGGTGGCACTTATAACCAGTCTAGTAGTATTTTCAATGTGCAAGCTGATGAGGAATTAATTGTCGTCATTCCGTTTGGTTACTCAGAAAATGAGAATTCGTTTAAAGAGAACTTGATTCATAAATTATCGCACCGGAAAACAAAACCACTTGAAGCGTTTTATACGACTGATGCCGGGCTACCAGATTGGTTCCAAAATGGCTTAATGGCTGTGCAAAAAGCACCTTCAGCGATGAACCGGCAACCCGTCCAATTTCATTTTCTTGACGGAAAAACGACTGCTTATATTGCTGGAGAGATTGAAAATTTAGTAGATTTAGGGATCGCTAAACTTCATTTTGAGCTTGGGTCTAATAAAGGCGCATTTCCACTGGGGAATCATGCCGTGCTTAGTGATGGAGTGAAGCTTGGTGGTTAGATTCTAATTATGTAAAAGGGGAAGTATCTTCCCCTTTTACATTTGATCATGATTCTAGCTTAGTGAGGCGATCCTCAAACTTATTTCGTAGACTGCTCAAAATCTATCATCATACCTTGTTTATTGTCACACAATACAAATAGCGATCTTTCCTTGTGTTTACAAATGATGCTTTGAATAAAACATTTCATCTCTCCGACTATTTCCTTTTGACACGAGCCTACCACGTTTTTTGATTCAATGCTTCATTTCTTTTTTGTTTAGCAGTTAAGTATACTGCTAACACAAACTTTCGGATATTAATTTGTTGGTAGGACTGATTGGAATTTTGCTTTCCTTCAATCTCTAGCATTCTTTTTCTCACTTGATCATAGTCAAAAAAGCAGGTTGCTAAATTTTCAAACTTCGGATTTGTGTAGTCGGTCAGGCCCATAGATGCCACATGATTCAATGCCTGGTGAAGGACTCTTCTGATCCTCTGCTCGCAGGATTTAATCTCTTTTTTCAAAAGTTCATCCGTTAACTCGGCTTCCCGGGAAGAAAAACGTGTGCGGATTACATCCTCGTATATTGTTTTCAGAGAAGGTGTTCCACATCTACCGTTTTTTTCTGATGTATATAGTACATAAAGAATATCTAATAGATCCTTGTTTCCACTTTCGCCAATGATACCAAGTTCCATAAGCACGGTTTTCCCTATCTGAACAATTGAGTTTCTTGTGTAAGGGCTAGGTGTCACCAGCTTTTTCTTTTTCTCAAAATGAAATAAATCTAGCGAATTACTAAAACCTTCAAGCATATTTTCTAGCGTAATTTGCTTGATTAATTTTTGAAGAATGAAGGAAAGCTCTGTTTTTATAATCGGTTTACGAATGCAATATTCAACACCAAGTGAATAGGCCTGGGTGATTTCTTCCTCGCTTCCTTCAGAAAGCATCACAATTTTCCCATTAAAATAAGGAGCAATTTCTCGAACTGTATCTATACCACTTCTGTTTGGAAATGTTTGATCAATAACTAGAATCTTGATTCTTTTTTTTGGGAGTTGATCAGCGTAAACCTCACATCCATCTTCCGCTTCTTCCGTGACGATTCCTAGGTTATCCTCAATAATGACATCTCTAACTATTTTTCGAACTTCTGCTGAACTATCTACGACAAAAAAATTCATTTTTCTCCTTTCGAAAAACTATAGTATAGAAATCTGGTAAACCTCGCTTTGCGTGGAAAAATGACTTCTTTGCTCTATTATAACAAACAACCTTGAATGTCAAAGTTGAAGATTTCGTTAACAACTCAAAACTTAATGTAGTTTCTAGTAGGTTTTAAACGATTATTTTTATAATCATAATAGAAAGAAAATAAAGGAGGCACTTGTTGTGGAGCCAAACAAAATGGATGTACTATCAAAAATTTCGAACCAAATGGCTGAAGTTTTGAAAAAACAGGATGAGCTTGTTGATAATTCATTTGCTACCGATATCACTTTAAATGAAATGCGCACTAACTATACGAAGGAACGTCAGTTTTGGAATGAAGGTGGTCCAGAAGTTTACAAAACAATCAATACAAATATGGCCACTGAAAACGGCGATGTTCCGCTCAGATTTTACTACCCGGACGATAAACCTGATCATGGGGTCGTGCTCTATATTCATGGTGGCGGATTTATTTTGGGAAATCTCGATACCCATGATAGAATAATGCGTTCATTGTGTAGAAAATCCGGCTTTGTAGTAGTAGGGATCGACTATCACCTTTCACCAGATGTCAAGTATCCTGTTGCTCTGCTAGAGTGCGCGGCTTGTATTAAGTATTTGCGGGGCAATGCTGAAAATTTGGGTATTAGTAAAAACAGCATTTCACTTGCTGGTGATTCAGGAGGTGCTCATCTTAGTCTTGCAACCCTTCTCTACTTGAGAGATCATGAAGAAGATACATCCTATATTAAGTCACTATTGTTGTATTATGGTCTCTTTGGTCTAAGAGATTCAGTGGGAATCCGTACACTGGGTGGCCCATGGGATGGATTGACAAAAGCTGATTTGGATTATTTCAGCCATGCCTATTTGAACGATCACCCTGATCCAAAGTACTTTTATTTATTTGATTTAGACCTGAGTTACGGTATTCCACCAGCTTTTATAGCTTCAGCTGAATTTGATCCGCTAATTGAT
>JAVBKE010000237.1:0-9443 GCA_031554185.1 Caryophanales bacterium
GCAAAGTAAGCAACTTGGTTTAGATGAAGATATTTTATTTTTTGGAAAAAGCAATGATGTGCCAGCACTGATTGCAATGGCTGATATTTTTGTGCTACCTAGCCTCCTCGAAAATCAACCGCTATCCGTAATTGAAGCACAAATTGCAGGAAAAGCAGTGATAGTTAGTGATACAGGCGGGCTACCTGAAATGATTGAAGACGGTGTAACAGGCTTAATCACACCTGCTGGCAATGTCAATGCCCTTGCAACAAAAATCCATATGCTTCTAGCCGATGAATCACTTTTAACAAGGCTGGGAGCCAATGCAAAAAAATGGGGACTATCTCATTGGTCAATCGACCAAGGCGTAAACCATCTGCTGGCACTTTACCAATCGGCGATTACGAAACGCAGAGGGGCTGATCCTTTTGGCAACAATACTGACGGCCGCTAAGCGTTTTCTTTTTGCTTTATTGCTTACTTGGAAGAATTGGTTGCTAAGTCAGTGGCCATTTTCACGTTTTCATAAATCGAACAAGGATACTACAGGAGAATGGCATACACTCATTGACACAACTTCTTCGTCGTCACTAATCCGAGCAGACGAATACGATTTTCTATTCCTCCATCCCGCTCAGGCATCTGACATCTTTGTCTCAGGTGCCGAGTGGGAGAAAATGAGTGAGTCAGTACCAAAGGACTACAAACTTCCCGCTATCGATACGCTTACGTTGTTAGAGAAATTTAAAGGAGAGCAATATCAATCGCTGTTCGAGAGCGCTACCCCTACTGTTCCTGTGTGGGTAGATCAAGAAATTTGGAACACCATTAGTCAACAAGCACCGAAAAGCTATACTTTGCCTCACTCCATCTTATCAACAACAATCCAAAAGGTAGGCGTTGACCCGCTCCAATCTTTATTTAGCAACGTATCCTTAGCCCCTTCCATTATCGCCGATCCAGAAGTCTGGCAACCGATTCTTGATTCAATCCCAACTAATTACCTACTTCCGAATCCAGCAACAACTCATATCCTCTCACCAATGGAGGATCAGCAATATCAGAGCATCTTCACCCCACAGACCCAAGTGGTGAATCAATTCGTCGATGCTATAGTTTGGCAACGGATTATGCAAAACGCGCATGATACATTTACAATACCGAATCCAGCTAGTTTGAATATCTTTAACCCAATGAAAGCGGGTCACTATCAGTCCTTATTCAGCTCAGAAGCAAAATCGACCAACTTACTAATCGATCATCAGATTTTTCAGGTTATAAAGGATGCCTTGCCAGATGACTACCAGTTACCATTTCCGATTACAAATGACATCACAAGTAGGAAGATCATCAGTAAGTATAATCAATAACAATGCGAATACCGACCCATTAAGGCTCGCCAATAAGCGAGTTTTTATTTATTTGGGCACTTTTCCACTTACACAGAACCAGTGACCCACTAATAAATGTACACAGCAAAATAGTCTAATACAGGAGGAAAAATTCAGCATTGATGAATATACTACATAGCCAAGCAATTGGTTTTTCTCATAGACAATCATTCATGAAAGGAGGATGAAAGAATGGAAAACCCATTCACAGGTTATGTCGTTACCTCTGAATACGGATCCCGGACAAATCCACTCAATGGTGCTAAAGAATTCCACCGCGGTATTGACCTAGTCAAAGCAGACCGTTCACCGATTTATGCATTTTCAGGAGGCATCGTTCGCCACGCCAAGATGGGTGCCAGCGGTAGCGGCTTTGGCAGGTATGGTCATGTTGTCGCAGTGCAGGACCCTGACGGCGCACTGCATGTATATGCACATTTAAATAGCATAAGCGTGCAAGTAAATCAGCAGATAGCGCATGGTGCACAAGTAGGAACACAAGGGCGTACTGGCGACGCAACTGGTTCACATTTGCATTATGAAGTCCGCTTAAAGGCATCACCGAGTTTCGGCTTTGGAACAGACACAAATCCTACCAATTATCTTCTAGCACACGTAGTACCACAACCAACACTTCGACAAGGAAGTAGAGGGCAAGCAGTCACACAGCTGCAAACCCTATTAAAAGTCAATGCAGATGGCGTTTTTGGTCCAAAAACAGAAGCCGCTTTGAAGGCCTGGCAAAAAGCCAATCATCTTGTGGCTGATGGCATCTATGGACCTAAATCCTATCAAAAGATGCAGTCACTTCACTAGAGCTAAAGAACAATTACTCATTTGCAAAGCTAAGCTTTAAGGGGGATATTTCATTCTACATGTCTCCCTTATTTCCTTTACACAAAGCCATTTTGGCAGACGCCCTTCCTCCCTTATTAGCACGTTTGTTATCAAGACAGATCACACATATACATTTTTCCAAACTATGTCTATACGCCCTGTCCTTTTTATTCTGCTCGCATCTAATAGAACAGGAACTTATTTTCACTAAAAACATGAACAGCAAGTCAATTATTGGAGGAGTGAAATTGAAAATAAAAGAATTAAAAGGGAACTACAGCGCCATTTATAGTTTAGGTGATCTCTGCCTCGCGGGGCTCCAGTTACGAAAAAACAATCTGAGACCCTTTGCAGGTCCGTTAGATTGGATGTCTTCCGAGTCACTTCCAAATGTCACGCGCCTTATCAAGAACCGATTTGAAGGCTACATGGATCAATCGAACCTCGTCCCAGCAGGTTATTCAACTGGTGTAGATAGTTCAGAACAGTATCTATGTTTGACAGATACTGCCTATCAAATTGTCTCTAGTCATGACTTTAAGGCAAGCCAAAACACCTTTACTAATCTCATCATGTACCCACATGTGAGGGCAAAATTTGATCGAAGAATCAGCCGGTTCTTAGACAACCTGGCTCATAGTAATAAACTACTGTTTATTCGCACTGAGGGTGATTTAGAAGAAGTAATTGAATTAGAATCTGTTTTATCAGAAATGGTAAAAAAAGACTTCACTATTCTGCTCATCAACCATACAAATACCACAACATTAGTTGAAAAAAACTGGCCTGTGAGAAATGTTTGCGCAATTGAGCTTCCAAACTACGAGAAATGGCTAGGCAACGATGCACTGTGGAAATACATTTTCACGGGTATCAGTGTTGATACTGTATGAAAAGGGGGAAACAATGGTGTTTAACAACGCAACAATTTTGATAACTGGTGGAACCGGTTCATGGGGAAAGGAACTTGTTTTGCAATTACTAACACACCAACCTAAGAAGGTCATCGTTTTTTCTCGGAACGAGGACAGACAAGTAAGCATGAGAAGAGAGATAGCTGATAAGCACCTCACTTTTCATATTGGTGATATCCGCGATAAAGAGGCCTTACTGCAAGCATTACGAGGCGTGGACTATGTGTTTCACCTTGCAGCATTGAAACATGTCCCAGTCTGCGAGGAACACCCACTTGAAGCACTAAAAACAAATGTAAACGGAACACAAAATTTGATAGATGCAGCCATCGCAGCGCATGTTAAAAAAGTCATCCACGTATCAACAGACAAAGCAGTCGATCCCGCTAACTTCTATGGATTCACAAAGGCAGTTGGTGAAAAAATTATGATTCACGCAAATGAAAACGGATCAGTCACTCGGTTCATCTGTGTTCGAAGTGGAAATGTATTAGGCACAAACGGGAGCGTTTTGCACTTATTTATTGATCAAATCAAAAACGATCAAGAAGTCACAATCACAGATAACGAAATGACCCGTTTCTTTTTAACTCAAGCTGATGCCATCAAACTATTATTAAAAGCGGCGACAGATGGCGATGGCGGCGAGATCTTTGTATTGAACATGCCTGCTTGCAACATATCCGATCTAGCAAAAGTATTGATCAAGCACTACGGCAAAGAATTAAAGACAACAGAAACTGGCATGAGGCCCGGCGAGAAGTTATTCGAAGTTCTTTTATCCAACAAGGAAATGGCTCACACTGTTCTCTATGGCCAGAACTACTTTGTTGTCTTACCAGACACATCAGAACCAATGCCCAATTCTCGTTATGCTAACTGCCCCTTTATCCAGAAATTTGCGTACCGATCTGATGAAAAACAAATGAGTCATGCAGATATTGCGCAACTGTTAGCAGAGTCAAAATTACTAGATTAAATGTAAACAATAGGCAATGAGGTTGACCTAATTAAAACACAAACCATTCACACTCGAATGAACAACTTTCAATTAGTGAACGCTTCATGCGATAATGGGGGATACGGATGCGGCAACCGAAGTTGCTAATCACTGGAGCGAATGGCTTTACAGGAGAGCATGCTTGCAGGCACTTCGCTTTATTGGGATTTGAAGTCATTGCGGTAACAAGAGGAAAGCGGCTGACAAGCGCAAACATTCAAACAGAAATCTGTCAGCTAAACATCAAGGAAGAAGTCAATCAATTAGTTGAGAAAGTACAACCAGATCTCCTGTTACACTTGGCTGCCAAGAGCCATGTGGGCGAATCATGGATCGACCCAATCACAACGATTGAAACAAACGTGATTTCAACACTCTACCTTATTGATGCGATTCGGCATACAAAACCGTCATGCAGAATCATTGTAGTCGGCTCCTCACTCCAACAGAAAGCAAACTCCCCGCTTCACCCTTATGGTTTGAGTAAAACCCTTCAAGAAACGCTAGTGATGAGCTGGGCAAAGTTATTCAATCTAGATATCCTTGTTGCCAAACCATCCAACATCATTGGCCCCGGCCATTCCACTGGTGTCAGCGCTATCTTCGCAAATAAAATTGCGTTGATGGAGAAACATCAACTTGAAAAAGTCCTGCAAGTCAGTCATTTAGAGGCAACGCGTGATTTTATTGATGTCAGAGATGTAGTACACGCATACGAAATCCTTTTTGCCAGAGGAAAAACTGGAGAAATCTATGAAATTTCTAGCGGGAGTGCCTGTACGCTTGGTGAAATGATTCAGATTTATCAAAATCTCACTACAACTAATTTTGAGGTACAATCTTTGGATACAGCACCAGAACAAATCAGTTGCACAGCACCTACAACATTGTTATCCCTCGGCTGGAGATCCACTTATTCTATGGCAATTTCTTTGAAGGATACACTTGATTATTACCGCTCATTGATAAAACAAGTCCACGTTCAAGATTCAAGTAAAAGTCACGAGGCTTCCTGATGCGAAGCAGAATTACGCTCAATCACAAAATTCCAGCACGCCTCGTTCCTTTGAACCAGGCTTTTCTTCATGACTGATCTTTCACTGCAATTGCCACCATCATCCTAATGAAACGTAAGCTATATTTTCATATACAATATTTTAGCTTCAACTTATTCTGATTCATCATTGTCCATTATTTTCTTCTTCCAAAGTAATATTCTGTTATAATCATATAGGAGAATTGAAACATATATCGTTCAAACACGAGGAGAATAATCATGACAAAACCAGCTATGCCCGAAATAGAAGAAACACTTTTGAAGAAAATGATTAAATCTCAACAAGGGGAGCTAGACGCTGTACTAGTCTACAAAAAACTAGCAACTAAGGCACCAAATAACAAAACGAAGCAGCTTTTCTTATCCCTTGCTGCAGATGAAGGAAAACACGCAGCCATTTTGAAAAATATCACACAAACAACCATTGCACCAAAGAAATTCAAATCACAATTTGTTAGCGTATTTTACTCTGTGTTCGGATTAAACAAAACACTTAACATTCTAATCAAGGGTGAACTCGCCGCAATCCCTTTCTACGAAGAACTCATGGTGCAATATCCAAAAGTTAAAACATTAAGAAATGATGAAGAAAAACATGCCCGGATGTTAGAAACATTGAGAACTAAATAAAAATCAGAACGGCCCTCTGGGCTGTTAGACGAAATCTAACGGCCCAGAGGGCCGTTTATTAGACAAAGCGATTATTTCATATGTTCGTTTCACAATTCACTAATTCCCCTCAGCCACTCGTTGTTGCGCCTTTCCGGGCTCGGTTATTCCTAAGGCGGATACCAGTCAGCACTGCACCAAGTACACAAATAGAACCAGCAACCAGGTATGCCCAGTGCATTCCGTACATGAATGCAACTTCTTCACCTTCGACATAACCCAAAACGTCGTAGCCAAGTTCCGCACTCATCTGATTGTATAGAATACTTGTCGACAAAAGAATCCCAATCGTCATCCCTAAATTTCTAACCAATGCATTTAAACTTCCGGCTACCCCTAGTTTATTAGACGGAACTGTCGACATAACAAGCGATGTATTCGGCGTTTGAAAAAGTGAATTTCCTAATGACGCAAGCGCCACAAACAGTCCAATGATCACAAGTGATGTCGTTTCCGACAATGAACTGTAGCCAAATAACCCGACAGCTGCAATTAAAAGGCCTACGAAAGTGAGAACCTCAGAACCAATTTTATCAGACATATACCCACTTAGTGGTGCTACAGCTGAACTGACAATGGGGAAAATCATCATGAACAACCCAGTTGCCCCAACGGAAAGCCCCATAATATCCTGTAAGTAAAATGGTTGAATAATATTAAGACTGCTAATCGCTACAAATGAGATAAATGAGCAGAAAATACTGAGAGAGAACAGGCCGTTCTTAAAAATAGAAAAATCTAGCAATGGATTTACTGTTCTCCGTTCTACCAGCACAAAGGTAATGATTAGCGCAATCGAGACGACGTAGCCAATTAACATATACAATTGATTTGATACATAATGAGAGACATTGAGTGTGAACAGAAGCGATGCAATCGAGACAAAATAGAGTACTGAGCCTTTAATATCTAATCGCTCATCACTAACAACCTGCTCTTTTGGTAAAAACCGCATGGCTAATGCCAGTGCTACAATCCCAATTGGAATATTGATTAAGAAAATCACATGCCAGTTGGAAACAGAAAGAATCAAACCTCCAAGCGGTGCACCTGTCATAGTTCCTAGTGCCACAGCCATAGCGGATACCCCTAACGCACGTCCACGCTCATGCTTTGGAAAGATGTGCGTAATAATGCCTTGGTTCGTTGCCATTGCACAAGCTGCACCAATCGCCTGCAGCGTTCTTGCTAGAATCAAAAACAGCAGTGAGTTTGTAATTCCGCACAGAAGTGAACCCACTGTAAACAATAATAAGCCAATTTTAAAGATGCGCGTTTTCCCTTTTATATCGCCAAGCCTACCAAATATAATAATCGTGGAGGAAATCGCGATCAAATAGATCGTCACAATCCATTCTACATTTGCCATATGAGCATTCAAGTCTTTTGCCATCGTTGGTAAAGCCACATTGACAATATTGGCGTCAAGCGTACCCATGAACGGCATAAAAGCCAGCACAAATAAGCTTACCCAACGGTTTTTCGTATTTTCCATTCTTTTCGCCTCTTCTAGTTTTCAGCACCACGGCAACAGGAATTTCTCATTGCTTTGTGATTTCAATTGATTAATATGGAAATTATAACACGAATAATCACCAAAAACCCTACGGCATGACCATTAAAGTAAATTTAAAAATCCCTTCAAAGTGAATGCTGCTTATCTTTGAAGGGAGATGATTATCTTATTTGTTTTATTCGTCAATTTGAACACTTTCGGCAATTTTCTGAAAAGCCTTCTGATCATAATCTTCATCCTTTTCAGCACCAACAAAAACCATATAATAATTTTCGTTGCCCTCAATCAATGAAATAACGAAATTACCCGTATCATCCCGGGACTCATATGTTTTCGCTTTTTTCCCATCAATCTCATCTTCCGATAATGTATCGAGCTTAGCACCAGACTCTTCAGCTTCCCCAACAATCGATTTCTGTAATTCTTTCGATACGTCATCAAAGCTCTTCCCCTCACTGAAAGGACCTTTTTCGGTAACAAAAACAGCTGCGGACCCCTCTTCTGCTACCTTTTTACTGACAACTAAAGGCGCAGAATCTTGTACCGCTTCCTCATTAAAAGTCCAAGCTTCTGGCACAGTGATACTGAACTTTTTGTCCTTACTTTCCACTTTGTGTTCATTTGAACAACCCATAAGCCCGGCTACCAGAAACAAGCACATAGAACACAGTAAAACTTGCATAAAGCGCTTCTTCATTACTCACATCTCCCTCTTACTTCTATTGTATATTGTATATTGAAAAAACAGTAAGTTCAATCAAATTTCATACGATACTCCGTATACCTTTTCTAAGAAAATATCCTGCTATTTTTGAAAGAAATTAGAAATGAGTAAACCTTTACATTTTTTAGTATAAAAAATAGCCACCGATCACAAACAAAAAACCACCAAACCAAATACAAACAGCAAATTATCTGTTCATATCATTTTAGTGGTTACTCCAGTTTTACTAGGGGTTACAAAGCTATTGTAAGGTCATTATAACAACGGGATTCTCATTGCATACTTCTCAACTAATGCTTTGTTATGTGCATCAGCACCATCAATATTACCACTCAAGAAAACTGGTGGCTCAATTCCTTGGTCAGCAAGTTCCTTGATTGCTTCAGCGAATATAGCATTCATAATTGTTGTCCCAGTCACTGAAGAAATTGGTGCAAATGGAACTGCAACGCCCTCATATGTGAGAACTCCATCGCCAACTGGTACATGATTATTAATCACAAGATCGACAACATCCATTAATCGCTTACCAGATTTATGCCTTGAAGGCTGGCTCATTGAATAAGTGACCGAAGTTACGCCAATTACATAAGCTCCCTTCTCTTTAGCCATTATTGCCATATCAATTGGTGCCCCATTTCTGCCTGAAGTAGACAGTACAAAGACAATATCGTTTTTTTGGATATCTTGTTCACCCATATATTCTTCAACATAATCCGCTTGACGCTCAAGCTCAGAAGACTTTAGTCCCCCTTTATGAAGCATCAGTGGTTCATGCAGAATTGGTTTAACTGGAACAAGCCCGCCAGCACGGTAGAACACTTCAAGTCCTAACATATGAGAATGCCCACAGCCAAAAAGCTGAACAATGCCTCCATCTGTAATTGCTACGGCAATCCGCTTCGCCGCTTCACGCATCACTTTATCCTCTGCCACTTTTGCTTGCGCCAACGTTTCAGCTATCTTTTGAAAATATGCATCAATCATCCAATCGCCTCCTATTTGTCCACATTATAAACCGTATCTACATGACACCGCAACCCCGGATAGAAAAAGTAACAATCCGGCTCAAACACCGTGAGAAGACAAAGTAAATGCAACGGACAAGATGAGTGGAGGTTGCGTTTAGTGTGACAAAACAAAATGTTGCATTTAGTCTTGCAAAAAGAAGAGAAGCAAAAGAAAATAGTACAGTGCCTTGTCGGAGAATCAAGAGGTATGAATATGACAAAAAATAAACATTTAACAGATTTAGATCGTAAAGAAAGTGAATCCATGTTGAGTAATCAGGTTTCCTTTAGGGAGATTGGAAAAGCGCTTGGTAAAAGTACTTCTACAGTTTCTAGGGAAGTG
>JAVBKE010000041.1:0-3679 GCA_031554185.1 Caryophanales bacterium
TCAAACCATAAATTAAAAATGTGGTTTATAGCTTGGTTGCCAACTACATAATCATTAAGCAGTTCGTGAAAGCTGCTCTCTGGTAATGCCTGAATCGCTTCTACTCGCACTTTTATAAGTGCTTCAATATCAGACTGGCTACTTACAACATCAGGCTCTTCTCCACGTATTTGAGCCGCCATTGCACCGACAATCCAAGATAAGGGTGTAATTTCTTCATCGATCACACCAGCCGTCACCAAATTCTCTATGGCTTCGGCGTATGCCCCTGTTAATGGGTGCACGGTTAAAGTCAAACCGCCATTAGCTTCACTCTTAAACTTGTAAAACTCCTTGGGGTAATCCGCTTCCATTGGATAGTCTGAATAATTGGCTTCATCACTTACAGCCCAGTCACCTTGGGCCTTGGCTGTTTGATAAGCACAAATCGCGGCATAACGCTCTTGTACGGTCCATTCTTCAATAGGCAGACTGGTTTCTTCAACAATGGCTTTTAATGCAGTAGAAACACCGTACTCATTCATATTTACGGGTATTTCACATAGTTTCATGGCTTCTTTAATCTGCAACTCTCTAAAGGTCGCAGTAATCCGTTTAGTAACAAATTTAGGGAAATACATCGGTAAGCCCTTTTATCCTAGAAAGCAATAGATTAGCCCAACTTCATTAGTAAAAAGCTGTGCCTTCCCTTAACAAAAACGTTACTGTTATTAATTTACCTTGTATAATTCTAATGGTATATTGTTAATATAAAAATAAGGTAAGGGTAATTAGCAATGGCACTCAAAAGTGTAATCAGAAAAGGTGATACAACCACTCATGGGGGTACCGTATTAGAAGGAATAGATTCCTTTCCTGTTATGGGTATTCCTGTCGCGTGTAAGGGCCATATGGTTTTATGCCCTAAATGCGATAATGAGGTTTACCCAATCATTGAGGGAATCTCAAGTATGCCTGTGCATGGTAGCCACCCTGCAGTAGAAGGCATGAAAACCGCGTGTGGTGCAGTTTTAATTGCGTCTCAATCTTCATTCCAGTTAGTGCAAACGAGTGGGTCCATGCCTACTAATCCAGATTTTGATGAAAGAGTAAAACTCACTGACTCAAACGGCAATGTTATGGCAAATGCCTTGTATACCATTAAGGACGAATCTGGAAATAAAACTTTTGGAGAGTCTGACAGTTATGGATATACAGATAGGGTCTATACCGAAGCTGCAGAAAACTATGAAATATATTTAGGTCACGATGTTGAAGGAGCATAGATATGTCGATTATTGATGTTGTTAAATTTGTCACCAACCAAAAAGAACGATCAGAGTTTGTTGCTCAATATCTTAGGATATGGAAACCGTGGGCACCAAGCGATAAAGTCATTAAATTTATTGCAGAATGGGAAAGCGGTGTGTTAAACGGTAAAAATTTTCAAGGTCATCAAGTTACGGATGGCATGATTTTAAAGGTTTATAATGACTCTAAGGGTATTCCTACTGTTGGGTGTGGTCATAGAGTATGGGTAGAAGATAAGTTGAAAGTTGGTGACATAATTACTTTAGATAAAGCTAAAGAGTTTTTCGTAAAAGATCAACAGAAAATGATTGATGCTATTCATCGGAAAGTAAAAATCCCTTTGCTCCAAAAAGAATATGATGCGATCTTTTCAGTAACATTTAATGCCGGAGAAGGTGGTTCACTTAATAACCTAGCTAAAGAATTAAATAAGGGCAAGTATGACAAAATGCCTGAATTTATCAAAACATTTAAAGCTGCATCTACTCCGCTAAGACGTGTAAGGGAGGCAGATATTTGGGAAAAAGGTGTTTATGATGCGTCACATTAAAATAGTTTTTATTATTTCTGGTTTATTCGTCTCTTCCCTAGGTATTGCGAAAGACAGCATTGCCTTTCAAAAATGTATCAAACAATTAGGAGCTAGCGCCTCTTTAGGACCATCTTGTTATATAGATGAGGCAAACAGATACAAAGCTGAATCAGATAAAATATTTAAAAAGCTATCTGCTCAAATCCCAAAAAAAGATAAAAACTCACTCACCCTGTATAGGTCATCTATAGTAAACCAGCTAAAAATATGTGATCTACAATACTCTGCATACTATCAATGGGGAAAAGATAAAATCTCCAATGCTACTGTTGCAGATATTATGGCTGGAGAATGTATATATCAAATTCGTAAGAATGAATATCGTGATATGAAAAACTTGCTTTGTATTCCTAATGATTCCTGCAACAATTAAAACTCACAGTATCCGAGAAGGCATACAAGTATCCCATTGCACAAATTTCAACTGAAACTCTTCAAGCGATGATCTGTCTTTACGATCCAATTCATGTTGAGCATCCGCAAGGCGCATCGTATAGGTCTCACTGTAATACTCTTTTAAGGCCACGTTGGTACCGAAAACCACACGTACATCAAATAAGTAAAAGAATGGCATTAAGAAGGTTCCATCACTTTGAGCTGTAGACAAAGCCTTACGTTTTATCCATCTTTTAATGGTCCCGTATTCATCATCCATCACACTTAACTGCATTTCTGTTCGTGCAGAGGATTGAAGTTTATCCAATTCAATGGATCCAACAGGTACCGCCTCACTATTGATAATGGTCTGGTTAAACGATAGGTTAGTTGTAAGCAGGTTAAACATGGTATTTCTGGTACCATCTTTTGCGACTGGAGCATGGCCGGAACGATCATCAATTTCAATAATCCAAAAAGACCTACGTGACAGATTATCCCCATCAATTTCTTGAAAGTTTTGCCACATATCACTAAATGACAACCCGCCAGCAATGTTTAAGGCACCATCACTAACTTGTCCATTTTTAAATACACCAAGGCTTGCAAGCTTATCATCTGCATCAAAAGCCCAATCTTGCAGCTTTGCCGCTGCGCGTCTTGATGCTTCATTAGTCACCTGACTGGCAACAGCTCCTGCAATATTGCCTAAAAACTCACTACCCGTGGCTTGCCCTATCGCCTGTCCCAAACCATCAGCAAGGCCACCAAGGATACCGCCACCGATACCAAGTACGGTATTGCTAACGCTAGAGACAGGATTATAGAGAGACATACAAATTCACCTTAAATAGTCTTTCCAGTATAACTAAACGCCCATTGCCTAAAATACTCATTTCTAAAGTTGGTTATATCCGTTTCAACCTCAGAAGAAGCACGGCCATAAGGCTCATGAGAAGCAACACGACTGGACTCTTGAATCAAAGCACTTTCTTTTTCTACCAGCAAGTACCCAAGAACTTTAATAACGCCCCATTCAGAGGTAGACAAACACATCTTGCTATCAGTAGCGGTAGCCACATCCAAACAAATATAGCCACAACAACCCTCACCAACAGGGATACAGTTTAGAATGCGACTACTGACATCCCCATCTTTAAAGGCGTTTCCCTGAGCGTTGTAGATAGTTTTTTTAACATCCCCATCCATGAAATAAGATTTTGATGTTAAAGCCTTGTTCAGAATGAGCCTAAAACCTTCTGAGGCAGGAGACCATAAAAACTTAATACAGTCGCCCTCTTCTTTGATGGCTGCAACTTCAAGCTTCTTTTGGCACAATAAAGTACCCCAAGCCGCATATTCGGTCGCAGCTTCAACAAAGAATTTAGCTACATCGGCCTTATCCAAAAGGACAGTAGGTCT
>JAVBKE010000181.1:0-5006 GCA_031554185.1 Caryophanales bacterium
AATAGCAAATTAACTCCTTTTACAAAAGTTAGTAAAATACCTGCACAGCCAAGCGTAGCTACTCCAAAAATTGTGCAGCCTTCAATTCCGAAAATTAGTAATCCAGTTGTTCCGGCTTCTGCCCCGAATAATATAGACACAAGAAAGCCGTTAGGCTATCGTTCTAATAATTTATCACAAACATCAACATCGTTACCTCACAAACCTCTGAATAGACGTGTTGACCATGAGTACATTGCGTGGATGGCCTCTGGTGGGACGGGGATGGGGTAGTGAAAAAGGGATATTTTTTATGAGTAAGAAATTATTTCAGTCTGTATTTGTAACTATATTTTTAGGCTATGCGATTGTTTCCCATGCTTACACGTTGGGTGAAAATATAACAACTCTTGATTCTGATACAGACTATGAAATTAATGCTGATTTTTTGTATGTACAAGACCTTGAAATGGGGTATGGCGATAACTGGTATGGTCAAAATTTTAAAGGTTTAGTCAAGATTCAATCAGACGGGAAAATTGGTTTATTTGTAGGGATCCTCAAGCTAAATTGCAAAAATAAAACTTTCAAATGGGAAAAAGCAGTATCTCGGACAGATGAAAAGCGGACACCAAGGACGGCAAAAGAAATAAAAGAAGCCGTACCCCCCCAGGTCACAAAGAATGCACTGGCTCTTTATTGTAAAAGTAAGTAACTTTTAAATAACCAATTCTCAATTAAAAACACTCAAGAACCTTACTGGTTTTGAGTGTTTTCTATATTAATTTGGTATTTTGCTTTTTACTTCAGTGTTTAATTCGGCTTGTTCTCTCATAAAGGTTAGCCAATGCTTCTCAATTGGATTGACGGTTTCTACTTCTGAGTTCCCCGTTCGATTATGCCAAATACCATAACAGTCATTTTGAGGTGCAACTAACCCTATCATTATGCTAAAAATAGAATTTTGAAGACCTAATTCGTTTATCCCTGTATTAATTGCTTGGTGATTATTTGTGCCGACTTCCCAAGCATGGTGACTTACTGGCTTATCAGTCATTTTAGGTGATGCCACGCTTACTGGACCAATAGTCCGAAGCATTTTTAACAAACCATCAAAATCACTCATTTCTGTATCACTACAAACGACAACTACTTTATTAAGATAAACCATGTTTATTTCTCCATAAAGGGCGGGAACTGCTTTAAATCGAATTGATATAACAAGTTACTATGGTCAGTATATCAACAGTCCTTGCAATCGTCATGCAAAATCAAAACCTAATTAATACATCTTTTGTTCTGGGCCAAGTTAAGCATTGGTTAGCAACCCCCGTGAATGGTTATGTTGGATCCAACTATGGGGTTGATGTTAAATCATATCTACACACGCCAATGAATGAGTTTGACGGTGATGCCTTTATTGAGAAAATGAAAAGGGATATACCTATTCTTAACGGCTTTGAAGATGGAGCCATTAACGTTTATATCCAAAATGATGGTATCGATGGAAAACAGATACTAATTCAAGTCGGAAACAATGTAATCAGCCAAGCCATAGGCTAGGGAACCCCCGCCAATTTAGTCACTACTAGCACTTATCCTTGATAAAAATTCAAGGGCAAGTTCAATGAGTGATGTCTTAACCAAAAATGATTTTTACACAAAAGCCATGCAGTCGCTATCTAGCTACCCTGCATTAGCCGCACGTGTACAAGCGGGTGATGTGACCATCACTCAACAAATTGGTGCGATTAGTCACATGCTGGCAGAACTATCATGGCAGATTGGTGTTGGTGAGGTTGAACCTTGGACTAAGGCCCGTGATTCAATGGTGCTTGCTGAGGCTACCGCTAAAGGAATCATGCCTTATGCGAGCGCCCCTAAGTGGTCAGTAAATATCAAAAATAACTCTGATGTGTCTAATACAATTAGTGCTGGACGTAGGCTATTGGATAATAAAGGTAAGACTTGGGTTGTCACTGATGGACTTACTATTTTACCTGGTGAATTAGGTGCCGTCACAGTAGAGCAAAGAGAAAGTAAAGTAATTTCTCATGAAGTCACTATTCAAGGCAATTTTTATCAAATTGAAATTCCCCCTTTAGATTTAGATCAGTATTTAATTAGTGTTGATGTCGTTCGAAGCTCTGACCAAATGAAGTTTAAGAAGGTTGAGCGCTTTAATAATGTTGAACCTAATGAGCTTGTTTACCATATTGGTGCTGATGAAACCATGAGATTGTGGGTTGAATTTGGGCTTGCTGGTGTAGCCGGATATATTCCTATGGTGGGTGAGAAGTTTGAAATTATCCTGCAC
The DNA here is from genome assembly GCA_031554185.1 of Caryophanales bacterium. Classification (GTDB taxonomy): domain Bacteria; phylum Bacillota; class Bacilli; order JARBTR01; family JARBTR01; genus JAVBKE01. The sequence goes on from JAVBKE010000181.1 coordinate 2,297, forward strand.
TACACACAAGGCCCCGCAACGTTAGAGAGCGCAGCTCCTTTTTCTTTTGAATATAGCTACAACACAGATGTAGACAGACAAACTGAATTATTTGCTCTAAGCATGGTGTTTTCCGGTGGTTTGCCTTTCTCAATCCCTGAAATGCGAGAAATGGTTAACTTTCCCTCTCTACATGATGAGAATGCCGTCTTTCTGAGTGAGTATCAATTCCTGATCACACGTCACTTATCCCCGTTCGTTTTTCTGTCTGTTTGGAATGAAGAGTTAGAAGAGGATATACGCGGCGCAAATGTTGCAAATATTAATCATCTATTTGTGTCATTCATTAAGTCCGGTGCCGATGTGACAGAAATTCAGGCACGTATTCGTGAAATTGTCCGGATTGCTGATAACTCACTGCGAGTTAAGTTTGTTGATACCGCAGAAAAAACAATCCCAATGACTATCAATCTGCGTTTGTCTTCATTACACGATGAAGAGTCTGTCAAAGCAAAAATTAGGGATTTAATTTTACTCATGTATGGACGTAATTCTGTTTTTGCAAGGCGTGGGCGGGTGCGTATTAATTGGCAAGCAACTGCAAAAAAAATCAAAGAAAGCATTGTGGAGTTACAAGATAACGTCAGTGATTTTAGTCTGATGGTTGATGAAGATGACAGCAAGGTTAAGCCAGAAGAGTTTCGCTATGTGTCAGTAGAAAGTCTCTCAATCAATAACACACCATTGAAGAGTTACTGATGAAGGACCTTATCCCACTCCAACAATCGGCAGAATACGACCAGTTAGAGGCTGAATTAAAAGCTCTAGTGATTAGCCTATGGCAAAAAAATTTAGCAGATAGAGCATTAGATGTGAGCTTGCATGGTATGCCACATTTAGGCTCAAAAGATTTGATCTTAAAAACCTTAAAGCAAGATGGCATTGCCAATTTCAACACAATCAATCTGACTGAAGATAATGCTCGTTATCTACTCATGGCCTTTCATCACTGCAACCAGAAAAAAGGTACTCATTTCCTAGAAACATTCCTGAAATGTACGTGGGGCAATGATTTTGAAATACACCAACTCTGGCAAAAAAAAGATGTTGAATACCCGAAGGCACTCAAAACAGAACAAGAAATTAGTGATGAAGGCTTAGACGGGAACGACTACTTTTTGACTAGCCGACTACGCATAGAATTAGGTAATTCGGGAACAGTGTTTCCATCCGATATTGCAAAAACACTTCGGTCAACATTACAGGCAAAGCTTTTTGTCGCAGATATTTTGAGAAGAACCAACTTACTTACGACTTACGCTTTTGGTGATTTAACAGAAGTAGCCTCTATAAGTACTGGTAGTAGCAAGGTGGAGATTGAAGAAATTGAAAGTATACAAAAATTTGCATATGGGCATGTAGGGCAAGCGCAATCCATTACGACAGGGTCAAATTAAATGACATTATTACTTAAATCAACAATTACACCCGAAGGGTATGCGGCAGCATTGAATAATGTTCCAAATGCTAACGGGTTCCGTATCGAGCTGACAAAGGTTCGTGCAGTAGCAAATGGTGTTCCAAAGGATATTGCACCTGCAACAGGTGTTAATGTTGGGAATCAACAGACACGCATTAGGGCTACTCTGACATCGCAAGCAGAAGAGTACTCATTTGATGAACTCTGGGTATATGACGGGATAAGTAATCAGGTCTTTGTAAAAATCAAACGTGCTGACAATGGCGTGATTGATTTTATCTCACCTCATAAAAGAGCCATTATAAATTACAACATAACATTTACTACCTTGCCGGATGGCTCAGTGACTATTGTTGCTGATAATGGGCAGTCTCCTGCGTTAGCAGAACTAGATGCTCATAAGGACGACCCTAGTGCTCACCCAGAAATAATAGAAGAACTATCTAGGCTTAGTATTTTTCAATACAGCGCCGTACCAACAATAAAGGTTGGCGACATAATCTATGTCAATCGCTTTGGTTTTATGGTGTGGGTGGAAAAATGGAAAATGTACCGTTCACTTGAAGCGGCTAAAAAGAGAAATGGCTGGTCAGTTGTTACTAAACCTGGATGGATACTTGGCAATGGGGCAACTTACTCAAAACATGGGAATTATAAAGGTCTCTGGACAGCAGCTTTGGATGCCGAAATAGTATTGAGGCCTGAGAATTGGCATGAAGGGCAATACATATTTATTGATGTTGATGATAATACATTTCGTGTCCCCTCTATTGGTGGATATTTTGACCGGAATGCTTCTATGGGGGCAGCAGTTGATGCTGGTCGGATTATATTTTCTGGGCAGTTAGATGCGATAAGAAATATTACAGGGGGCTTTTATGCCATTACAGCAGGCGGCACAAGTGGAGTATTTGGTAGAAGCAACAGCACCCAGAAAACATCCACAACTAATACTGGCTTATGGTACGAATCAACAACAAATTTTGATGCCTCTCGTGTGGTTCCAACGGCTGACGACAATCATCCCTATAACACTGCATACCCTGCATGGATTAAGATTTAAGGATCAAAAATGAGCCAGTTAACATTAAGCTTTTATGACCCGTCTACATTTGTACACCTTCGTTCAGCACCAGCCAAGCGAGATCAATTCGATGAGTGCTGGGTAGTGCCTTCTTTTTCCACTTTGGCACCATTAGTCGAAATTAAAGAGGGTGTAAAAAATATTATTAACGTTTACTTACCAGAAAC
>JAVBKE010000017.1:0-5779 GCA_031554185.1 Caryophanales bacterium
TATAGGAATGCGATTAAAGCAGGAAAAGAGGGAAGTTATGAAGGAACGTACACTCTAGGAACAGCATCAGGTAATGACTATGCAGAAAAGAAAGTAAAGATTAACGTAGTCAAAGATGGCAGTGTTATTTCCCCAGATGGTAAGAATGTAGTGTATGCAGAAGATGCAACAGTAGATCAAGCAACAGCAAAAACCCTGCTAACAGATGCAGCGTTAAGAACAGTTAACAAAGCAACTGGAACAACCGATGGAGAAGCAACAGAACCCAAAGTAACAATCGCAACAACAGATTGGAATGCGATTAAAGCAGGAACTGAGGGGAGTTATGAAGTAACGTACTCTCTAGGAACAACAGTAACCAATGGCTATGCAGAAAAGAAAGTCAAAATTAACGTAGTCAAAGATGGGAGTATCATTTCCCCAGACGGTAAGAATGCAGTGTATGCAGAAGATGCAACAGTAGATCAAGCAACAGCAAAAACGCTGCTAACAGATGCAGCGTTAAGAACAGTCAACAAAGTAAAAGGAACAAGTAACGGAACAGCAACAGAACCAAAAGTAACAATTGCAACAACAGATTGGAATGCGATTAAAGCAGGAACAGAGGGAAGTTATGAAGTAACGTACTCCCTAGGAACAGCATCAAGTAATGACTATGCAGAAAAGAAAGTAAAGATCAATGTAGTCAAAGATGGCAGTGTCATTTCCCCAGATGGAGCAAATAGTGTTTACGCAGAAAATGCAGTTGTCGATAAAGCTGCGGCAAAATTATTAGTAGATGAAGCAAAACTAAGAGAAGTAAACAAAGTATCAGCAACAAGTAACGGAGAAGTAGCGGAGGCAAAAGTAACAATCGCAACAACAGACTGGGATGCAATTAAAGCAGGAACAGGCGGAAGCTACGACGTAACGTATTCACTAGGAACAGAATCAACCAACGACTATGCAGTAGCAACAGTCAAAATTACAGTAATTCCAGATGGCAGTGTCATTTCTCCAGACGGAAAAAATAGTGTCTATGCAGAAAATGCAGTTGTCAATGAAACAGAAGCGCAATTGCTAGTAGATGAAGCATCACTTAGAGAAGTGAATAAAGTAATTGCAACAATTGATGGTGCATTAGCAGAAGCAAAAGGTACAATCACATCAACTGATTGGGATGCAATCAAAGCAGGAACAGTCGGCAGTTATGACGTAACCTACTCAGTAGGAACGGCAGCAACGGGTACTTATGCTGAAAAAACAGTCAAAATCGTCGTTTTAAAAAATGGTACCGTAGGCGGTCCAGATAGTCCGTACCTAACAGCAACAAATAAAGTATTTGAAAAAACAGACGTAGTAGACGAAGCAGCACTGCTCTCGGAAGTAACAGCTTACGATACAAAAGACGGCGACCTGACAGATCAAGTAAGAATCAAATCAAGCAACGTTGTCAGCGGAACACCAGGAATATATCGTGTGACTTACACCGTCAAAGACAGTGGCAACCTATCAACAGACAAAACTGTCTCAGTATTGATTAAAGACGACACAACAGTCGGTGGGGAAGATGGTGCACCATATCTCACTGCTGATAACAAAGTATTTGAAAAGACAGATACAGTAGATAATGCAGCACTTCTAGCAGGTGTAACAGCATTTGATGAAGAAGACGGTGAATTAACAGGCCAAGTAGCAATTAAGTCAAGCGATGTAGTAAGTGGAACACCGGGCATTTACTCTGTAACGTATACAGTCAAAGACAGTGACAATTTATCAACTGATAAAACAATCACAGTCATGATAAAAGATACAACAACAGTAGGCGGCCTAGACAGCCCGTACATTACAGCATCAAACAAAGTATTTGAAAAGACAGATGTGGTAGACGAAGCAGCACTATTAGCAGGTGTAACAGCATTTGATACAAAAGACGGAAACTTAACAAGTATGTTAGAAGTCAAATCAAGTGATGTAGAAAGTGGAACACCTGGGATCTATAACGTAATCTATACGGTCAAAGACAGTGATGGTCTTTCAACTGATAAGTCGATCTTAGTATTCATCAGAGATGGTGGCAATACAGGTGGAGGCCAAGATGGTGCGTCATATATTAATGCATACAATAAAGTATTTGAAAAGACTGATGTAGTGGATGATGCAGCACTACTTGTAGATGTGACAGCGTTTGATACAGAAGATGGCGATTTAACAAGCGAAGTTGTCGTCAAATCATTGGGGGCGATGACAAAAGCTTTCAATGTGAGTGGACAAACTGGTGTGTATGAAGTAACGTACCAAGTAACAGATAGTGCTGGACACATAACTGAGTCAACGAAGAATTTCATCATCAAGGATGATACAACCGTTGGTGGAGAAAATGGCTCTCCATATCTAACAGCTTACAATAAGAACTTTGAGGAAACGGATGTAGTAGACGAGGCCGCTTTACTTGGTGGCGTAAGAGCATTTGATATGGAAGATGGTGACCTTACTAATGCTGTTTCTATCAAATCTACTGATATTGAAAGTGGCGTACCGGGAATCTATCATGTAACGTACGCAGTAACGGATAGCGACGGAAATACAACACAGACAACTGTACAGGTACTGATTATGGATGAGGACACGGTAGGCGGAGAAGATGGTGCGCCCTATATTACAGCGCATAACAAAGTCTATGAACAAACAGATGTAGTAGATGAAGCAGCACTATTAGTAGACGTCACTGCATTTGATTTGAAGGATGGTGATCTAACAGGTAGTATTAGTATCAAGTCAAGCAATGTAATTAGTGGAACACCAGGCATCTATCAAGTTGTGTACACAGTAACAGATAGTGACAACAAAACAACAGAATCCACTATTGAAGTGATGATTAAAGATGATGACACTGTAGGTGGAGCGGATGGTGCGCCATTCATCACTGCTCATAGTAAGGTCTTTGATGAAGCAGAAGTTGTAACGGATGCAACATTATTAGAGGATGTAACAGCATTTGATGTAGAAGATGGTAATCTGACAGACAGTGTGACCATTAAATCAAGTGATGTTGTAAGTGGAGCACCTGGTGTTTATAGCGTAACGTACACAGTAACAGATAGTGATGGCAACACAACGGATACAACTTTTGCTATATATATCAAAGGTAAAGATACTGTAGGAACAAGTCCATATCTAACAGCTGGTAATAAAGTTTATGAATCAACAGATATCGTAGATGATGCAGCGTTAATGCAAGATGTCAATGCGTTAGATATGGAGGATGGCAACCTGACAGACCAAGTCGTAATAAAGTCAAGCAATGTGATTTCTGGGCAACCAGGCAACTATAGTGTGACATATATGGTAGAAGATAGCGAAGGAAACGAGGTAGAAAAGACAGTTTCTGTTGTTATCAATGGTATGGGACTGCCAATAGCGCCGAAGCCAGAAATAGCAGCACCAGTCAAACCACAAACAGGCGATACGAATAGAGGAATGATTTATACTCTAGTAACATTAGCAAGCGTGATGGGGTTAGTTACTCTTAAAAGGCGTAAAAGCGAAATGGAAAAGTAAAATAAGATAATCGTAAAAATAATAGGAAATGTGGTGAATGATCAAGTAATGAACAAGTGAAATGCAATTGCAATCGGTGTATGTCCATTAGTAATGAAACACTTTATCATGGTACTAAAAGAGTGAATCTAGAATAATAATGGCATGATGATAACAGAAATTCATCTGGAGAATTAGGAAGGAAAAAGGTAGGAAGAGATGGATGACTAGGCACCACTAGCGTGTTTAGTAATCAATTGTGAAACAGACAACAGGCAACAGACAAGAGAGTGGAGAACTAGGCGAAGGAGCAAATACCTTCGTGAGCGTCAAATGACAGACACCTAGATAACAGCGGAAAAAAAGACGATAAACTGAAAAGGGGACTGTTGGGAAATAGCTAAATAATCCTGAAGAGCTCCAAAATAGAAACAACCGCGAATGAATAATGCTTAAAGCATTTATAAAATCATTGGCGGTTTGTTTTTTTACTTTCGTTTTGCGAAATTCTGGTTTTTGGGCAACACAGTGAGTACTGCGAAATCATAATTGGGTTATAGCCTTTTCTTCCCTTGGTTGAATACTGAGCTGTTAAGCTCGCGTAATTTAGTTCCTCTAATACTTTCTTAAGGGCATAGACTGGATCGTCTGACGGTAATCCTATTAGATATAGATCAAAATATATTTCTTGTTGTCCTATTCCGAAAAATTCATTACAATAGATATTCATGTGCAGCTACATTATACTATGTAGCGGAAAAAAATGGCTATCCCGCCCTCTTTTTTTTGTGAACTTTTGTAGGCAGTGAAACTTTAAACTAGTTTCACTGCCTCTGATTTTTCAGACTATCCTAATTCCCAAAAGCCCCTTTTTCATATTGTATCAATAGCACTATATTTTAATCGAGAAGAAATCAACCTGGTTCATAACATATGCAACGGTATAATTGCGTAAACAGCTAATAGTTTGGTCTTCGACCTCATGTAAAATTATTTCTAGTTCAGCATCAAGTAACTCAGCAGATTTGCAAACACTAACATCCAGTGCCATCTCACTAGCTTGTCCTGCCTTGACTGCTACATAAATTTCTCCAAGTGTAATCTCCTCCGCTTTTTTCATCAAAACGTACCCGCCATCACGTCCCCCACGTGATTCAACGATGCCAGCAGTTGCAAGTGATTGCATCACCCTTCGTAAAAAAGTAGCATGAGAGTCAACTTGGTTAGCAATGATTGCACTAGACAAAACGCGCCCACTCTTTGCTAGCCAAACAATTGAATGTACGGCTATTTTGAATCGTGGAGGTCCGATATAGACGCCACGGTTTGCTGTACTCATTAGTTTAAGTCCCCCTTTTTAAAACTTTCACTGTCTATATTAAAGCAAAAATGTTTATCTGCAAAGTGAATTTAACCTCCATGCCACGCCAAATCTTTGACTTGGCAAGTAAAGTACATGTTAGAAATGTCTTGCGATCAGAACTGAAAGCAGAAGCATTTAATTAAGAAAGCAAGGCTCGAGCATTGTCTTTTAGCTGTTTTGAAAAAGTGGTAAGCAAGGAGGCAGCATTAATACTGGATCAACTCATAGTGGGTCTGTTGTGCCAACAAATGCGCTGACCCTTTCCGACATACGTGAATGATGTCTATTATGGTTTCATAGAAATTTATTGGGTAACGTGCAAATTTGTGATCTAATGAGATTATTCTGCTCCTGATGGTGAGGATGAGAGCAAGGAAAATGTAGATGGTAAGCTGGGAGTATTGAGGCATAGCATTCTGTGAGAGCCTATAGGTGAAATTTCTATGGGCTACTTTTTATATACTATTGACATACTTACTAAAAAAACAACCAATTACTAGTTGAAAAATTGAATATATATGGTCAAATGGAATTATTGGTTAATTTTTAATGGTGATAATTGAAAATGTACTGAATAGTCAATGGGTTAAGTGCCACGCATTCTAGAAAGACTACTTGAATTATAAAAGTAAAGGTCATTTGTTAATTGAAAATGAGGACGGATGATAAAGAGTCCACTATGAAAGTAGTAAAAGAGAAAAAGGAGATGACTAGAATTGGAAAAAGAGTACAAGGAACTACTTCAGCGTTGCTATGAACAGGAACCCTGCCTGACTCCGCTGATGCCAAGCCTTCTCGATCTGGCGAGCCATTTCAGCGATGATTGCCAATTTCTATACGACATCCATCGTGCGTTAGTAGAAAATGTGGATTTCTTAGAGGACTTCCATGTAGAAG
>JAVBKE010000170.1:0-8558 GCA_031554185.1 Caryophanales bacterium
TTTCTTTCGGCGTTGGTTGACGAAGCTGCATCGTCACCTCGTAAAAAAAAGCCAGCCATCAGAGACCCGTCTTTGCCTTGCACGACGCCTTCATCAATCAATGCGGCGTAATTCAATAGATCCGGCACACCAGCGGCTTTGCTTCGGAAAGATTTCAGAGAAAGCATGATATTTCCTCAGTAGGGGCGCGACGTCTTGGAGACGCGGAAAGGCCGAGAGAATGACCCGTAATAGTGATTGTATTTGAGCTGGCGGATGTAGATTTTTGACATCTCCGGGTCCGCCTTTGCCATTAGGCGCAGGCCATAAACACAAATCAGCCAGATGGTGACGCCAATTAATGCGGCCACTAAATTCATGGCTGAAATAATTAGGCTTCCGGCGACCAGCATTGAAAAGAGCATTAGCTCACGTTCGCCCCCCATGATCTGTTGGGGACGATGCAAGGCCCGATAGAATGGTGTGAGGCGAACGTTTTCCATCGATTACCGACCCATCGAAAGGGAGGTAAATTCAGCAGGGATCGTAGCACCAGAAAAAAGTGCACCAGTCAGCATCGTGTTTGCAAAAACGATGATGCAAACTACCAGTACGATGAAAACCATTTTCCGAGTAAACTCGGATACTTCGCCGCCCCAGATAAGCGTTGCGCCTGTAGCAACAATACCCATCAGTGCAATCCCGAACGCAACCGGGCCGCTAACTGATTGTCTTAGTTTTGCAAGCGGGCCTTCCCACGGAAGTCCGGCGCCGCCGCCCGAAGTGGCGTCCGCCGCATGTGCGGCATCACCAAAAATAACGACGGCCGCAAGAACGAGAAGCAGCCAAAAGTAGCGTCGAGAAGATGTGGAAATTGGCATCATGTAGTTTTCCTATAACGGGGTGGTGAGATAACCAGTGTTTGGGTCATACCCAGACACTGAAAGAACTTCTTTGATGCGACGCCCGGTTTTTGCATCGCGCTCAATTGAAACAATCAGATCAATTGCTTCAGCGATCAGCGACTGCATTGGTGCCTGAGTGGCTTCCGAAACTAACTGTTCAATTCTGATAAGGCCCGCCGCTGCCGAATTTGCGTGCACCGTGGCGGCTCCACCTGGATGCCCTGTATTCCAAGCCTTCAGGAGTGCCAGAGCTGCGCTATCTCTGACTTCGCCGACAAGTATTCGGTCGGGACGTAAGCGCATTGTCGCTTTTAACAACCGTGTCATATCGACATGATCGACAGCGCGCATAAGCACTGCGTTTTCTGCTGAACACTGTAGCTCTCCAGTATCTTCGATGATCGCAATGCGATCCTCTGGGAAACTTTCGGCCATATGCAGGATGATTGCGTTGGTTAAAGTCGTCTTCCCGGTGCCAGTTCCACCAACGACTAGGATGTTTTTGCGTGTGGAAACCGCATTCTTGATGGCGTCGCTTTGAGCTGGGGACATAACACCCGTCTCTATGTAGTCTTTGAGCGAGAAAACCCGCACCGCCTTTCGGCGGATTGTGAACGTCGGAGCTGAAACGACAGGCGGAATTAACGCTTCAAAGCGCGATCCATCCAACGGAAGTTCGCATTCGAGAATCGGGTTCTGAGCTGTGATTTGAGTTTTAAGTGTGGAGGCCACTGTTCCCATCAAGGACTCAGCTTGAGTAGCTGACATGACCCCTATTTTTTCCATAGGTGCCCCCATCCGCTCAACCCAGAGTAAGCCATCCGGGTTGAGCATCACTTCGATGACAGTGGGATCGTCAAGCAACGCGCAAATGATAGGGCCAAGCTCGCGGCGCAGTTTTTCTGCAATGCGGCGATCATGCTCGGCTCGATGAGATTGAACACCATTGCTTGTGACTTGCATGTCCATGATCGATTGAAATTCACCCTATATTTCATATTATAGTCTATGGGATATCAAACACCTCCTGAATGTGCTGCACAGATACCTCTGTGCAGCACATTCAGGAGGTGTTTGTTATGGAGCGATCAGTTTCCAAAGAGGCGCGCGCACTTGTTTTGCAAGCGCCATCATCGTCTCAATGCCTATTGAACAATGGCCCGTTTCAACTTTTCTAAGAATTACTGGATCTATATTTACAGTTGCAACAATATCGCGTTGCGTTAAGCCTGCTTTTTTTCGGGCCACACGAAAATTTCGTGAGAAATTTTTATGAACAGACATGATTAATAAAATCCACCCTAATTTTAGTTCTAGGCAAACCATACAACTCTTGCGTGATTATCGTCAATAGGGTATCAAGATACGAGTTGTCGTGGTAAAGTATTAGCGTGGTAATTGTTTAGGGTACGAGCAATTTCCAGAGCGGTACACGCACACATATTGCAAGGGTTGTCATTGAATCAATGCTGAGTGCGCAGCTACCAGTTTCAACTTCGCTGACAAATGACTGCGTTAGTCCAACAGCCGCGGTGACATCGCGTTGTGTTAGGCCCGCGTTTTTCCGAGCCGCACGAAAATTTCGGGCGAAGATCAGTCTCGTTACAATAAGCTTGTTGGGAATGGATTTTGTTTTCATGCACTAGCAACCTAAGAGGCAACCCGAGTCCCGGAATAGCCTAATGATATGTGAGTATTTGGAAAATCAGGGAAACAGAAGTGGCTAAGCAACAGACATCCGAAAAAACAAATGCCAATAAGCAGGACGTCACGGATTTACAGTTAGATTTTTTTGTGCCTGTGGTTGCCGACATTGGAACCAGAGACAGTCGCGGAATCATGGATGTAGCGACATTCCGGCTGTCCAAAAAAGAGCAACGAGCTGGCGAAGTGATTGTTTATGATTTGCCAGATGGAAAAGTCACCGTTTCGGCTGGCTCCGCTGGAATGGCATCCGTTTGGGATTACGATCTGGTGTTGATGGCGGTTTCCCATCTGACAGAAGCTATGAACCGGTTTCGGAATGGCCGTGGAGAAAAGCCCGGGCGAGTTTTCCGGCCGCACATTGCCGATGTGCTCCGGTTCACGCGACGGTCAGATGGAGGGAAACAAAAAGCTGATTTAATCGCCTCCTGCCTGCGGCTTAATACAACTCATGTCGCCATTGAGCGCACCAAAAAGGGGCGGAATGGCCGAATTTATACGGTCTCTGAGGGGGAACCCCTCATCAGCCGGTATCGAGTGGTCACAAGTGAAACCACGAAAGTAGCTGAATACCTTGAGATCGAGGTATCCCAGTGGGTCCATCAACAGATCACCTCTGGACAAAACCCAGATGTGTTAAGCGTCCACCCAGACTATTTTCTGATAGATCCCGGAATTGGCCGGTTTGTTTATCGTCTGGCACGGCGCGCTGCTGGCCGCACAGTAGCAAAATGGGGTTTCCGGACGGTCTATGAACGCAGTGGATCGCGCGGCAATTTCAATAAGTTTGCCGAGAACTTGAGGAAAATTATCGCCTCAAACAAATTGCCAGAATATGCCCTTCTGGAAGAGCCAGGGTTGAGCGGCCCCCAATTGGTAATGACCTATCGGGGCACTTTGCCAGCTCCTTCCGAAAACGGAGCTGTCCCCCAATGTACGGTCGTTTAAACGATAAGACTTTTGATGATCTCCATAGATCCACGGCTGCAAATAGGTTCTGGGCTGAATTTCTGTGGAAAAGTCGGGTGATGGCTGTGGAGAGTCAGTACATTGGGGGACGGAACCCGTACATTGGGGGATGGAACCCGTACATTGGGGAATGCGAAAACATCTAACCCACTGAAATAAAACGGAAAAACAGCTGTAAATTTGGCTAAAACTTTAAAACTTATATAAAAACTCTTAAAACCAAATCCTTTGTGGAAAACCTATGTGGGTAACTACACACTTCATAAGTGCGAATTCTTGTGCACAGGAAGTGATTTACACCAAAAAAGAGAGTTAGAGAAATTGGGGCTAACTAAGGGATCTATATATCTAACTAGCCAAAATTCTCTTGACCAATCCGGCAAATTTGGCTAGTTAGATATATAGATCCCTTACAATGGACGCAGTGGACGATACGACAGACAAGGATCTGTTTTGACGAGATGAAGTGACCTGAAAGCATGTGCCCTACGAATGAAAAAGCCCTGCAAATGCGGGGCTTTTTCATGTTTTACGGACGGGTTTATCATTTTACTAAAAGAATAATCAGCGCAAAAATTGCTAATAGTGCCCCTCCCCCAGCAACGACTGCCGAAATCAGAGCGGCATTTTTGGCAGCTTGAATTTCGCGGCTCGCATTTAGTGCGTCGTGTGCAACTGTTTGGGCGACACCAACCTGGTGTTTAATCTGGACCGCAGCATCAGTGACCGCGGTTGCGGTCACTTTCTTAATTTCGGAAGCAACATAATCTGATGCTGCTGTAATAATGGTTCCTGCTGTTTTCTTTGCTTCCTCGGTTTGGTGCTGAATTGCAGTAGAGAGTTCCGCATTTGCCTGCGAATAGCTGTCAGCTGCTAGTTTTAGATAATGGCTCAAAACTAATTCGTTAATTGTGACCGTTACCAAAATTGGGTCATCCTTCCCAATTAAGACATTGTGGCGAAGAGCAACCTCTTTTCTGATTTCATCAAAGGTAATCATTGTGTATTACCTACGAAACAACGAGATTGAGCTGATCGAAGATTGATTTTTTCACCTTTGACAGGCGGGATTTTGCCATAATACCGATCTCATCTGAGGCGGCAACTTCCTCAAATGTGATTTTATTATCAAGCATTAGCTTAATATCTTCACCAAAAGTGCTGCCTGTTTGCCTGGCAATTGTAACAATGCCGGAAACCCGATCTTTATTATTCAAATAAACCTTCATTTGTTCAAATGGCTTTCCGTCGGCTTCAATGTCACCAAAATATTCGTTAAGCCAAACGATTACCTTGGCATTTCCAGGCATCTGTTCGACTAGAGAGGCAAAACCGCCGAGGGTGTCGAGCAGCGCCTGTCCGCCCGTGATAACAGTGTGGATGACCACCTGCTTTTCGTTTTCACCAATCAGATTGATCGCGTCATTTTCAGCCAAATAATACGAAAGCGGAATAAAAGACGCGGCGCCATTGTCAATAACAAAATGCGTATCATCCTGAATGACCTGCTCGATGAGTTGGTCAAAATTACGCTCAACCAAAGACCCGCCGACCATCAACTCAAGGCGTTTTGCCTTGAAAGCTTTGTACCCGGCCAAGGTAGCATTTACTGGATCAGTATCGACAGCGGTAACAGGCTCTCCGCGTGAACGGAGATATTGAATCAGGAGCGATGATACGAATGATTTTCCGACCCCACCCTTGCCTTGAAGAGTGAAGTGAACCTGCTTAGGCGCTTTTGTTTCGGTCATGTGATGTTCCTTAATAAGGTCAGACGAGATCGTCTCGATCTCGGCCGTCGGGGTTGTGTTGGAAGGGGACAGACTTGCTTGTGGTTCCGGTTGTGGACGGTTTTCGGATGGAGCTGGCCGAGTTTTTACCGACCGGGCTGATAGTGGTGCTCTGTCCTCTTTGGTGCTCATTATGGGGTGCCTTTTTCAGTACGTATTGACCCATGTATCGACTGAACTGCGAAAAACTGATCGGTAGACTGTCTTTCGCTTTGTCGTAGATGGATACCTGCTGGTGGCCTGCTTCATGCAAGCTACGGAACTCATCTATCCGGGCTAAAAAAGCGATAAGGCCATCCCCTTTGCGAAAGTTGGCGGGCCTTCGGGTCATTCTCAAAACCTCCTAATTTGACCGTGAATCGGGAACAGGATAGCCCATGCCTGCGATATACGCAATTATATGCAATTATATGCGAAAAACAAGATGTATATGCGAATATACGCAATTATATGCAATTATATGCGAAATCATAGGCTTGGGGGGGCTTGGCTAGATTAGGAATAGGTTTTCGCGTATATTTGCGTGTAAGGAGAAGGCAAGATATGTGTTGTACCGGTGCAGGCTCCGCCTACCCCAGCCCACCACTCCTTACTCGCCTGTGGCTCGACGGTATCTTGCTCTGCGAGGCTTACCGTCGCTGCCGCGACTAACTGACACTAAATGGACTGGCACCAGGTGAAGAAGACGGATGATAGAGGCACCAAAAAAGGAACGTGGCGGGCGGCCTCGTGGACGGCGGATCGAGGTTTGGGTCACGCCTGATGAAGAAGCCGACATTGCGGATAAAGCAGCTCAGACGGGTATGTCCCGATCCGCTTATCTGCGGGCGCTGGGGCTAAATACCCCAATCCGCTCAGTCGTGGATTTGAAGGCTGTTGCCGATCTTGGTCGGGTGAACGGTGATCTTGGGCGAGTGGCTGGGCTGCTCAAACTCTGGCTTGTAGACCACGGAGAGCGGCCAGATGTTGCCCAGATGATGCAGAGCTTCCGTGAGCTACAGGCGGAGGTTTTGCACCTTCTTGGGAGGGTCGTACGTGATCGCTAAGAAGATACCGGCGAGGAAGCAGACCAGTAGTATTGCTCGATTGGCCAGGTATGTGGTGAACGCAAAAGGTGGAGTTGATCCTCGTAGTTGGTCTCGGACGGCGGATTATGTTCTTGACGGGGCCGGAACGAATGGGCGGGGCGAAAAGGTTGGAGGCGTTCGGGTAACCAACTGTGGAACTGATGATCCCGCCGCTGCAACATTGTTGATTGAGGCAACACAGGCCGCCAACACCAGGTCGAAGGCCGACCGAACCTACCATTTGGTGTTTTCGTTTCCTCCGGGTGAGCAGCCCCCCCTCACCCATCTGCACGAAATTGAGGATGAGTTATGCCGGGTAATCGGCTTTGCCGATCATCAGCGGATTTCTGCGGTGCACATCGATACAGACCATTTGCACGTACATGTGGCGATCAACAAGGTTCACCCAACCGGGCTTCAGAACAAAGAACCCTATTTCGACATGCCAACACTCATGGAGGCATGTGAGCGCTTAGAGATTCAGTACGGACTACAGCGCACCAACCACGGAACGGAACAGAAACAAAATGCCAAACCAATCCAGCTTGAACCAGAACAACGACCAGATGAGCGTGATACCAGATTCAGAAGGTATCTACGTGAGTCCAACAATCTCCAGATTGCCCCCCCACCAGCGGCCGAAACCCTCCACGGTCTGCGAAACCTGTCCGGCTGCCGTTTGGCACGTACTCCTGAAAGAGCTTCGGTGCTACTGCCGGACAATGCACGTTCTGGTTTACAGCAACGAGGAAAAAAACATCCTGCTGGCCTGCGATGGCAGAGAGCAGGCGATAGAACAGATGCTCGCCCAAGCGGACGAGTGATTGGGGCGGCGGCGGCCACTGTAGAAAGCCAAACAGGTATTGAAACGCTCGCCACCTATGTGGCGGGTCAGGTAGCGCCATCAATGCGAGCTGCGACGAGTTGGCAGCAACTTCACAGCACACTGGCAGAGCACGGCTTGGAGATTAAGCCACGCGGGGCAGGGCTTGTCATCGGTGATGGCACCATTCCCCTCTGGGTTCGCGCCAGTCAATGTGGGCGGGATTTTGCGATGAAACCTCTGCAAGACCGGCTCGGCCCCTTCGAGGCTCCATCAGATCAGCAAAAGCGTCGAGCAGACCCAGAACAGACCTCCTATACGCCACGGCCCGTACAACGCCACCCAGCGACCGCACCTTTGTTTGCTCAGTACCAGCGTGAGCAACAGGCAAGACTGGCGGCACGGAAGGAGGGAATGGCCCGGCTCCGTCAGAAAAATAAGACGTATCAGGGACAGGTTCGCAGTTGGGGGACGCGGCAGCTTGCTTTGGTAAAAATGTTCGCAAAGGGGTTAGAGCGGAAGCTCCTGGCGTTGACTATCCGGGGCCGGGCGAAAGCTGCCCAGGTCCGGCGTCAAGATCGCATCAATGAGCAACGACAACGCCTGCGAGCGGCAACCGCGACAACTTGTTGGAGCGATTGGCTGGCAAACCAGGCCGAAAAAGGAAACGCGGATGCCTTGGCTGTGTTGCGCAGCAGGGCAAAGCGTGAACCCCAGCAGGGCGATCATCTAACGGCCAAGAACCCAGAACAAGCAGCAGCGGTAATTCTCGGTGTGATGCACCCAACCGCCCGGCGTGACGGGACGATGGTGTATAGGACGGCGGACGGCGGAATGGTGATCGACCGTACAAAGTCCGTACAGGCGCAGAAAGCAACTGCCGGAGCGGCTCTGGCCGCATTGTCACTCGCAGCAGACAAGTTTGTCGGACAAGCCCTCATTGTTGAGGGCACAGAGGCTTTTCGGAAGGAGGTCGCTCAACAGGCGGCCCGGCATCACATCAAGGTGCGGTTTTCCGATCCGGCAATGGAGCAGATGCGCCAGGCCGCCAGTAAGTCTGCCGAGCCAATAAAAACCTCCCCAGTATTGGTTACTGAGAAAGCAGACCCAGAACAGAATGCGGTCGGTAATTGGATTGCATCGCGGAACGCAGCGCGTGTAAAAATATCGTCTATAGACTATCATAGATTATGGACAGATAATGATGCTGGAAGTGTGACCTACCAGGGGCGGCGGCGATTGGATGATGGGAGCGAAGTGCTGCTGCTCAAACGTGGTGATGAGATGTTGGTTAAGCCAGCGAATACCCGCGTGGTTGCAA
>JAVBKE010000198.1:0-3341 GCA_031554185.1 Caryophanales bacterium
TTAAAAAATCTTTAGAAAATAACAAATGGGGTAAAACAAATGCAAAAAAATAAATTTTTTCACGCGATGATGATCGCTATTTCTACCATTTTTCTTTTATCAGCCTGTGGAAATGCAGATGATAAAAGCAAAGAACAATCGAGTGACCTCCCAACGGCTGAAGCGCTGTATGCTAAAGCAGAGGGCGCTATCAAAGGCTATACAAGTATGTCGTCAACAATAGCGTTTAATCAAAAAACTGAAACGAGTGATTCTAGTCAGACTGTTAAACTTGAGATGACAAAGGAACCTAATCCAGCTGCTCAATTGAATTTGACAGAAGGTAATTCGAATTTTGAAATCATGCTTGTTGACGAGAAGTCTTTTGTCAATAGCGGAGATAAATGGGCCGAATTGACAGGTTCTGGTTCCGAGCAAGCAAATAATCAAGTGAATTCTTTCCTTGAAAAAAGTGATGTTAGTAAACAGCTTGGCGTTATCGAGCCTTATTTGAAAGATGCGAAGGTCACAAGTAAAGATGGTGAATATGTCATAACGCTCAAAGAAACAAACAATGAAGCTTTGTTTGCCGAGTTAGAGCAGCAAATTGCTGATCAAAGTTTAACAAGCGCAAGCGTTTTAACTGGTACCGATATAACAGATGTGGAATATATGATTTCGTTAGACAAAGAAAGCAGCGTAGTAACTGATTTTACAATCAATATATCTGCAAAAGTTCCAGGCACAGAATCAGAGGTAAGCCAAGCAGTTATTGTAAAGGATATCAAGTTCAATCATGTAGCAGAAATCAAAGCACCAGCTATCGAATAAATCAATGAAAATGATCAGGAAAAAGAGCGTGGCGCACAGTGGACAAGTATTTTTGTAACACAATAACAGCGAGTACTGGAGAACGCCAAGTGACTTGTGGGAATAGGCTCTAACCGAAATCAAAGCCCAGTACGAGCCTTGCGCGGCACGAAAATATAGATATATGGGGATGGACAAGCTGGATACAAGAAGCAATAGAGTAGTTTACTAGATTGGTAGTTGTGTTCGTACAATATCATAAAAACAAATATATCAGCAAGGTACAGTTGGGCTGGAAAAAGAGCAACAGAAGACAATGGGAAAACATGGTGGGGTTGAGAAAACTGGCATTATCTAAGCCTTTAATCTCCCCTCACTCCCCCTTTATGATAGACCATCTTTTTCATTAAAGTCTTTTGGGCAGATTCTTCGTGAGAAATCCTACATAAACTTGACACGGATCCTTTCAAAAGAAGCATTAAATTGCAGGAAGTAAAACGGTATACTACTCATAAATGCTAGCTGATTCTTCTGCTAAACACAGATCAATAAGTGAATAATTGTAGTGAAATACCTTTTCTAATAGTACTAAAAGCATATAAAATAAACCATTTTAGCATCTTGATTTTAAATGCTAATCAATGAGATACGAGGTGAATCATTGCAAAATAGAATCAAGTTTATCGATGGCCTACGAGGGCTTGCCGTACTATTAACAGTTCTATTTCATACCATGATTTTCGAATCCGGCTTTGCTGGTGTTGAAATATTTTTTGTTATTTCTGGCTTTATTATCACACTGTTACTCACGAGAGAATTTAATCAAACACAAACAATAGATATTAAAAAATTCTGGATTCGGCGCATATCAAGACTGTATCCGGTGCTAATGATTGTTGTTGTGATGACATTGTTTCTCTCGATCAATTTTCCGCTTTATTCACTTCAGGATAAAATTTATTCGCAGGCTTTTTATACTTCGTTAGGGATAGAAAATTGGTATGAAATTATCCAAAATAACAGCTATTGGGCTAATGGTGTTCAAACACCATTTTTACATGTCTGGTCAATCTGCATAGAGTTGCAGTTTTACATTGTTTGGCCATTTATTCTCAAATCCATTTTTAAAGTGTCGAAGTCAAGTACGAAGAAGAGTGCTTGGATCGTATTAGCCATTTTTGCTATTTTGGTAATCTCCACAATTTTCATGAGCTTCTCTATGGAATTTGATGCTATATATTTCAATCCATTCACTCGTGCTAGTTCTTTTGTTATTGGCGGGCTATTTGCAATCATTGCATGTAACAGTCAACAAAGAAACGCTGCTGCCGTAAAGGTCTTCACAGTTTTGTTATTCGCGGCAATTGGCGTGTTAACGTATTTTTTCCAAATGAATAATATCAATCTTTTTCGTGGATATATTGCTATTTATAGTGTTTTGGTGGCAACACTTATGTACTTACTAATGGTCAGTTCTTCTATGGTCATGCGTATATTGCTGGAAAACCGTGTCATTTTGTTTTTCGGCCGAATCAGCTATTCGCTTTATTTGATTCATGTTCCCGTCATCTATTTTTTATCTAGACAAAATTTGCATGTATGGTTTAATTTGGATATAGAAAGTAATTTTTCGTTAGTGATTTTCCAAATCACTGTTTCCGTAATACTCGCTTGTCTTGCTTGGTTTTTCATTGAGAAAAAAATCAGCATACAAAAAGGATTTTTTGCCTGTTTAGTCGTTATTTTGTTACCAGTTGTCGTTTACTTAATGATAAACAACCCACAGAATTTACAAATGACAACAGATACACATGTCGTTGATCCTAAGTGGGATACGGAGGAACCGATTGTCTCACCTGGCGATACCCCAGTTCTAGTTGTTGGTGATTCGTGGTCTAGGCGACTTGCAATGGGAATGACATTGGCACAAGAAGAAAATCAAACCAGCCAATTTTCCATTATAAGCTACGGCATCCCTGGTTCCAGTGTGATGAACCCTGATTATACGATAAACTATCCCGATACGACGCCAGCAAGTTATCCATCCAAGTCTTTTGATGAGTATCTACAATATTGGAAAGCAGCGATTGACAAATATCACCCCGAAAAGGTCGTTATCGCTACGGGTAATTATGATCAATTTGCACAAGTAATCGACAATAAAGTGATGAGAGTGGGAGATCCTACATTTGATTCATTATATCAGGCACAATTTCAAAAAATCATTGATTTCTTTAAGAATGAAGGCATCGAAATTTATATGACCAATGTTTCGAACAACGCAGCCTCGTCATCGGATAATTCATGGTTGCCTTTTTCTGATGCAATGAATAAGAACTTTGATGAAATTGCCGAGAAAAATAAAAATGATGTACATTTACTAGATCTTCAATCATTTCTAGCAGATGGAACAACGTATTCCCCGCGTATATTAAATGGTATTTATATGTATGATGAGACAGGGCATCCGTCTTATGATGGATCTATATATATCGGAAATTGGCTACTCGACCAGCTCCAATAGATAGAGATAGAAACTTTTAAAAGCCAGC
>JAVBKE010000022.1:0-8024 GCA_031554185.1 Caryophanales bacterium
TCCCTCAATGAGGATGTGAAAAAACGTATCCTTTTTTTCTAATTCGTTCATATACAGATAAGTTGTCTCTAAATCATTCTTCCCTAGATGATATTGGAACAATGCAAGTAATGTTTTCTCTCGTGATTCTCTTCTTTTTGAGCCCTTTTGCGTTTCCATTCAAATACCCCAGTCCGTCAGTTTACTATCGTAAAATTGTAACAAACAATTGCAAAAAATACTACTAGAGAACGAAATAAATCGCTAACAATCATTAGTGAGACCGAATTTTATAAATTGAGTAGCGGAGAGCCCCTAGGTCTCTCCCTCTCTCACAACACTGTACAAACGGATCACATATACATCACTTCAATTTATATTACAGTGTGTACTTTTATAAAGTGGTCTAAGGCAGAGACATACCTGTCTGTTTTTGTTTTATGTTAGAAATCGCTTGATGTACGACTTTAGACGAACCAATAAAGCGATATCCCTTTCAGACAAGCTTATGAAAAGGAGACTCAATAACCCCAGGAGTCTTGACGGTAGAAAAAACAGCAAGACCCGCAATGACTAAATCTGTCAAAGTAGGTTATGGAATTTGTTAAAGATACAAATAGTAGTGAACCAGAAACGAACAAATAAAAACCTTGAGCCACAATTTTTATCAGGATTTTTATAATTTTATTTTAGTAGTTCTATTTGTTTTTTTTGCATATTTCGCAATAAAACCTCCACAAAAATGCCAATGTTTATGTATAGCTAGAACATTATTCCAACAATTACATTACTGCATATGTTTCCGCAGTAGCAATTTATTTTATCCTTCTAAGCCCGCAAACTCCGATTTCCTCTCATGTCCCCGCTAAATGTATACCGTGGGATTAAGATATTATTAGACTTTATTTGTTGAGCAAACTTGTCCATCCCACAAATACCCTATATGCAGTGTCTGTTCGTCAGCACGAGAATTTGCCTTCAGTTTCTTTCAGATTCCACCTCACGATGAACACCCTTGCTTTTGGCTAACGGTTCCTTCTTCCAGGGCCCGTGGTGGACTTCTACCATTAGTTATTGTACATGCTGTTGAATGACTCGACCTACCACACTTGGATTCCCAGCTTACGCATTTTTCCGCCCTCTTTCGGGATTTCTACTCGCAACACTGCCTGCAGTTCGTATTTTCGTACCTTGATTTGTTCACGCATTTCTTGCCCGTGTTCTTTTAAATTGGAGTAGTTCTTCTACACTTATACCGTCTATTCCATTTGCGCATTTGTGGTGGCAAAACACTATAAAATATTCAGCCTCTCATGAAATATTATTTTTCCACTACTACCCGCCTCTGCTGACTTCTCATGACAAACCTTTTCCGACCAGCTTTCTATGCTGTCCATGAGTTCTCCCAGGGTAAGACGGCTATCTTTCCACTTGTACTCGCCTGATTTACCCTATAAAGTTACGCACATCTTTTGGACTTTGACTTGTCGTGGAGTCCTATCGTTTATAGAGTTTTTGTATCAGATTTCTGTTCGCCGGGGTTCCACATTCCTTCAACACTCACCTCAGGGTAGTACCTTACGTTTCCCTAGTAGTTAATTGGTACGTACCCCACAGTAGAATTTCACCACCTAGATATATGCCATGACCGGCGCACAAAAAAAGCACTCTCCCGTAAAGGAGAATGCTGTAGATCATGCTTTTACTAGAACAAAAGAAAAGGCAGGTTTGTATGTACATTTCTACAAAGCCCTTCAGCAAGCATTTTACTCAATGATTTCTTGTTCTACTTTTGAATTTTCAAACTGAATTCCAACAATATGAACATTTACTTCTGCCACTTGAAGTGCCGTCATGTTCAGTAGTGTTTGGCGGATATTTTGCTGTGCTTTCGTTGCCACAGTTGGGATTGAAGTACCAAATTTAATGACACAATAGACATCAATACGGATTCCTTCTTCTGTAATCTCGACGCGTACGCCTTTACCATGGTTTTTACGGCCAAGACGCTCAACAACACCTGCAGCAAAGTTTCCTTTCATTTGTGCAATGCCTTCGATCTCATTTGCAGCAATTCCGGCAATTACTTCAATGACTTCTGGTGCAATTTCAACGCTTCCTAACTCATTTTTCAATTCAGCTGGCTCTAAAACTTCATTTTCAGTCATTTAAATCCTCCTATGAAACATTATTGACAGACTAGTTCACTGCCGCCACATTATCTATATCTATGCTTAGGACAGCTCATATAATTCCAAAAATTTCGTGTTAAACTCACCGCCGACAAATCTCTCATGTTCCATTAATTTTACATGAAAAGGGATCGTTGTGTAAATGCCTTCGATCACAAATTCATCAAGGGCACGCTTCATTTTAGCAATTGCCTGCGCACGTGTTGGTGCATGAACGATTAATTTCGCAATCATTGAGTCATAAAAAGGCGGGATTTCATAACTTTGGTACGCTGCAGAATCAATTCTGACACCATTACCGCCTGGCGTTAAATACAAGGTGATTTCCCCAGCTGAAGGCATGAAGTTCTTCGCAGGATTCTCTGCATTAATCCGGCATTCAATTGCCCACCCTGTAAAAGTGACATCTTCTTGCCTAATCGTCAACTTTTCACCAGAAGCGATTAGAATTTGTTGCTGAATTAAATCAACACCAGTCACAAGTTCCGTAACAGGGTGTTCTACTTGAATTCTTGTATTCATTTCCATAAAGTAAAAATGCCCAGTTGCTGGTTCGAAAATGAATTCGATTGTCCCAGCACCTGTATAATTGACCGCTTTCGCCGCTTTAACAGCTGCTTCTCCCATTTGCGCACGAATATCAGCAGTTAATGCCGGTGATGGCGACTCCTCAACTAGCTTTTGCAGCCTTCGTTGAATCGTACAATCACGCTCACCTAAATGGATGACGTGCCCGTGATTATCACCAAGCACTTGTATTTCAACATGACGAAAATCCTCAACAAACTTTTCCAGATAAACGCCTGCATTACCAAAAGCCGTTTGTGCTTCTTGCTGCGTGACCTCGATCCCGCTCATTAATTCTTCTTCGTTTCGAGCCACACGAATTCCTTTACCGCCACCACCAGCAGTCGCTTTAATGATGACTGGATAGCCAATTTCATTCGCTAATTTCTGGGCAGCTTCGAGTGATTCTATGACGCCGACTGATCCTGGGACAACTGGCACACCAGCAGCACGCATCTGCTCTCTAGCAACGTCTTTAATGCCCATTTTCGAAATTGCTTCATGCGATGCGCCGATGAAAATAATATGACAAGCCTGACATAGCTCTGCAAAATCGGCATTCTCAGCTAAGAACCCGTAGCCTGGGTGAATCGCATCACAGCCAGTTTTCTTCGCTACCTCAATAATATTCATCGCATTTAAATAGCTATCCTTCGACGCTGTCGGTCCGACACAATACGCTTCATCTGCCATCTGAACATGAAGGGCGAATTCATCAGCTTTTGAATAAATCGCGACTGTTTCTATATTCATTTCTTTACAAGCTCTAATGACACGGACAGCAATCTCGCCACGATTGGCGACTAATACTTTTTTGATCATCGCTGTTCTCCTATTCTACTTTCACTGTGAACAAAGGTTGACCAAACTCGATTAATTGACCATTTTTCACATGTATTTCTGTAATCTCACCAGATACTTCTGCTTCAATTTCATTAAATAGTTTCATCGCTTCGATAATACATACAATTTTCTTTTCGCTGACACGGTCACCGATTGCGACAAATGGTCCTTTATCAGGGGAAGGTGCCTCATAGAAAGTACCAACCATAGGTGATAAAATTTGTTTGACCTCACATTTGCCGATTGCCGGAACGGCCTCGTTTTGTGCTTGGTTATTGCTAGCAACTTCATGCACCGCAATTGGCTCAGTAACTGGCATAAAATGTTGGAATGATTGACTAGGCGCTTCAATTCCTCTGGTCATTTCGTAAAATGCCGTTGAAGATTTCTTTAGAAGCAGTTTATTCCCGTCTTTCTCATATTCAAAATGTTCAAGTGATGACTTGTCCAAAAGCGCAATTAGCTCTTTAATTTCATTTAGTTTTAACATTTTAGTTTACCCCCAATTTCTATGTATTGCCCGCTACTAAAAGAGCGATAAACGCAATTATTGCGAGCAGCAGTACAGAAGTACTACTACATCGATGCGCTATTTGTAAGCATCATGTAGACTATTGTATACCATCCTCATACAAGTTCGCCAGCATTAATTATCAAACAGATTGTCGTAATTCCTCTAAGGTGAAGGTCCTAAGCCTCTTTAGTAGTGAAAACATTCTTATTTCTACTAGATGAGAGGGTCTTAGGCACATTGCTTTCCAGTATCTGAGTTATGACGACAAAGTAGCGCCCTTATTAAAACTGTTTTTCATAAAAATAAAATACCTTGAATTTCTCCCAAGGTATTTCATTGTGATTGTTGTGCGCGTGTTACTTTTGGAATTCAACGGCAACTGGCTCGAAATGACCAATTTCTTTTGTGACCATTTGGATAATTCCGTTTGCTGCTTCTGGTGTTCCTTTTTTTGCTTTGACAGTTACGCGGACATTGTTATCTTCAATGCGAACCAGTGCATCACTGTATCCTTTTGATTTAATGAGTGTTTCTAGTAAGTCTTCTTGTGAAGAGACACTTGATAATTGTTGCATTTTTGTATAAGCCTTGCTTCTTTCTTCTTCAGAAATATTTGTTGTCGCAATCACTGTTTGTAGCTCTTCTTTCATTTTGCTGCGATTGTCATTGAGTTGTAAACGCAATTCTGCAAATACGGGATCTGCTGCTTCATCTGTGTTTGCTACAGCTTCTGTGTTGGTATCATTGTTTTCAGTCAAATTTTGATCTAAGATTGATGTTAATTTTGCATTTGGTGATGTAAGGTAGTAGACACTTAGTACAGCAATTAAGCTCAGCATTGTCATTAACCAGATGGTTTGTTTTTTTAGTAACATGAGAAGTTCCTCCATTAGTTAGTTTCGTTTGATTGTTTTTTTATCTTGCAACCACTGCGACGCGGTGACTCGGTACATCAAAAAGCCTAGTAATAGCTTCAACGACTTTTTCTTTGATCACAATATCGTCCATTCCTTTCGCTACAACGAGTACGCCTTTTACTTCAGGCATTTTCGTTTCAATCTCGAGCGGAATGTCACGCTTTCCGTCATTGATAATCACTACTTTATTATCGCTTGTTGATTCCTCAATCGTTCGTTTCCCGTTATTTTTATCTATTTCTTTTGTTTCTTTATCCGCTGTTGAATAATTCTTTTCGTACACTTTCTGCTCTGAGGAGGATAATTTAATCACGACAGTGACGTCACTAACACCCGACATGAGCTCAAGTGCATTTTGTAGCTCGATTTCGTAGCTTTTTTCCAAAGAGGACTTCTTTGGATTTTGATTCATCTTACTAGATGTTCCCCAGGTTTCCACAGCTGACGGGTCTGCGGATTTCTGTGAGGCCTTTTGAGTCTCGAGTGCCGCGGCAGTATCCTTTTTGACAGAAAAGTAATGACTGCCTAGCATGAGCATAACACCTACGATGAATATGGCAATGAGCTTCGGACTCAGCTTTGGTGTTTTCTGATTTGTTGGCGATCTTTTCAATAAAGAAAGAAGGTTTCGATTGTTCTGCAATGGCTCTTTCTCCCTATTTGGCTATCGTGACGGTTACGACATCCTTTGATAACTCCCACCTTTTCGTCAGCCAATCACTTATTTCAACTTCTTTTGTTGACTGGACTTTGTTGTCCGAATAAAAAGAGGTGTCGACCGGCTCTACCATTTCTATTTCATGGTCTTTAGATGATTTCTGTAACTGCACCGCAATTGATTTGATATTTTCTGCTTTTAATTCACTTGACTTGTCCTTCATCTCAACCCGGATCCCTGTTACCTGATATTGGAATGTAGTCATCAACTCCCCTTCGGCATCTCTTTTTAATTGGACAGCCATTTGCTCCAATGTATATGCACGGTCTGCCTGATTTATTTCACTTTTTTTATCGGTGATTTGATTGTTCATCAGCCCAGCGTCTTTTCTCCCCACCACGGCAAGTGTTTTCTCCATCGTCACTGATAGGTCTGCTTTAAAAAAATCTAACACCGGTGCAAGCATAATCGAAATTAGTATCAACCCAATCACTAGTTTTGTGTACTTACGAAAACTAGAATTCGGCACTAACATATCCAGAATAACCGCAAGCAGAATATAAATGATTAAATTGGTGATAAAACTACTGACCGCACCCATATCAGCGCACCATCATGGTGATATTACCTGCCATAATCACCATAGCCACGGCAAGAAAAAACATAAATCCAACCATCAGGTACGCTGCAAACATAAATAATAAATTCTTTCCGACTAGATTTAAGCTGGCAATGACGGGTCCACCGCCAATCGGCTGCAAGACAGCGGCGGCAAGACGATAGAGAATAGCAATCATAAATATTTTGATGGCTGGAAAAATAATCAACATAAACAGGAGCGCGAGTCCAAATAGACCGATCGTGTTTTTTAACAATACAGAAGCATTGACAACCGTGTCAGCGGCATCGGTGAACAATCGTCCAATCACTGGCACGACATTGCTGGAAACGAACTTTGCGGTACGCATGCCAATGCCATCTGTTACAGCTGTGGTAACGCCTTGTATTGACAAGACAGCTAGGAAAACTGTCATCATGGCACCAAGAAGCCAAACGCCTGTCGTACGCAATAATTTGACGAGGCCGGTCACTTTAAACTGATCTGTTAGTTCGTTGACAATGCCCAGTACTGTTGAAAAAAATAACAGTGGTAGAACGACGACTTGAATTACCATGACTGTGCTGTTAATCAGGAAAATAAGCACAGGATGAAAAAACGCTGCAGAAGTGATTCCGCCTGAGGTTGCTGTCATTGCTAACAGCAAGGGAATGACTGCCATCATAAAGTCTGACATATTCGAGACAGCACCGATGACATAACCTGCCGCTGTATGAAAGCTGGAAACGGCAAACAGGAGCAAGACCATTACGACAATTGCATCGGCAACTTTGCTGACAGTTGATTGCTCAAAAGAGGCCTGTAATGTCTGCAACACAATGCTAAAAACGGTTAGTAGAATCAGCATACCAAGCAACTTACCATTGGATAACAACTCAGAAAATGCGTATTTCACAAGCCCTTTTGCCCATTCCATTGGCGAAAACTTTCTTTCACCGGAAATAAACTCAGAAAAACTGCCTAATTGAGATTCCGGCAGAAATCCCTGGTATTCTGAAGCTACTTGTCCCCAAAACGATTCGATTCCACTGACATCAATTGGTAAAGCTTTACTGGCTTGTTCAGCTGGTGCCGCAAAGCTCATACTTACAGATGAAAATAGAAATAAGAGTGTCATCACTAGTGCGTATATTCGCTTCATTCAGTTTCAATCCTTACGATGATTTCTGCTGTAAATTATTTTTTCCAATTGGTGGTTAGTGTTTTGACTATGGATTAGCACGATCATCCCTCATAGAAAATGGAGATTAAAAAATCTTGTGAAGATCAATTTTTCACCCGAAAAGTTTTGTCATGTTTAGTTTGGGATTAGCCCGATGACGCTTTAAATGATTGCTGTGACGATTGGGATTGCCATTGCCATGATGATGATTTTCCCTGCTAGTTCTATTTTTGTAGCGATTGATGCTTGTCCTGCGTCTTTTGTGATTTGGGAGGCAAATTCTGCGATATATGCAACGCCTATGACTTTCAGGATTGTGGCTAGGTAGATCATGTTGACGTTTGAACTAATTGCTAATTTTTCGATAATTGGCACGATTTCCATGACTTTCCCGATGAGGAATAGGAAGATGGAGCTCCCAACGAAAACGACGAGTAGAAAGGCAAGATTAGGCTTCTGCTCTTTGAGAATCATGGCTAGGAAAGCACCAACCAGGGCAACGCCTGTTATTTGTAACATTTCCATGTGCTTCACTCCAAAATTTTCACTTGCCGGCTATTGAAATAAAAATAC
>JAVBKE010000128.1:0-4114 GCA_031554185.1 Caryophanales bacterium
GAGGGCTGGCGTCGGTTGGGCGGATATCCGTGGGCTGCGTGGCCATCGCCTGCAGTATGCTTTCCGTCAGGGGCTGAAAAATGGCAAGCCGGGTGAGGGTCATCGGATCATCTGACTCCCCGACCACTTCACAACTGACCTGCGTCTGTTCGCCAGGATAATCGGTCAGCACCATACGGCCCAGTTCACCGAGTTCACGGTGTCTGAAGGTATAAACGGTCATCGCACCGCTATGCTGCCGGGTACAGGTAATGTCCGGGGGAAGGAGACTGTTCATGCGCTCATCCTGTTGGTATCAAAACAGCTATCAGGTTCTGATTTTACTGCGATTAACGTATACAGATGCGTCAGTCCGTGACAGGCCGACGCTTCATTGCGCCATCCGCAGCGGTTGAGGACCGTTTCAAATCCGGCAACATTGCCGGTGAGCCGGACCATCAGCGGTATAATCTGGCCACCTTCCTCGTCAAATGCGCTGTCCAGCGAGGTGCGGGAAAGATAAACCCCGCTGACATCCGCGCTGAGCGTGATGGCATGACGGCCGGTCCATTCTTTGTCACTCAGCACCCGGTATACCCAGCCGGTATCTCTGGCTGTTTCCAGGGCATACGTCAGACGAAACATATCATTCTGCCCGGAGAGCTCCCCGGTGCAGGAGCGCCAGAGATAATCCAGTTTGTTGCCAAGCTTCGCATTCACCCCCAGCGTCCGGCCCTTTTTCAGCAGCCACTCAATTTCGGGGGCAATTTCTCGTGGAAAACGGCGTTGCTTCTGCGCGGTGGCCAGCCAGCGGGTGAGAAAGAGGCTGGCCTGCGCATCGGAGTTTACGGCGCCGTCCTGTCTGGCCAGATGAAGGGCAACCAGCGCACACCAGGCCAGATGTCCTGATTGCAGGGTCAGTGAGTCAGTATTCAAATGAGGTTCTTCGCAGTATCGCCGCCGGTTGCGGCTGATTAATTATACCGCAATATCACATCTAACCAAATGTTATATAAGGTATTACAGGTACACCGTTAATCCCGAAACGTGGCATGGAGACGCCAGCCGGTGTCACTTACCGCATCGATAATGGGGTCCGTTTGGATATCGAATCTATGGTATGTATTGCCACCGTCTGCATGACGAATAAAAATCCCGTCAAGCAGCGGGTGGCATAAAGTATGAACCGTAGTCCGAGCACCACCCTAGATCGGGGAGGAGTTAATTTTCATAAGGTAATATCCGTAAATGCCCTAAATGTACAGTGGTTGGAATCCCATTGCTGTTTTGTCTATATACACCGGCTTTGAAATATGGATACGCATCGTTGTATGTTCCGAATGTTTTAGTATTTATATTGGCGAGAGTCTCAGTATTGCCGTTTGATGGATTAACATATTCAACTTTAAGTAGCTGATTATCACTTTCCACAGATGGCCAAATAACTGAAACTTTGAAATTGATATAGACATTTGCTGGGAAATTAGGACCTAAAATATTTCGGTATACGACTGTGGATGTTTTCCCTGTATCTGAACATGTTTTAACAACACCAACACTGGCATCGGTTACATTAATACTACAGACTTTAGTTGGTGTAAAAGTGGTTGGGTTACCTAATGGATCGTTAAGACCACTTGTTGTTACAATTGAAAAATAACCATCTTTTATTCTGAAGGATAAAGGAGGTTGCGTGTTTTTTTTCGAAAATAGCATTATCAGAAAGCTTTGTATTATATGCCTCAGCTGTTCTTTCAACTGTACCAACAGTACCATTATGAATGTTGCAGATATCCGCAGAGATACCAACACTGGGTATACAATATTTATCTTTATCATTTTGTGCGTGTAGTTGCATAACGATACTATCCCATGTGGTATAGGTGTTGTTAACATCTTCAAACATCAGAAAAAAGTCAAATACTGCGCTCTTACCCGTTGCTTGTGAACATCCTCGGTAGAAATCACTACTAACCCTCCTGAATTCTTGCTCTTCAGAAGTTAATGCGCTGAACTCAGACTCAGTGATATAACAAGAGGCAACCTCTTCTCTACCCCTAACCCCTCCAGAAAGAGTATTATCCTCTGGGCCGTTGAGCTTTAGCGATATGTCTCCAGCAAGTCCCCCAGTATTAGGCATTTGAACTATTTTTATTCTTGACGTAACACCTTCCCCGTTGTTTCCGATGGGAACGACTTTATTATTTGGAGGTATACCATGTTGAATTTCACAGGATGAGTCATATGCTTGTTGTTGTATTGCATTGTACGTACCTGTTAGATTTCCTCCCTCATTAATTGAGCATGACGGTATCTCAGGCGCAGCTAATGTTTGTAATGACACAAATAAAGGAATAAACATTATGATTTTTTTCATTTTTACATTCTCCAGTTGTTTTGAGTCCCCTCTATTTAAGGGGGTGTAATAAAACATCACATAGATTGCGTTGTAAAAATGACTGTTTTTTGGATTGAGTTTATGCTTTTTTAATTAACGGTAGCACACCTGCGGCGTGATCTCGTCCGCGGCGCAGCCGAAGTCCTTTCCACCGTCCTCGACGCATTTTATACTGTGCGTCATGTAGATACCGCGACCCGCAAAGCTTTTGTTCCAGCACAATGAAGGCTGGGAACGCTTCCTCGAGAAAAATGGCCATCAGCTCAGCGACTGGACCAAGCTCTCCGTCGAGCGCATGCTCGACTGCGGCACCTGTGCCATGGGGGTTCACCACTACTGCTGCAGCTCCGCCGATTGCACTCACTCGCGCTTCCTCTGCCAGACCTGCAAGTCCAAAGCCTGCAGCAGCTGTGGCCTCAAAGGCACCGAGCAGTGGATTGCCGAGCAGCAGCACATCCTGGGGTCCGCTTGGAAAAAGGAAAACAAACCACGCTAAGATTATTTTTTAACCAGCGCGCTCTTGCCTGTCCCTTGAATTGCAGCGCTACTGCGTTTTTGTGTCCGAAACCGAGCGATTACGTACACCAGGCAGGTTGCATGTACGAAAGTACGTAAAACCATTAATGGACAGCTTGAGCATAACGTACATCCCTTACGGTCAGGGACTTCGCTCACTGGAACGAAACCTCCCGTTAAACTCTAAACGTATGATAATTTCCGAATTCCAAGCGGACCCCAGGAACAACCTCGTCTCCCACCCCAGAATGATTTAAAGCACCCTTCTCAAACATAATCTCTCGGCCTCTCATGACAGTGAGTTCCTTTCTATTCCGGTTAACATCGTCTGTGCCCACCGAAATTTAGTCTACTGCTACACCGCTTATGGCGAGAATAATTATCTGGTATTATTCAGATAGCCTTCTATTCTTTGAGAAATGTCTGTAATGATTAACTCGGGTTCATTCAAATCACCTCGCAACTCGAATACCTGCAAATAGCCGCCTTCCTGTTCCGGCTCTATGAGCCTTATCCTGTTGGTTTGATAGGTCACATCAATTATTTTTTTACTTGGAAATATTCGTAAATCAGAAATGGTATCAACCATAGGTAAATGGGTGATCATTTTCTGTAATGCATATAATCTAATCATGATATGTGGCTCTGTTCAGGATAGTTTCGATTTGGCTGGTAAAATCATTCTCCAGAGACTGGGTGCCGATACGTTCATGCACAGTGAAATGTTGTGATGAATGATTCAATTCAACACGCAGCATGTGAGATCTGTACCTGAACTCGATAAACCCAAGACTTTTAAAGATGATCAAATCTTCAATAGTATTCACTTCCGGGAGGTGGTTAATGACATGCTGTGTTATCGGAATATACATTGTTACCTACCTGTTTTGTTGATTTATAGGATCATTAAAGTTGTTAACAACAGAGATAATTCTCCCTTCATACTGAAGATTCATATTATGACTCTGTCTGTCACCTTAGTTATAAAAGAGGTTTTTTGACAGAATCTTGTTTCATTTCGAACCCGGAATAATTAAAATAGTGGGTATACTTAAAAAACGACGTATTGATGATTTTCTTAAATTATTTTTTAATAATACGTAGATCTTCTCTTTTTATCTTCTTTGAGCTTTATAAAGCAGGCCTGCGCTGTGGCGGTCTCAGCCCTGAAAAATTTAAAAACCAAAATCTCGCTTAGTATGCGGTAAATGCCAGAATTGT
>JAVBKE010000104.1:0-6984 GCA_031554185.1 Caryophanales bacterium
AGTAACCTACAACCATGGAGATTTATTGTTGTCACTGACCCAAAAATAAAGGAAGCAATTAAACCATTTGGTTTTAATCAAAAACCGGTAGCTGATGCATCAGCAGTAATTATTTTATTAGGTGATTTAGATGCCTATAAAAATGTTGAAAAAGTCTATGATATGGCGATTGAAAAAGGACTTGCTACTCCCGAAATAAAAGAACGCCTAGTGAATGGTGTTATGGGCCACTATCCAAATATGTCTGAGCAAGTTCGCAAAGAAGTTGCGTTATTAGACGGAGGATTGGTCACTATGCAATTTATGCTAATCGCAAAATCTCGTGGCTTAGATACTGTCGCAATGGGTGGATTTGATGCTGGAATCGTTACGGAATTATTCAAACTTCCTAACAACTTAAAACCACTAATGATCATGCCAGTAGGCAAAGCGCTTGAACCAGCATTCCCTACAGTTAGATTGCCTATTGAAGAGATTACTTTTTTTAATGGATTAGAATAGAATATCACATACCTCAAAATAAAAACACGTCATCTAAGTGGCGTGTTTTTATTTTACATGCTATCTCCCTAGGCCGTTAAGTTAGTATCACAGGGCGATTGATCAATTAGGACTAAATCACTTACTAACAATTTTGCCTACATTTTTTATAACGATAGAAATTGTTCCGTCAGAATTGTTAATAAACTCAATTATATCTCTATTATTGTATATTTCCATTGGAATATTTAGTTCAATGCCATTTTCAATTTTAATTTTCTGTTTTTTAAAACTTTTTTGAGGATTTTCTTCAGAAAAGTGAATTTCATCGGAAACACCCGACGATTTCACTTTTTCTATATACTGTTGCTTTAAGGCAGCGTTATCAGGGTAAGTCATCTCAGCGACCGTTTCTATATGGATGCTCCCCTCCTTTTCTAGGCTCTCATATATAGCAGTCTTCACCAGTGCCGTTTTTTCAAAACTATCACCATAATACTTTTGGTTGATTTCATCTGCCACATTAGTCACAACTTTTATGCTCTCTTTTCTCGAGAGTTCAGTATCACATTGCAGAAATATTTCCGAGAAATAGTTCACCTTTTCCCCATCGACAAAATAGGGCTTCTCCAATAAAATGACTGATGAATCATCAAATTGTACCAAAGCACCTTCGTCAATTTTTTGGCTTTCAGAAGCAAAGATGACTTGATGTTGAATAATTTTATTAGTTGTTCCTGACCCCTCGTAATCAACTAAATGTGTGTACCCTACTTTATAGTTAAACTTAATGAGTAGCAAAAACAATTTATTATCGAGCTCAATTATAGCTGCTAAAAAATCTGCCCTTGGGATATCCACAAATCGTTTCATAATTTCAAATAGCTTTTTTGCCATCTTGGTTGTGCCATTTATAAAATCTGATTCGCTTTCACTCAGAAATGTTTGAAATTCGCTATCCGCTCTGAATATTGCTGTTTTTGCAGACTTATCCTGAAAAATCTTTTTTGCATGCGTGAGTATAAATTGATTGATTACATCGTCGCTTAAATCTAATTCTTGCTGCGAAAAAACTGGATAGGCAACATTTGAATCCAAAATGTGTAGAACTGCGCTTCTTAACTCAATTTCCATAACTTAAATCCCTTTCCTTACTCTTTAAACTTCAATAGCTTTTGCACTAGTCTATTAATCAACTGAAAAAGAATTAACACAAAGCTTTTCATTCCCAAGATGACAGTGAGCATAAACCAGAAGTATACCACAAATAAAAACCTCATTATAGATGTACAATAAGAATCCTTTTCGCATCACGCCGTTTATAAAAAAAGCGAATCCCAATACACCCAGAAATCAACCGATTTTTTAAGTGTTCAGCTTAGCTTTTCTTTACAACGAACTAATTTAATTTTTTTTTACCATTGTCTGCTTCCCCAACAACAACGCACCAGTGATGCCAGCACCATCACCTAAACCAGGGCTTACAATGTACTCAGGCAATGCCGGCATCTGAATATACCCATTCAAAAGCGCTGGTAAATGCTTATATATTGCATCAAAAACTTGGCTTTGATGCATTACACCGCCTCCTAATACGATCCTCTTTGGTGACAATATCAGCATATATTGCATAATAGCTTGTGCTATATAGTACCCTTCCAAATCCCACACTTCAGCTCGATCAGCCAGATTGATTGCCTTCTCTCCCCAGCGTGCTTCAAGTGCGGGACCTGCTGCAAGACCTTCAAAACAGTCCTTATGGTACGGACATTTCCCTTCATAGTGGTCATCTGGATGGCGACGAATCAATGTATGTCCCATTTCAGGATGAGACAATCCTTGCAACAGTTTCCCATTCACAACTGCTCCTGCGCCGATACCGGTACCGATCGTAATATAGAGACAGCTATCTAAACCTTTGGCAGCGCCTAGTATTGATTCTCCTAAAGCAGCCACATTAACATCTGTATTGAAACCTACCGGTACGCCAAAAGCATCCTGCACCGTTTTAAGAAAGGGATAGTCCCTCCAACCTGATTTAGGTGTGGTAGTGATATTGCCGTAAGCTGCGCTATTTCGATTGAGTTCAACGGGACCGAATGAACCAATTCCAATGGCATCTAAGTGATAATTTTTAAAGAAATTGATTACTAATCTCATTGTTTCAAAGGGGATTGTTGTCGGAAACTGCACCTGATCAATGACATTTCCTTCCTCATCTCCTACTGCACAAACAAATTTTGTTCCACCCGCTTCAATCGCACCTAACATTTGCATTCCTCCAATGATTACTACTCATTCTGTTACCTGCTACTTCACATATGCAAGGTAAAAAGAATGTAGCCTAAAGATTATTCAATACAGAAAAATAAAGATACTCATAGCTTACTTCTACTTAAAATTTGTTGGTATAATTTTACCATATCGAACGATTGATATTTCATTACTGAAAATACTCAAATCTGCTCCCTACTATATGTTGATTCACTACTGGGATTTGGATACCACACCAGTCGCTTACTTCGCACTGCCCATGTTCATTATCACCTACTGCTACAACTGTTCCATCTGATTTAAGACCAACGGTATGAGCACAACCACCTGATATCGCAACAATATCGCACCAGT
Organism: Caryophanales bacterium; assembly: GCA_031554185.1. GTDB lineage: Bacteria > Bacillota > Bacilli > JARBTR01 > JARBTR01 > JAVBKE01. The sequence goes on from JAVBKE010000104.1 coordinate 3,109, forward strand.
CTCTTACATTACATTGGCCATTCTTATTCCAACCTACAGCGATCACTGTTCCATCCGATTTAAGACCAATTGTATGATTGCTCCCTGCTTCAATTGCTACAATCCCTTTCCAGTCATTTACACCGCATTGACCTTCATTATTTCTCCCAACTGCCTTCACTGTTCCATCTGATCGAAGACCAACCGTGTGAAGATAACCCGCTGCTATCGCCACGATGTCGTGCCATCCATCAAGATTCCGTTGTCCATACCGATTATTACCAACCGCAATGACTGTTCCGTCCGATTTTAAACCGACTGTATGCCAGTCACCGGCTACTATTGCTACAATACTTCGCCAGTCACTTACGCGGCATTCTCCATCATGATTTCGTCCCACAGCCAGCACTGTCCCATCTGATTTAAGACCAACTGTACGTCGCCAACCGGCTGCTATTGCCACAACATCATGCCAGTTGCTTACTTCACATTGGTGATGTTTATTCCACCCCAGAGCCACCACAGTACCACCCTGTTTAAGACCGACTGTATGAGCATTACCTGTGTTTGTCGCTGAATGAACATTGCCGGCTGCTATCGCCACAATGTCGCGCCAACTGCTTACATCACATTGACCATATTTATTATCACCAACAGCTATCACCATTCCATCCGGCCTAAGACCGACAGTATGACGACGTGCTGCCACTATAGTCTTATTGCGAATGTTAAATAATTCGTTATTCATTACAGCCTCCTTTCCTTGTATGTATACCTTATTAAGGAAATACGTTAAATCAATTTTATCATATGGCTTTATTTATAATGACAAGCTTTAAATCATTACACTTTCATAATTGTAAAAAATTTATGGAGAAAAATCTAAGTACCTTACTTCGCCCATCAAGAAACCGTAACTGGCAAACAAGTCTTTATCAGGTCAATCAATATTTTTTTCGTAGCTGTCAAATACACAAATTCTTGATTCGACAGAACACCAATTTCGATCACTGGGTTTTTCATTTCGACATCAAGATAACAAACCGAATTATCAATTTGTATAGATTTCGTGACGACCCCAATAGCATCTGTTTCTTCAACCATAATCGGAATAAGCGAAACCATTGTTGTGGAATGGATGATCGCCTCCGAATAGAAATCGTCGAACTCTTCTTTTAACCGATGGCTTGTAATACAATTCCTACCACCTGTTACAATTGGAAAGTCATATAGTTCATCTATTTGTCGTTCTTTTCCTACTAGTGGGTGCTTTTTAGAAGTAATAAAACAAATTTCCTCATTATAAATTTTCTCAAATGTGAATGTTTCTTTTAGCATCAATTTGCCGCAAAGGGCAAAATCAATTTTATTCTCTAATAGCATATTTGAAAAAAGTTCCGTTGTGGCAACGACAAAGTTACATTTAAAATGAGGCCTGACCAGCTTAAATCTTTTAAATATAACCGGGATTATGTTTGCAAAATTTTCATGGATACCAATATTGATGATCCCTTTCTCTTCTGAGCCAAGCAATGCCATTTCATCTATAACATAGTCCCAGTGCTGAAGCAAGTTGTCCACATGTTCAGCGAATGTTTCACCTTGAGGCGTTAATTTTGCACCCCAGTCCCGTTCAAATAGCTTGACACCTAACTCTGTCTCTAAGCGCTGAATTTGATTCGTAATCGTAGATTGAGCGTAATTTAACTTGTTAGCAGCTTTAGTGAAAGTGCCTTCTTTGATAATTGTTGCAAAAGCCGTTACTTCTTTCATGTCCATATAATCACCTTCATTCAAAAAATCGATTAAGTTCATTATAATAATCAATTAGCTCGATTGCAAAGAATCATATAGACTGTTAGTAATGGTTAATACCAACTTTTAGAAAAACGGAGGAATCAGATGCAGGCCAAAGATCAGTTGAAAAATAACTATGACTTTCTTGAAAAAACATCACCTAAAATGAAAGCACTAACTGAAAATATTTTGTTTAATGATATCTGGGAGAGGACGGAGCTCAGCAAACATGATCGGAGTCTGATCACTGCTTCTGCCTTAATAGCTAGTGGAAATGATCAGCAATTAGAATTTCATTTCCGCTTCGGTATAGAAAATGGTATTTCTCACGAAGAATTTGTCGAGGTCACAACGCACCTAGCTTTTTATACTGGGTGGCCACGTTCAATGGCAGCACTAAATATCCTTGAAAAGGTAAAAAATGAAGGAAGGTAATCGATATGCCATTTGTAAAAGTCAGTTATCAAGAAGGGCTATACGACAACAACCAATTAAACTCGATAAGCAAAAACATACACCAAGCCTTGATGGAAAAGTTTAAAGTACCCGAAAAGGACTATTTTCAAATCTTTGAATCGCATAAAAAACAAGAATTTTACTACGATAATGAGTACCTTGTCGGTAGCCAAAGAACAGATGGCCAGCTTTTTATCAAAATTACTTGCGGATCAGGTAGAACGATTACGCAGAAAAAGGAACTTTACCGTTTGATTTCTGAAAATCTATCCTCTCATTGCGATATTCTTAAACAAAATGTGTTTATCGTTTTGGTTGAGACTCCCCTGGAGAATTGGTCATTCGGTGAGGGTATGGCACAGGTTTAAAAATGACCAGGGACACTTCAGGCCTGATAAGAATGAAGTTCAAGTTATAAAATCTTTAATAGCCAAATCACAGGAAAACTGTGCGATTTGGCTATTTCCTCATCCTTTTCTAGAATTTGATATTTACAACTAGCTGATTACAAATCATTCTCCAAAGAAAAAACAAGTGAACAATAAACTGAGAAAAACTAGGATCATCCACAGAAAGTGAAAATTACACTGTGAGAAAAATTCTCTAGGTAAATTTCCCGAAGTTTGTAACCATTATACAAAAAATCACGCGCACAAAAGCCTTCAAAGTAGCAATTTCATGACCGCCTGAAACTACAAATGATCTAATTGATACGTAAACCGCAGCTAAAACTTATAAAAATATCAAAGTTTTAGAACTTCACATCTAAAACTTTATCCATTAATACTACATTAAAATCTAGCACCACCACTTGGGATCACCCTTTAGTGCCAATCTTCTGAATAGAATTAGTTATGATGAAGAATTGCACACTGATTTAGTGCTATGAACTGCAATCGTAGGTTATTTTTGATTAATAATACTAGTTACGCGTGCTACTCTTTTTATTATTGTATCAATCACAATCCAAACAAATCCCCAATATCGGCCTCATCAATAACCCGCTTCGTTTTCACGCCAGCGTTCTGAAGCATATTCCCCATTTTTTCTTCAATCGATTTCTTCAATAAATCTTCAAAAGGAATATCTCGAAGCGTGAAAAATAGGGTCGGATCCTCATCAAACCTTGCACCTACACCATACAATGCCGCTGCAACATGTTTGCACATCGACGCTCCTTTGGGGCAACTACACTGAAAAGAAACCTCTCTCGGTGACGGAAATAACCCCACTTCTTGCTGCGTAAACATCTTTTCAAGCTCCTTTGGAAACTTGCCAATAGTCAGTGCCTCAAGATTCGCAACCGAACGTCCACATTCTTGAGCTGCCAGTAGCCACATTTCCTTCGATATTGGTTTAATTGTAATTTGCACGCAAACGTTCTTTTTCTTGCAGGGTCAAGGCATTTCCTTCAAGGGACATTGTGCAATTTATTTTTCCTATAACTTTTTCAATTGGATTATTATTCGACATTTCATCTGCCCCCTTTATCACTTTGTGATACCCCAATTTTATAGTTTATTCACCTCTCAAGCCGTGTTACATACCCCTATTAACATTTTCATCCACGAGTAAAACCTGTTGTTCTTTGGTACACACATTTTACATTCAAACATGCAAAAAAATGTTTGCTGAATTTTACAC
>JAVBKE010000224.1:0-3189 GCA_031554185.1 Caryophanales bacterium
GCTGGCCGAACTGACCCGCGCCGCACATGGCAGCGCCGACCCGCTGGGTCACCGAGACCAAGACCGGCCTGCGGGCCTGGTTCGCCGCGCGTCAGGGTTACTGGTTCTTCCCCCTGCTCCTGCTCGAGGGGCTCAACCTGCACGTCAACGGGATCAAGACGATCTTCGGCAGGGCCCCGGTCAAACGTCGGGCCACCGAGATCGCCTTCGTGTCGATCCGCCTCGTCGGTTACGTGGCGCTGGTGTTCCTGCTCATGCCGATCGGCGTCGGCTTCGCCTTCCTCGGCGTGCAGCTCGGTGTCTTCGGTCTCTTCATGGGCGCGTCCTTCGCCCCGAACCACAAGGGCATGCCGACCATCGCCCCCGACGTCAAGATCGACTTCCTGCGTCGACAGGTCCTCATGAGCCGGAACATCCACGGGCGACGCTGGGTGGACGTCTTCATGGGTGGGCTCAACTTCCAGATCGAGCACCACCTCTTCCCGAGCATGCCGAGCCCGGCCCTGCGGCACGTCCGCCCGATGGTCCGCGACTTCTGCGCGGAGAAGGGCATCACGTACACCGAGACCTCGCTCGTGGAGTCCTACCGGATCGTCATCGCCTATCTCAACCGGGTGGGACTGGCCGCGCGGGACCCCTTCCAGTGCCCGCTCACGGCACAGTTCCGGTCGGCCCGCTGACCGGGCTCAGACCCAGCTCTTGAACCACATGTGCGAACGCCAGAAGTCGTACGGCACGTTCATGGCCGTCCAGATCGGGTAGAAGAACGCGCTGATCAGGAACAGGAAGATCAGCAGACCGACGATCGACCACAGGGCCGTCGACCGACGGCGCCGGGCCATGGCCGTCTGCCACGCGGGAGCCGTCGCCACCGTCTCGTGGGGGCGTGGTTGCGACCGTTCCCAGACGAGGACGAGCGCGTAGGTGAGGGTCAGGTACATCCACGGCGCGAAGGCGATCACGTAGAAGGTGAAGATCGTGCGCTCCGGGAAGAACAGCCACGGCACCCAACCGGCCAGGATCCCGGAGAGCACGGCGACCGCCCGCCAGTCCCGGTACCGGACGATCGCGTACAACGCGACCAGGATCGCGAGGGTCGCGAACCACCAGATGAGCGGGTTGCCGTTCGAGGTGATCGCCCGCACGCAGTCCTGGGCACCACAGCCGCCCTCCCCGTTCTCGATCTTGCGGAAGTAGAACGAGGTGGGTCGCTGCTGGATCAGCCAGCCCCACGGGTTGGACATGTAGGTGTGCGTCGAGTTGAGCCCGGTGTGGAAGCTCATCATCCGCTCGTGGTACGAGAGGAAGGACCGGAAGGCCTCACCCCAACCGACGACCGTGTCCGGCAACCAACTCGGGTAGCTCCCCGGATGGTCCACCGCCCACTGCCGGTCGAAGGACTTGATGTTGGCGAACCAGGCCGACCAGGACAGCAGATACACGACCAGCACGGTCGGCAGCATGGACGCGGCGGCGGGGACCGCGTCGAGCAGGAAGGATCCGATGTGCCACTTCGGCGCGCCGATCGCCCGCCGGGCCGAGGCGTCCCAGGCCACCGACAGGACGCAGAACACCGCCACGAAATACAGACCGGACCACTTGGTCCCGCACGCCAGGCCGAGCGCGACCGCTGCCGCGAGTCGCCCCCAGCGGATGCCGACGACCGGCCCGTCGCGTCCGATCCCCTTGCCGGACTCGACCAGTGCGGCGCTCCGGGCGGCGAGGCGTCGCCGGGACCATTCCCGGTCCTTCACCAGGAGTGCGAAGGCGACCACCACCCAGAACATGAGGAAGACGTCGAGCAGACCCGTCCGGGAGTGCACGATCGCGACCCCGTCGATGGCCATCAGCCCACCGGCCACCACGCCGAAGACGGTCGAACCGAAGAGCTTGCGTGCCGTCCGGGCCAGCAGCCACACCGCGATGATGCCGACGATCGCCGGTGCCAACCGCCACGCCCACGAGTTCTCCGCGCCCCCGATCTTGAGGCCGAGTGCGATCATCCACTTGCCGACCGGCGGGTGGACGACGTAGTCGGCGTAGTCGAGGTAGCTGTCGAGGTCACCCGCCTCGAAGGCGGGGTTGGGCGTGTCCGGCCACTCCGCCTCGTACCCCTCGCGCAACAGCGTGTACGCGCCCTTGACGTAATAGGTCTCGTCGAAGACGAGCGTGCTCGGGTTCCCGAGGTTCACCAGGCGCAGGACCGCCGCGAAGGCCGTGATGAGCAGCGGGCCGAGCCAGCCCCACAATCGATCGGTGGGCGTCGTGTCCAGTGCGAGGAAACGGGCCGAGAACAGTTTGGCGAGGAACCGCTGCTCGGTCGGCGTCCCCGGATCGCCGCCCGGCTCGCCGGGAACCGTGACGGCCCCGACGGTGTGCACCGCGATCGGGTGGGGCGCCGTCTGCACGGGTTCGGATGGCTTGCCGACCGTGGGTGTCTCGGCGTCGTTCGTCCCTGTCACGCCAGCCATCGTAGGCGGGCATGGCAGGCTTGGCCCCATGACAGGCCGCCTCGTCCTCGCCGGAACACCCATCGGGGACGTCGAGGACGCCTCCCCGCGACTGCGTCGTCTGCTCGTCGAGGCGGAGGTGGTGGCCGCCGAGGACACCCGTCGCCTGCACGCCCTCGCGGGGCGTCTCGACCTGCGGATCGGTGGTCGGGTCCTCAGCTACCACGAGCACAACGAGACCGCTCGCGCCGACGAACTGCTCGACGTCGTCGCGGCCGGCGGCACGGTCCTCATCGTCACCGACGCGGGCATGCCCTCGGTCTCCGACCCCGGCTACCGGGTGGTCGCCCGGGCGATCGAACGCGGCCTGACCGTGACCTCGGCCCCCGGGCCCAGTGCCGTGCTCACGGCGCTCGCGGTGTCCGGTCTGCCGACCGACCGCTTCTGCTTCGAAGGATTCCCACCCCGCAAGCCCGGCGAACGCGCGCGGGCCTTCGAACTCCTGGCCGAGGAACGGCGGACCATGGTGTTCTTCGAGTCGCCGCACCGGGTGGACGTGACCCTGGCCGCCATGGCGGAGGCCTTCGGTGACGAGCGTCCGGCCGCGGTCTGCCGGGAACTGACCAAGACCTACGAAGAGGTGCTCCGGGGCACCCTGCGGGAGCTCGCCGAACGGGCCGCCGCCGAGCAGTTGCGCGGGGAGATCTCGATCGTCGTCGCGGGAGCCCCCCAACGGGTG
>JAVBKE010000164.1:0-3650 GCA_031554185.1 Caryophanales bacterium
AGGTCGACCACGACGATGGCCGAGGGGCGGGTGAGGGCGAAGGCCTCGCGCTGTTCGCCGAGGATGGCCACGAGGTTGCGGATGAAGAAGTCCTCGTGGGAGTCCGTCATCGTGACCGTGGCCTCTTCGCGGTCCCAGATCACTGCCTTGCTCCAGTCGCCCAGGCCCGCGATCCCTTCGGGCTGGGCCTCGGACTCCACCAGCGGGATGCCCCACATGGTGCGCGGGCCGAGGGCGAACGGGCCGGCGCCGAGGAACTTGCCCGTGGCCCCGGACTCGCGTGCGAGGTCGACCTCTTCCATGTCCACCGGGTTGAGCAGGATCCCGTTGGGCTGGACGCGGCCGATCGTGCGGGCCTTGGTCAGGCCGCGGCGCACCGAGGTGAAGATGTCGGTGTCGAAGGCCTGGGTCTGGATCCCGGAGGTGTTGTAGATCCCGTCGAAGTTCTCCCCGACGCCGTCGCCGTTGAGGATCTGGTCCTCCTCGGTCTCGGCGATGTCGGCGCGCAGCTCGTCGTTGATGAGCCCTTCGAGCGCGGCCACGTCGGCCAGGGCCCGCTTGGTCGCCGGGACCCACTCGGCGATCGTCTTGACGTTCGCGCTGTCACGCTCGAAGGACCACGAGCCCTGCGGCTTGTAGCCGCCGTTGGCTGCCCGGATGGGTGCGCCACCACCGACCGGGGAGGTCGGCGGGTCGGCGGTCTCGGCCTCGGGCACGACGGCCGCGGCGTTGGTGTGGGAGACCTGGCGAACGAATTCGACGACGTCGGATCCGGTGCGGCGCTTGGAGACCAGGTCGCGCACGACCAGGGGCCGGCGCCCGAGCATCTCGACGATGCCGGAGTCCTCCGGGGTGATGAACGCCCCGGCCGAGGTCGGGGACCCGCCGGTGATCAGGGACTTGACCGGGATCGGGTCGGACTGGATCCGCGACTTCTCCCCGGGCTTGCCGCCCGGGAACGCGGCCAGGGCCGCCTTGAACTGGTTCGAGGTGCACACCTGGTGTCCCAGGTTCTTGACCCGGGTGTTGTCGTTACCGACCTGGCGCATGGACTCCAGGTCGTCCTTGGCCATCGGGCCGATCTCCTCGGCGAGGTTCTTCGCCTCGGCCAGCACGGCCTCGTCGGCCTTGAGCGCCTGGATCTGAGCGAGCAGTTCACGGCCCTTGGCCATGTGCTGGTCGTAGTCGGCCTTCTCCTGGGGGTTGAGCGACCGTTCGGCCGCGGTAGCGGTCTCGGCGATCTCGCGGGCGGACTTGACCGCGGCCTGGGCGGCCTCGGTGACCTGGGCGAGCTTGGTAGTCATGGGTGCCTCCTTGGGGCATGACAGGGACCACCGACGGCCTCGTGCCGTGGTGGTGTCGGGGTGGGTGGGTGTTACGCGCTGACGGAGAGCTCGAGGTCGAGCGCTTCCAGCTCCGACAGGTCAGCGGTTGCACTCCGGCCCGGTTCCTCGGACTTGGCCCGGCCGGGCTCCTCGTCCTTGACCGAGACGGAGGCCGTGGCCTTCCCGTCAGCCTCTACGTCGTCCAGGACGGAGAGGACATCGTTGAGCTGCCCGACTGCCTCGCGCAGCTTGGTCTCATTCGCGGCCGAGATCGCCCGGCCCGCCTTCACCGCGCCGGCGAAGGCCCGCGCAGTGTTCGCAATGGATTTCACCGAGAGCAGCTCGGTCTCCTGGTTGGCTCCGATCGGGGTCGGTCCGACCTCGTAGAGCTTGAGTTCACGCAGCTCGAAGAACTCCTCGGCCTCCGTCTTGACCCACGCTCCCTCGACCACGTCGTAGGCGAACGAGAACTGTGTGACCCGCTTGCCCTTGAGCAGCCGGTACACCGCGAGCGCCTTGGGGTTGTCCAGGTCGAGCTGGGCCTTGATCCACAGGCCTTCAGGGGTTTCCTTGGCTTCCAGGACGTGACCGATGTTGTAGTCGGGGTCGTCCATGCGGTGGGACCAGTAGACCGGGATGGGTGCGCCGGAGTCCTTCCACTGGGCCAGGGTGTTGGTGAAGGCGCCGGCGCGCACGACGTCGCCGTAGGAGTCCTTGTTGTCGAAGACGGAGACGAGGGCCTCGAAGATTCCCTCGTCGAGGCCGTCGTCGGTTCCGGCGGCCTTGAGGGACACGGTGCAGGACTTGGTGAACATGTGCCCTCCCTGGGCGTCGGTGGTGCTACTCGATGAAGACGGACACCCCGCACATGCAACCGGCGACCTCGTCGGGTCCGCCGGCGGGGTCGCCGGGCCAGTTCATGCCGTTGGAGAAGGTGTCGTCGATCGGGACGGTCTCTCCGTCCATGGCCGCGTGGGAGGCCCGGGGGTTGCCCGAGCTGGTCTCCCACGTCTTGTAGGCGCGAGCGCCGGCGGTCTGCGTGGCGGCCTCGGTGGTCGCGAACGAGGAGTACGTCGTCACGAGCGTGGTTGCCGCTTCCAGGGCACGGGGGCCCTTGGCTTCGTCGAACACGTCGGCCGGAGTCGGTGCCGGCGCGGCGTCCTCCTCCTCGTCGTCTTCGCTGGCCGCGAGCGCTGCGGTGAGCTGGTCGTGGGTGGTGGCGTTGATCATCTCCGCGCGGGAGGTGGCCACTGCGGCAAGGAAGGCCAGGGTGCGGTCGACGTCGTAGTCCTCGGGCGCGAAGCCGAGCTCTTCGGCCACCGCGCGTCCGACCTGGGTGGTCGTGAGCACGGCGGTCTTGAGCAGGTCCTCGGCCAGTTCGGCGTTCCATCGCTTCGCGTCCCACCAGTCATCACCGGCCTTGGTACCCAGTGCCGACAGGACGACGGCCCGTTGACGGTCGAAGAACGCGGCCAGGACCTGGGCGGTCTTGGTCTCGTAGGACTCCGGCGCCCGGTTCTTGGTGCGCTGTCTACCGTGCACCAGGCGCCGTGATGCTTTTGGGGCGGAGTCCCGGGGCGATGCCTGCCCGCCCTCGATGACGTTGAGCGGGACAATGAGGGTGTCCGCCCCTTCGATCGAGGGCAGGTTCTGACGCGCCCGGGCCTCGTTGCGCGTGAGGAACGGTGCGCCGGTGGAGGAGGACAGGATCGAGACCTGCTCCTCGAAGGACCCGGCGAGCTTGGCCGAGAGGTTGAACTCCAGGTACAGGCCCTCGGTGTCATCGAAGTCCGGGAACAGGGCGAGCTGGAGTTCCTGAGTGATCATCGACAGGTACGGGCCCAGGGTGTCCTGGTAGACCATCTTGTGCTGCTCGGTGATGTTGGAGAACGTCGCCGAGTCCATGACCCCGACCATGGGCGGAGGGATGAAGTACGCCGAGGCGACCTCTTCGCGCGTGAGCTTGCGCGACTCGATGTACTGCAGTTGCTCGGAGGTCTGAGCTGCGGCCACGAAGCCCATGCCGTCCTCGAGGATCGGGGTGCCCATCGCACCGGCGCCGTTGGCCGTGTACTGGTTCTGCCAGCCGCGACTGAACCTGGTGCGCGCCTCGTCGCTCCAGTCCTTGGCCTCCTTGGGCCGGGTCAGGTACCCGGACATGCGGGCCCCGTTGCGCAGGGTCTGCTCGCGCATGACGCCGGCCTCGTACTCCTCGGCCAGCACCCGGCGCAGCGCCTCGATCGGGGAGGACCCGGCCAGGTCGCCGTCGGGGTTGTACCCGTGGAAGTACACGACCTGGTCGGCGGCGAAGGTCTTCTTGCCCTT
>JAVBKE010000075.1:0-2591 GCA_031554185.1 Caryophanales bacterium
CAGGGATGACTCCCTGTCTTTTTTGTATCTTAAGGCTGCCTGAAAGAAATATTTTTATTGCTTATCGCTTAGCTAGATAAAAATCAGTATCGCGAGAGTAGTTAAGAACCTTCTGAAAGTCTTGGTAGATAAGAGCTATCCTGCCAAAATACGTTTTACTTATTAGTTAATGAATACTAGAATGTAATTATAAATATTTTGGTGTTAGATATATAAAATTTTTTTACGAATAGGGGTTTGATACATAAAAAGCGTATTATTGTCATTAACCTATTTAATTAATTTGTAGCCATTCCTCATGGGTCAGTAATGAATAAATCTTATAAAGTCATCAGTAGCAAAATAACAGGGCCGCGAGTGGTTGCTTCTGAGTTGGCAAAAGGCAAAGGTAAGGCTAAGCGTATTTCCCTAGGAATGGTCGCAGTTTTTGCTTTAAGTTCTGGCAATACATGGGCAACGTGTACAGCTGGACCCATTGTGCTTTGTACAGGGCAGGATCAATCTTATGTTGCCAATGGAGGCGACAGTTTTACCAGAATCCTTGTGAATGGTGGCACAGGAACTGGCACTCTTGAATTAAATGGCAATACTTTTAACAACACCACAACTGCCGTAACAGCGGGTGTTCAAGCCGGAACGACTACTTTGGATGTAAAAGGCAATACTTCCTTAACCGCAACGAGTTCTGGTTCAACCTCGTTATGGGCAGTGGCATCTAATGGTGATTCTAAAATCACCATTGACCAAGACGCAGTTTTAAATATTGAAAATAAAAATACAGGTAGTTCTACTGGTGATGGTATAGAAGCCAGTGGTAAAAATGCATCCGTATCACACTTAGGCTCTGGCAATATTACCGTATATGGTGGCTATGGAGTTTTTGTCACGGCAACTGCCGCAGCGGGTAGAGCGGATGTTGTGCTGGGAAAAGATGTCACTATAGAAACACAGGGCGCGGGCAACCGTGGCATTTATGCCAATGCCTCTGCTGTTGGTGGACATACTGAAATTCAAACCAATGCAACCATCACAACAGATGGTAATGGTGCGCATGGGGTATCTGGACAAGCGAACAATCAAGGTACGGTTAAGGTTGTTAATGGTGTAGATGGTTTTGTGACCACCCATGGCAATACATCTTATGGCCTTTTTACATCGACCTTAAATCAGGCTGCTGAAATTGAAAACTACGGCACCGTCATCACTCCAGGTACAGGCAAATCTATTGGCATCTATGGCGCATCTGCTGGCAATACCTTGATTACCAATAGTGGTAAGGTGGAAATACTGGGTACGGTGGATCCTACAATGGGGAATCTGGCGATTTATGGAACCAATACCGCTGCCAGTGATGTGAAAATCATCACCACAACGACCAGTGATGTTTCTGTCAGCGGCACAAACTCTGACAATATCTATGCCCGTACAACCTTGGGGGGAAATTTAACCATTCAAGCTGCTGGTCAATTAAGCAATGTGACTGATGTAGGTGCCACAAACTTTGGTATTGTGATTCAATCCACAGGCACATCAACTGGGGGCAATCAAACCATTCTATTTGGTGAGTCGCTCGCAGATAAAATCACCATGAGTAATACCTCAGCAACTAATTACAGTGCTGCGCTTCATGCTGCTCAACTAGCAGGTTCTGGTGCTGGTGACATTACCGTCACCAATAAAGGCACATTAGAAACTAATGGTTTCATTATTCATGGCATTCACACGGTTGATAATGCCTTAGGCAAGGTTTCTGTGATCAATGATGGCTTGATTCATATTAAAGGTCGGGAATCTAGGGGCATTCAGATTGATGGTATGGCAGGTTCAAATATCTCTGTCACCAATAATGGCGAGATTCTACATGATGCAGGAACGGCGTATCAGTATGGTATTCATTCTGTCAGTGGCAATAATTCAACCACCACCATTAACAACAACGGCAAAATTTCAGGCAGCCTATATGGCATTGTGGCTTGGAATAATGGACAGGTTCAATCTGGTGGCAAATCAACCATTAATATTGGCGCTCAAGGATTTATAGATTCAGGGATTGGCATTATTGCAGACATGAGTGATGAAAATACGGTCAATATTGCACAAGGCGGGCACGTCAATGGCAAAACATCTGGCATGCTGTTTCGCAGTATTGGTGCTGCCGCAAAACCCAAAGATACGGTCAATAATGCAGGGCTAATCACCTCTGACAGAGACACTATTCTTCAGGCAGCCTTTGCATCTACGGGGGCATTTCTTACCGTAAATAATGAGGCTACTGGCGTGATGACAGGCGTCATCACCGCAAATAATCCAACCACAAACATTAATAATGCAGGAACATGGAATTTACGTAAAACAGCCTATACCACTGTTCGTGGCGCCAGAGATACCTTATCTGTTGCCATCTCTAATTTAGGAACCAGCGGTGACAACCACATCGTGAATAGTGGGGCATTAAATTTACTGGGTGATGATGGTGTGTCTGTCACCTTAGATAATACTGGTGAATACGCCACGGGTTATGCCGTCAACACAATGGCTCTTGGTGGCGCCGTACAAGGTCAACTACTGGGGGAACGAACAGTTACCAACAG
>JAVBKE010000066.1:0-34476 GCA_031554185.1 Caryophanales bacterium
TGTTCTTAACGCTGCATCTGTTAGCAGGGTTTTTGCTGTTGCTTGATCTACTGTTGCATCTTCTGCATACACTACATTCTTACCATCTGGGGAAATAACACTGCCATCTATGACTACGTTAATCTTTACTTTCTTTTCTGCATAGTCATTACCTGATGCTGTTCCTAGAGTGTACGTTACTTCATAACTTCCCTCTTTTCCTGCTTTAATCGCATTCCTATCTGTTGTTGCGATTGTTACTTTGGGTTCTGTTGCTGTTCCGTTACTTGTTCCTTTTACTTGGTTGACTGTTCTTAAATCTCCATCTGTTAGCAGGGTTTTTGCTGTTGCTTGATCTACTGTTGCATCTTCTGCATACACTGCATTCTTACCGTCTGGGGAAATAACACTGCCATCTTTCACTACGTTGATCTTTACTTTCTTTTCTACATGGTCATCAGCGGTTGTTCCTGCTCCTAGAGAGTACGTTACTTCATAACTTCCCTCTGGTCCCGCTTGAATCGCATCAAAATCAGCGGATTCGATGTCTATGTTCACAGTTCCAGCTGATGGTCCATAAAATGATCCTGTTGCTTTGTTGACTCTCTCTAAGTCTGCATATGTTAGCACGGTTTTTGCTTCTGATTGATCTATTGTTGCATCTTCTGCATATACGTGAGTCGTTCCGGAAATAACACTTCCATCTTCGACTACAGTGATCCCTACCGGTGCGCTCGAAACATAGTGATCCTCCTGCGATATTACTTTGTAGGTTACGCCATAGACTCCCACTGTTCCTGCTTTAATCGCATCCCAGCTTGTTGTTGTGATTTCTACAATTGGTTCTGTTGCTGTTCCATTAATTGTTCCTGTTGCTTTGTTGACTGTTCTTAAATCTTCTTCTGTCAGTAGGGTTTTTGCTGTTGCTTGATCTACTTTAGCATTTTCTGCATGGAGCTTCACATCTGGTAAATTTTTACCAGTCGGTGACGCTGCTGCTCCCTCCTCAATATCTTCTTCACTCACATTCTCTTCTAGATTGTTACTCTCAGTTTCCTCACTAATTTCATCCACTGTGTTGGTTTCAGTTTCTTCCTTGACCTCTCCTGGTCCAGTATTTTCGGTCGTCTCGGTTCCAAGTAGTCCCTCCGCAAGTGCTACAGTGGCGAACACACTAGAAGAACTAGTATTAAACAGCATCATTGCCAAAGTAATCATCACTATTATTTTTTTATATATTACTTTATTCTTCATTGTACTCTCCTTTATAAATCTTAATTGGAAAACAATTTGGATAGCTTACTAGTACAGCTCATCCAGAACAGCTACCACCTCGGTAGGTAAATTTTTCTCACTATATAAATCATTATTCTGCCTATCTCTAGTCTTCCAACCGATCATATATAATGTTTCAATGCTTTGTTCTTCTTCATGGAATTCTTGATAGATTGTTAGTGTTTTGCCGTCCTGTTGTAATAGATACAAATCGTAAGTCTCACTACCTGCAACAGATAAAGTTTTCGACATATCTTGTCTCTCTGCTAACTCAGACAACTCATCTCTATTATCGGTCTCTGTAGAATCTGCCAACGCTATAATGATATTGGCATCTGTTACACCAACCATCTCTTCTAATTCTTTAGCCAAGAAAGAGTCGATATCACTATCTGACTGGCTAATTGTCTTAGATTCATCCTGGTCACTAGTGTACATTTCAGCTGCGAGTTCTAGCTTTTGCGTAAGCGTATATACCTCACCAATTAAAGCGGTGAACGCAAAACATGAAATAGCAGCCACCTTGACAGCCTGTGACAGGCTAAAATAATTACTCAGGAAGAAACTTGTTCCAAACCTTCCGTTCACACCTTTACTTAAACTTTTCAAAAGTGAAGTAGAACTCCCAGACTCAGAAAAAGATAATCTAGAAACCATGCGTTCCCATATTTTTGCAGATGCGTCGGACATTTCATTTGCATCAAGCAGTACAACACTTAAGGCAAGCTTTGGCTCTAGCTTTCCTTGATTCTCTAGGGAAAGTCTTATTTGTTTTCTCGCTCCGGTCAAAGCGTTCCTTACGCTACCTTCACTTATCCCCTGAACTTCAGCAATTTCCTTTGTGCTTAGCCCTTGTTGATAAAAAAGGATTATGCTATTTTTCTTTGCCGTACTAAGCTGCTCAACTTCTTTTTTAATATTTCGATGCCATTCTCGTTTCTCTACTTCATCGGCAACCTCTCCGAGAAATAAAGGTTTGTTCTTTTCTTCATAGTACAGCGTTTTCATTATTCTATTTGATTTTTCTCTTCTCCGAATGACATCAATGCACTTCGTATAAGTAATTGTGTAGAGCCAGTTTGATACTTTCTCACGCTCCCTGAGAGTACCAACGCTTTTATGAACCTGTAAGAAAACCTCTTGCACTACATCTCTAGTATCCTCCTTATTCCCTAGTAAGCTATAAGAGTACTGATATAGTATCGGAAAGAAGTGATTGTAGAGCTCTCGGAAAGCTCGTTCATTACCAGTCACAATTTTACTTACTAGTAGTTGAATATCTTGATTATCAAGTTGCTTAACTGAACTATGAGCGACCACATCTTATCCCCATTTCTTTCTATAATCCTTTGCACCTCCCCCACGAAACCTTAGTGACGTGAGTTACGGAAAAATGTCATGTTTTTTTTTACATTGCTAATTTTTATTGTAAAGAACTTCGTTATCTAAAGAAACATGCAATTATTTCCACAACCGAGGACTATACCAATCCTATGAGACTTTAATGCCCGAGATTCCTTTACACTAAAGAAATTGCTTTTTCACTTGGAACTTCTAGAACCTGAAATTTTCAATCTTAAGGAAATGATACTTCGCTAACCCTCGATTCCGCTAGGTGTCAATGTCAATGAAAAAATGTACAAAAGTGATCAAATAATAATGAACAACAATGTTCATTTTTCTTTAGGCAAATGATCTTTGATCCGATATGAATCACCAAATATTGTAACAACAGTAGTGTGGTGCAGAACACGGTCATGAATCGCATTAGCGAGCTTAGAATCTTGAAAAATCTCATCCCAGGCCTTGAAATTAGCATTGGTAGTTAAAATCGTGCTCCGCCTCTCATATCGCTGATCAATCAATTGAAAAAACAATTTAGCATCCTCAGAGTTGATTGGCAAATAGCCAATTTCATCAATGATAAGCCATCACGTGAAAGATGTGATGGCGGGTAAGTTTTGATGGAAAAAGCGGAGGAGATTACACTCGGAGAAATTTATGTAGCGGTTAAAGCAGGACAAGCTAGAAAGATGACACTGGATGTCAGTGTTTGCAAATCTACCAAGTTACTTGATGCTGAACTAGAAAAAATTGTACATGAGGTCGAAGACCAAACTATTTGCTGTTAACGCAATTATACCGCAGCTTATGTTATGATACCTGGTTGATTTCTTTTCGATTAAAATTTAGTGTCATTGATACAATATGATGCAGACAAATGATAAATCATTCGGCTTTTTCACTTCCTTGCCTTTCCCCCATTATCGACGGGATAAAAGTAAAACCGAGGTTTTAAACTACACCTCGGCTTTTTTGAACGATTAATTATCAGCTATTCTAACATCAGCTGGTGCTTCTCTCCCGAAACAGAAGTCAACATTGTGTTCAGCTCCTCAACCATTGCCTTACTCATTGCATCTGCACGCTTACCATTGTCATATACATCATGAGCCGCTTCAGCCAAAGCTTCACTCGGGCCACCAGTCGCTGCGTATTCAGAAATATCTTCAACCGCAGCATCCTCAGATGTGCCTGGCACGAGGACTGGTGATACCTTCGCGTACGCTGAACTAATAATTTCTTTGGAAACAGTGCTGTTCTCCCAAGCATCAATCTGCTCTTGTGCGGGCGAATCTTGATAGCGAGTACCAATAATGTAAGCCTCAAGTCCATGTGTCAGCTCATGAACAACAATTGTTTCACTCTCAGTCCCTTCAGGGTAAAATTCTGTCTCCACACCTAATTCCCAGTTCTCTTCAAGCTTGTCCATCTCCGAATACCAGCGGCTATTCAATCGAATAGATGCACTCTTGAAATCGAAAGCCGGTTGCAATTCCATGAACCGCTCTGGATCAATCTGGTCGGTGACTTCAATTGTAGTAATATAACCATCTAACTCCGGGTACAATTGAAAAACTTGATCCACTTCAAAAAGGATTGGCTTGACGATTTCAAATGGTAACTGCTCTAAGTTTGTTTTCTCCACCCCGAGCTCCATTTTTAGATAGAGCAACATCTCAGGCATTGTTTCAATCAATGCTAGCGGCTTTAAGCCACCTTTCTGAACAGCCGCCGTATTGGTCATAAACTCATTCATGAAATTTATATCAAGAAGTTTTCCAACAATTTCTGTTTCCCATACTTTTGTATCAGTAAGCGACTCGATCTGTGCATCACCAAGTACCTCAGCAAATGCTGTTCGCGTGATTGTGATAACTTGATCATCGAAGTAATAGTGCACCGCCTGCAAATCAGGTACACGAGAAAAATTCATGGCAGAATCGTAAAAAATACTACGCTGGAAAAATCGCTTTTCATATTGACTGGTCGATTGACCTTGCAAACCGATATAGAGCTCTGCCGTTGGTAAATCTGTTACGATAGCAATCTCTACTTCTGGCTCTACAAGCGCTTCATTAAGTGCTAAAACATTTACACCATCCGCAATGCCTGATGCAATTGGAAATGTATTCACATCACCGGAAAATGGCTCCAGGTCTTTAGCGTCTTGCTTTGCTTGTGCTTCTCTCTCAGCTTGCTCAATTCGTTCCATTTTCTCTATATGATAATAGAAAAACCCTGCAATAGAGAGCAACAATACCCCAAGAATAATTAAAACCTTTTTCAACATTGTTGCCTCCTCTATTTTCGATCCATACAACTATTATAGCAAAATTTGTAGAAATATTTTTCGAAAAATGTGTCGAAGTAAAATATTTCCCGGTTAATAATTGTTGTTTTCAAACACGCGCTAAGAAAAATACAGAAAAATAAAAGCAACCTTAGTTAGTCATCACTAAGATTGCAAAAGTATTACTAGCGTGTCATCTTTTTAGTTCATTTATGCTAGACCAGATTTCAGCTCTTCAGCAGAGTTCTCCCACATGCTTGGATCATGCATCTTTAAAAAGGCATGTAATACAATTTTCGATTTTTCATCAATGTGATCAACAATGATTTTCCGTTTCAGTGATTTATCCATTCGATTGACATGCTCCGCCATTAATTTATAACCCTTACGATTCTCGCGATCAATCAACATTTCACAAGCAGCTACACCTGCGTAGTAGCTACCAGATTCATTTTCATCGACCGTTACCCACACGACCCAGAATAATTTCCCATTTGGTACTTCTGCTTTATCAGTCGTAAATTTAATGCCTTTTTCAGCAGCACTCCTAGCATGCAATGCTCCGACATCAACAACCGCTTCTCCGGCTTCAACATCAATAATGACTGGAGAAATATTTTCAAGGCTTAGTGAACCCAAACCATATTCACTTGTTTTGTGACCTTTCGCATTATTCACAATGTTGAACCCAATATTTTTCTTTTCCATTTGTGAACCTCCTTGGGGTAATTTATACAAATAGACTGGTTACACTTTTGATAACATCCCAGACAGCAGGAACGGCAATATTAAAGATTGGTGCGATTATCAAGGCATTTAGTGGTGGAATTAACACAATCACTAAGAATGCGAACACACCATACTGTTCATACTGCGTCATCTTCACCTTCGTTTCACGTGGCACCAAATCCTCAACAATTCGGTAACCGTCCAGTGGTGGTAGCGGAATTAAGTTGAAAATCATCAATACTAAATTCATATACACAAAGTAATAGAAGAAATTGGCAATGATGTTGCTTGGAACGCCCACTAGCTTAATGATGATCGCAAACACAACGGTCCCAACAAGAGCCATCAGGAAATTGCTAATTGGACCTGCAAGCGAAGTAAGAACACCGGCCAGCTTGCGATTTTTAAAATAATATGGATTGACCTGAACAGGTTTTGCCCAGCCAAACCCAGCTAATAAAATAAAAATAAAACCAACTAAATCAATATGGGCAACTGGATTTAGCGTCAGCCTTCCTTGGTTACCTGGTGTAGGGTCCCCAAACTTCGTTGCCACATAAGCATGAGCAAACTCATGTACACTAAAGGCAATCACAACGGTGATGACCAAATAAGGCAACGTACTTAACGATGCAAAAGCCATTAAACTACCTCCAAATTCTTACTATTCAACTGATAAGTCTTGATAAAAGCCAAATAACTATCTACGACAGTGTATAAAACGATTTTGACAGATGAATAAAAATCTCCTCTGCCCTTACCTGAGTATCGGTAGAAAATTCCTACTGAACATTTCATACCATTCATTTGTACATAGAAAGTTGCAAAATATCGATCTCTATGAAAGAATAATAACAAATATAACAGTTGGAGGATACAAAAATGCCATCAATTACAGTCAAAATGTTAGAAGGTCGCACAGATGAACAGAAAAAAGCGCTAATTGAAAAAGTAACAGAGGCCGTTTCAGAAACTAGTGGTGCACCGATTGAAAGAATTTCTGTTTTTATCGATGAAGTGCCACTAACCAATTATGGTCATGCTGGAAAGCGACCTTGCGACGAATAGAACAAGTGATTCAAAGCGTGCTTTAGGACTCTGCCTAGCACGCTTTTTTATGTAGACATTATTGAGATTACTCACGCCTGTCGGCATGCATATCATGACTTCGTTTCTACAGGCTTATGACAACCTGTCAATCCAAGCAATTGACGAATTTGTTGTTTCTCATTACTTTCAGGTAACTGGCAGACAAGATCTTTTGGGAAATAAAGATACTTGTAAACATTCCGCTTCCCATTAATCGCTGCAATAATCGTCGAACGTGTCGATAACTCTTCTTTACTGCCATCGTTCAGCAAGAGCGAGACGGGCTGTCTTTCCTCATCACTACCTGGCTTATATTCATCATATGCGACATTTGACGAGGCATGTATCGTTAAATAATAGGTAGGATCAATCCCAACCTGGCGAAACAGATTCGATAGTTGCATGAATTTCTCAGCATCTTTATCGGTCTCCTCGAATTCAACATGTTTAAATAAGTCTCGTACCATAAATCGTCTACACAAATCGGATAAAATATCATCTGATTCTTCTTGCCATAATGCAAAATAAGTAAGACATACGGCTTCATCAATTTTCAAATAGTTTTCCACACTCACATCCGATACAAAAACAGGCTCAAAATGAGTTGGTGCCTGTTTGAACTGGTAACCAGAATGGAAAAGAAATTTTACTCGATCGAAAATCATTGTTAATATGACTTCCGCAC
Source organism: Caryophanales bacterium (assembly GCA_031554185.1). Taxonomy (GTDB): domain Bacteria; phylum Bacillota; class Bacilli; order JARBTR01; family JARBTR01; genus JAVBKE01. The sequence goes on from JAVBKE010000066.1 coordinate 7,392, forward strand.
TACTTGTAACTGGATGAAAATAAACTTGGCGGTACATTTGATAGCGGCTCATAATATAATCTTCTACAACGTGCATGCCACTGCTTTTGATCACCAAACCATCTTTATTTGGTAAGATCACTCGAATCAATTTTTCCAAATCAAAACGGCCATAGCTAACGCCAGTATAATAAGAATCGCGTAGTAAATAATCCATTCGATCTGCATCTACTTGACTTGAAATCAGACTAACAACTACTTTATTTGGATGTTTCTTCTCAATTACGCTTGCCACTTTCTGAGGGAAATCAGGTGCTACTAGGCGCAGTACGGCATTAACCTCCGTATCACCAAGAATAATTTTCCGCGAATACACTTCATGATCAAGACCGAAAACTTTTTCAAAAGAATGCGAGAATGGACCATGACCCAGATCATGCAATAATCCAGCACAAAGTGCTAACATCCGGTCATCTTCATTCCATTCTGCTTGACCAACGAAAACCTCATCAATGATTCGGCGTGTTAGCTCATACACACCAAGAGAATGGCTAAACCGGCTATGCTCCGCTGTGTGAAACGTAATATGAGAAGTTCCAAGTTGCTTGATCCGGCGTAACCGCTGAAACTCCTTCGTATCTATTAACGCACGGATTTCTTGATCTTTTACACGTACATAGCCATGAATCGGATCACGAAACACCTTTTCGTTTTTTAAAAGTACCATACCTACCTCGCTTTCTGAAGCAATTGATTTGGTTGGACTTATCTTTAATAGGGGTGTTTGAAAAAACTTATCAAAACGTTTTCAAACACTTCACCGTATTTATTTACTAGATGGTTTGACAGTCATTCGCAATTCCACTTTGCGAATCAGCTCATCTTCCGTTTCGGCAGTTACAGGTCGATTATTAACGAATACAAACGGCTTATTTCTACCCGGACCGCAATAAGACTGGCAACCAATATCAATTGTTGCTTCTGGGTCAAGCTTCTTAAGACGTGGAACTAGTGTCTTAAGATTTGTTGCTAAACAAAAGTTACAAACACGAAACTGAGTCATTTTTCAAATTACTCCTTGTAGTATATAGTTCCATTATACCTTCATTTTCACAAATAAATTAAGCCATAAAAAATTTTTTTATTAAATATGCTGAAATTAGAAGATAAGTATGATAGAATAATATTGTCTGTATAACAAAAATCTTTTTACTACGTTTATAACTTCAAAACTGTCTGCTTTTTGGCACAGTCTATTTGTCTGTACTGTTGCCAAAGGTCTCCAAATTCGGTTCTATACCGAATCCTGTTACAACGCCACACTTAGTGTCGGCTTACACGTTGTTTTATTCGGCGTGGATCCATTCACTACATTATACCATATTGGTTTTTACGTCATCTAATCGATCTTGACTAGAATTTTGCTATCCTTATTCTACATTTGTAAGAGGGATAAATGCAAAAGTAGCTTTGTCTGTTCAAAAAGCAAAATGTATGAACTAGCAAATTACCTGTCTAAAAAACTCGACTTTTGTCTAGTTTTGGCTTATTTACTCGCGCCTGAGCAACATATTAACAGTTCCCTTAGAATATCCAATATACTCTGGAATAACAAATGTATATTTTCTGATATACATGTCTATTCTACTAGTAGAAACGGATTTTCAGATTTTCAGAATGCTTTAGGAGAGAATTAATATGAAATTAAGACAAGATGCTTGGTCTGAGGAAAATGACCTGTTACTGGCTGAAACTGTATTGCGCCACGTTCGTGAGGGAAGTACCCAACTAAACGCTTTTGAAGAAGTTGGCGATCAACTTGATAGAACTTCTGCTGCTTGCGGGTTCCGATGGAACTCTGTAGTAAGACAACAGTATGAACAAGCCCTATCGCTTTCAAGAAAGCAACGCAAGCAGCGCCAAAGATTACTTGGCACAGACCAGGGTGGAAAGAAGAAAATTCTCTATCAGCCACCTTCACTAGAAAACTTTGAGTCGATCACATCAGAGTTAGAAAGTCAATTTGATACTGGATTAGTCGCAGAAGCAATGCCAAGGCACATACTTACACAACAAGTAAGTCAGCCAATGCATAGCAGTATGCTGACTAGTACACCATCAAACATCACACTAGACTCCGTCATTTTGTTTTTGCAAAATTTTCGCAAAAACGAATCAACACTTGTTGCTCTAAGAACTGAGAACGAGAGACTAAAGTTGGAAGTGCAAGAGTTAGCTAGGAAAAATCGAGAATTAGAAAATAAACTCGGCAGTGTTCAGAAGAACTCAACGTCCATGCAAGAAGATTATGAAACATTAATCAACATTATGAATAAGGCACGCAAACTCGCAATGATCGAGGAAGAAGAGCGGCCACAAACGAAATTTAAAATGGATCGTAACGGGAACTTAGAGAAAATAGCTGAGTAGTTACTAGAAATCCTATTGAAACCTACAAGAGTAGCTGACCACAACGGTTGTGCTACTCTTGTTTTTTTGGTGGACGCTTTCCCCATAATCATCTACTGATTGCTATTTACTACCTCAACACCCTCATTATTTGCTGTTGCTTCTAATGTTGATGCTAGAACAAACACCATTTTAATTCATTACCATAGTGACTTAATTTTGATTTTGTAAATTCGTTTTTTATAAGGCAATTTCACTACAAACTTTCAAGCTCATTCACTCATCAAACTGTATGCCATCTTCATACGAGAGCTATAGACAAATCTGCTTACCCTAAGCTAACCACCGTAATCTATTATTGTTTCCAAATTATAAAATCTAAACAAAAATCACCCTCCGAACGACAATCCTATTTTCTGGAGGCTACTAACAACAATTAGCAGAGCAGAACCATAGTGATTGTCAGCCAGAGGGCGATGTTCAATTGATCATTTTAATGAAAAATAACGTAGTAAATGACGTAGAACCAACCCAGAACACCATGCAGTATTGCCCATAAAACGGATTGATGCAAACCCCAAGATGCTGTGACTGCAATGATTGAACCTAAACCCCAACCATGGCTTATGACAGTATTTCTAGAATTATTGCTCATAAATAACACTCCTTCTTTCTGTTAAAGTATACCTTACTCTGCTGATTTTAGGAAACGCTCCACTATTAGAAAAGGGGCTAACTCTCTGCCTAGCTACTAGTAGAATAACCTATTACCCAATTTTTCAAAAGGTTCAATTCCCATCTCTTACTATCATTGATAAAATAACCGCTATATATACCTTCAAATTTTCATTTTTCTAACACTTTGTTTGAAAACGGTAAGAATATATTTTCTACTACAGTTATTATATCGATTGTTAGATGGCTCGGCAGTGGTACGATTAAAAATTTTGGGTTTTACAACAGGCAGTAGAGCCAAGCCGACATAAAACAGTCGCACAGCAGGCGAAATACCAGCAGTGCGACTTATACTGTTTCCTTAAAGGAAATTAATTTATTTCAGTCTATATCTACCCATTAGAAGAGGACACCTGCTAAAGCCAGGGCTATTGTTACTTACTGACAGTGACATGCGCTATACATTGATCAGCAGTGATAAGCGCTAGGCCATACACATCATCTTCTGTACAACCACGAGAGAGATCGTTCACTGGTTTATTTAAACCTTGCAGAACCGGACCTATAGCTTCTAGCCCACCAAGTCGTTGAGCAATCTTATACCCAATGTTCCCAGCATCAATTGTTGGAAAGATAAATACGTTTGCATTCCCTTCAAGTGGTGAGCCAGGTACCTTTTGTTTTGCTACCTGTAGTGAAATAGCCGCATCAAATTGAATTTCGCCATCTACGACTAAACTTGGTTCTCTTTCCTTTACTATTGCCGTTGCTTCTGCCACTTTAAAGGCTTCAATCGCCTGACCAGAACCATGGGAAGAAAAGCTCAACATCGCTACTCTTGGTTCTAATCCAAATGTTCTTGCAGTTTCAGCGGTCTCTACCGCGATTTCTGCTAAATCTTCAGCGGATGGATTTACATTAATCGCACAGTCAGCAAATATGAAACGCTTTTCATTTTTGAACAAGAATATCACGCCAGATATCTTTTGAACACCCGGTTTTGTCTTGATAATCTGTAAAGCAGGGCGTACAGTATTTGCTGTAGAATGGACAGCACCGCTGACAAGACCGTCTGCTTTTCCCATTTCTACAAGCATTGTTCCAAAGTAATTCACATCTTGAAGAATGCTTGATACGTTCGCCTCATTGACTTTCCCTTTTCGTTTCTCAATAAAAATAGGGGTCATCTCGTCAATCATTTCTTTATCTGTCGGATCTATTGATGTCACACCAGTTAAATTAAGCCCCAGTTCCTCTGCTTTTTTTTCCAAATCAGCGCGGTTGCCGAGTACGATCGGTGTAATAATGTTTTCTTGATGTAAACGAACTGCAGCGCTCAAAATACGTGAATCCGTTCCTTCTGGAAAAACGATTTTGAAGCGATAATCTTTTAACCTTGTCTTCATACTCTCAAACATATAAATCTCCTCTGCCAAATCTTTTTTCATTCTTCATAATAGCATATAATTTCCTTTATCAACAGAACTTCGAGTCGAATTTTGTTTATAATTAGGATCATTATGTTATCATAAAATAGTGCTTGTATATGTCTGGAAGATTTTTATTCAAACACTAAAGTGAATATTTTTTATAAACGAACGTTCATTTTTATTTGGACGTTAGAAAAATAACTGAAAATGGAGTGATTTATCATGAACGAAGCAGTTGAAACGTTAGATGGTTGGTACTGTCTCCACGATTTCCGTACAATTGATTGGTTAAGCTGGCGTAACGCTTCCGCAGAAGAGCGCCATGTAGCCATGGAAGAATTACAGTCATTAATGAATAAGTGGAATGATGTCCAAACAAATGAACTTGGTAGTCATGCATTATACTCTATTGTGGGCCAAAAAGCTGATCTTATGCTTCTATTTCTCCGCCCTACGATGGAAGAATTGAATGAGATTGAAACTGCTTTTAATAAAAGCCTTTTTGCAGGTTTTTTAATGCCTAGCTATTCATATGTGTCAGTTGTTGAGCTATCTAATTACTTAGACAAAACGGAAGATCCTTATCAAAATCCAATGATTCGCGCAAGGCTTTATCCAATCTTGCCAAAAATGAAGCATAGTTGTTTTTATCCAATGAATAAAAGTAGAAACCTAAGCGACAACTGGTATATGCTTCCGATGGAAGAGCGCCGACCAATGATTGCATCACATGGTCAAATTGGTAGAAAGTATGCCGGTGCCGTGAAACAGATTGTTTCAGGCTCAATGGGCTTTGATGATTGGGAGTGGGGCGTTACATTATTCTCAGATGACGTACTTCAATTTAAGAAGATCGTCTCAGAAATGCGCTTTGATGAAGCCAGTGCTCGTTTCGGCGAATTTGGTACTTTCTTTGTTGGAAACATCATTGAAGAGGGTGAACTAGCTACGTTTCTTCAAATAAAAGGCTAAGCACCAGTGCTTCACGCCAATTGTAATAAAATTAAAAATCTCAATAAATGCTGCTAGAATAAGCAAACATTTGTTGAGATTTTTTTGTACTTAGAATCAACAAAGATTGGCAAAAACGGAATTGTTGGTTTCATTCTGAGTATTTCATTTGTAGCTAAATAGAGCCTCAGTTTCTAAAAAAATGAGAAAATAAGTTTCACTGATGTTAATAAGATCGATAGTCCTAAAATAGTTGAAGTAACCATTATATGCCGCTTTCGCTGCATCACTAGAATGGCAATATATTCTCTAATCATCGCATTCGGCCAGAAATAAAAAGCTGTTTTTGCACCAACCCCTTGGCTTTTTAATCCCGCTTTTCTAGCAAGCATACCAGAGCGGAAAATGTGATACTCATTACTTGAAAAAATACTGGTATAATTTTCACCCTTTATTTCTTCAATAATCTTCTTTGAGAAAAGCATGTTTTGATAGGTATTAATCGAACGGTCCTCTATAATCGTATCTTCAAGAGGGATGCCTTTCTCAAGCACAAAGTTTTGCATCGCTTTTGCTTCGGAAAGGTTTTCGTCATGTCCTTGTCCACCTGAGAAAATAAGTTTGGGTGGCGTCATAACAGAAGATTGCTTCTTATAAAAACCGATTGCTTTCTCAATCCTACTTGCAAGTAGAGGAGTCACCTGATCATTGATCAGGCCACTACCGAGAACAATAATAAAATTCTGATTGAGCTTTGGTCTGTTAAATCGATAAAGTAAGTAGGCTGTTAAAAAACTTGTACCATCCAAAACAAAATAGACGAAGATAATCGTCATTGCCATATAAATTGATACAATTTCTTCTGGTATAAATCGCCCAGGATTGATGATAAGAACGATCAAACTAACTAAAGTAATGATCCCCAAAGCGAGTGTTAGGCAATTTGAAAAGCGTCGACCTTCTTTTTTCATCAGAATGTGGGCATTTAAAAACAGCCCTATGATTAATGCGAATAAACCGAAGGTTGAAATGATCAAAAAAGCAATGAATGGAATCGTTGTTAGTATGAATATGTAATGATTATTTGTTGCCCCAGATAGGCATATGGTGAAAAGAGCTAGCGCACCAAGAAACGCATTGAGAATAAAACCATTGAGTATTCGCGTCCTCTCCTGTCTATGTAAATAGAGAAATAGGGTGAATAAAAAAATCATAAAACAGCTGATTAACAATGTTATTAGCCACTCTGCATAAGTGTTTGAGTGCATGCGGTCACCTACTTCACTTGTTTATTTCTTGTTGATTAGTCCAAATGTAATGTTAACATGCGTGTGATTTGATTTCAATTGGAAGATCAATGGAAATCAAGTTGATAAATGGCCACTTTAATTGTCCAGCTGATTTCATTTGAACTGAATTTTCGCACCAGCTGATTCAATGTTTCATAAACTGGGATTGGTCATCATATTTTATACAGAACAGGAGTGGCATAGCTATGGGTGTGATTCCTTATAGTAGCGAGGACGAGCAACTATTAGCTAGACTAATGCGTGCTGAAGCCGAAGGTGAAGGCGAGTTAGGCATGTTAATGGTGGGAAATGTTTGCGTGAACCGTATTATCGCTAATTGTAGTGATTTTAAAGATATCAATACAGTTTCGGATATGGTTTACCAAAGTCCAGGCGGATTCGAAGCTGTACAGGAAAGTTATTTTTACCAAAAAGCTCGAGATAAGGATATCCAGTTAGCAAGACGGGTCTTGAATGGCGAACGCTTCGATCCAGCGACAAACTGTTTATGGTACTTTCGTCCACCTGCAGAATGTCCTGCTCAATGGTATGGACAATGGAATGTGGGGCGTTACAAGGCACATTGTTTTTATCAACCGACACAAACAGAATGTCCAGAAGTCTTTTAAAGGAGAGTGTTTATATGCCACAACCACAACAACCCAGTGGTACATACGGGTACCAACAGCCATACAATCCATATATGACAAGTGGCAACAAACCGCTTCAGTCTGGCTCGCAGTACCCTTACCAACAACAGGCCTATCCGGGTCCAATCACGCAACAACCACATCAGCCGCAATACCAGCAACAACCTGCACCACAATTACAAGTACCACCGATGCAGGTCCCAACGCCACGAATGGAACAATCGTACATTGAGAACATTTTCCGACTCAACCGTGGTAAAATGGCAACGGTTTACATGACGTTTGAAAATAACTCTGAATGGAATGCAAAAATTTTCAAGGGGATTGTCGAAGCTGCAGGACGTGACCACATCGTCCTTAGTGACCCAACAACAGGCATGCGCTTTGTACTGCCAATGATTAATTTTGACTATGCGACTTTTGATGAAGAGCTTGAATACCACTATCCCCAAACGCTACCAGGACGATAAATTCTGACGCAAAAAGCCTATTTACTTCTGGATTTCTGCCCCAAGGCAATTTCCAGTTTCAATAGGCTTTTTGTCATTTTCAAGTTACTTTGCTGTAAAACCGTTTGGATTCTGCTGCTGCCAGCGCCATGTATCCGCACACATTTCTTCAAGCGTTTTCGCCGCTTCCCAGCCTAAATACTGCTTGGCTTTTGCTGGATTGGCATACATTTTGGCTATATCACCAGCTCTTCTTGCCGTAATTTCATAAGGAACTGCATTTCCAATTGCCTGCTCAAAAGCACGAATAACATCAAGAACGCTATAGCCTATTCCAGTACCAAGGTTAAAATCTTCAATACCACTCCGCATCCGCATATATTCAAGCGCTTTGATATGGCCAAGCGCTAAATCAACAACGTGAATATAGTCCCGAATACAAGTACCATCAGCAGTATCATAATCATTGCCAAAAACACGCAACTTGGCCAACCTTCCTACGGCAACTTGCGTAATATATGGCGCAAGATTATTGGGAGTCCCGAAAGGATTCTCGCCAATCATCCCGCTTTCATGCGCGCCAATCGGGTTAAAATAACGTAATGTACAAATTCGCCAAGCTTTATCTGAGCGGTAGAGATCTCCTAAGATTTCCTCAACCATCAACTTCGTTCTCCCGTAAGGATTTGCCGCTGATAGTGACATTCCTTCAGTAAACGGAACCTCATTCTCACCATATACCGTTGCAGATGAACTATAGACAATCGTTTTCACGCCATGCTTCTGCATGACCTCCAGCAAAATGATTGTTCCAGACAGGTTATTTCGAAAGTAGGTGAGGGGAAGCTGAGTCGATTCTCCAACTGCCTTTAGCCCAGCAAAATGGATCACCGCTTCAATATCATTTTCCAAGAAAATCTGATCGATTCCATTAACATCAAGTAAATCTGCTTCGTAAAATTTTAATGATTTTCCAGCAATCTCTTGCACGCGTTTTAACGATTCGAGACTACTATTAACCAAATTATCTACAACAATAACCTCATACCCCGCATGGAGCAATTCCGCGCAAGTGTGACTACCGATATAACCAGCTCCGCCAGTTACTAAAATACACATTTCTTCACCACCGTTTCTTAAGTTGAGAACTTTTCACATACAAAAGAAGTGCAGCCACTTTTGATTAACGCTTCCATCTATACGGAAGCTTAACAATCGTTTCAGGCTCCCTTATTTGGGTAATATAACGGAGGCAATCGAGTAAAATTTGCTGATGCATCGTAGTGTCAAAGGCCTTACCATAGCTCCTCCCCATTGGGAAAGCAAGGTGCAACGCTCTCGGTACACGAATTTTCTTTGTCAAATTCGCCAGATGAGCAATCGATATCGTAGAAATCCCTGCATCTTCAATTGCATTTTGAATCAATCCCACGGATTGATGGCAAATATATCAGCCTGGATTTAGAATAACGACCTGCACTTGCTCTTCCTTGATTTGCCGGATCATCGCTGGAATCGATTCAGAAATAAGCCCACTAGACTCAGGAATATAGCCCATTAGTCCATAATGCGTTTCTGCCACAGAGCCAATCCGATTGTCCTCAGCCAATTGTCTAAGCGTTGCTAGCGGGAAGATACACTCAATATCCAGATCTGCATCGCTACGGTCAAAATGAGTATGCGTAACCATTAACTCATCAGCACGTGTTTTCGCTGGAATAAAATGAACTGTGTGGTCGCCCGCTTCAACGTCAAAGGGCATCTGCGTATTCAAGTGAACACCTGCTGTGGTCACAAGAGCGACCTTTGCATCAGTCATTTCTCCATGCCAATTAGCAAAGGGGGTTTCCCCAAAAGTAGGCTGAATCATTTGACTAGCTCTTACACCCATAATCGCTTCAATAAATCGGTTTCCTGACAATTTCATTATTTTAGGCCTCCATCACAATCATATAACTTTGTCCACATTTCGCTTTATAAAATGAACATCTGATGTTTTTCACAGGCCTCCATCATTTCTTCTGGCCAAATCGCAGCTTGTACCTCACCGATATGCGCCTTTCCTAAAAAGAACATACAAATCCTCGATTGCCCAATCCCGCCACCAATTGTATAGGGGAGGTTGCCATTCAGTAAGTCTTGGTGGTATGGAAGTGCAAGACGATCTTCTGCATTCGCTTTCTTCAATTGCGAAACCAATGAATCCTCATCAACCCGAATCCCCATTGAAGAAACTTCAAATGCACACCCAAGCACAGGGTACCAGAAAAGAATATCACCATTAAGTGACCAATCATCATAATCAGGTGCGCGCATATCATGTGACTCTCCATGTGACAATTGATCGCCAATTCTCATAAGGAAAACTGCACCATGCTTCTCAGTGATCAAATTTTCTCTTTCTTTTGGTGTCTGATTCGGATAAAGTTGATAGAGATCCTCCGTTGTAATAAAAGTAATTTCTTCTGGCAAATAAGTGTTCAGGCCTGGATATAAGGCATGAAAATGCGCTTCTGTCGCCTTGAGCACATGGTAAATTCGCATGACAACATCCTTCAGCGTATCAAGATGACGATCTGACTTGTTCAAGATCATTTCCCAATCCCACTGATCAACGTAAATTGAATGGAGATTATCAAGATCTTCATCACGACGAATCGCATTCATATCAGTATAAAGTCCCTCACCGCTCGTAAAACCATAACGCTTCAATGCGACTCTTTTCCACTTTGCTAATGAATGAACAATCTCCACATAACGATGATTTAGTGCCATCACATCAAAACTAACAGGTCGTTCTTGCCCACTTAAGTTATCATTTAACCCCAATGTAGAAAGAACAAATAATGGTGCTGACACCCTTGTTAGGTGAAGCTCCTTTGCTAAACTACTCTCAAAAAAATCTTTCACTTGCTTGATCGCAACCTCAGTTTCTCGGATGCTTAATACACTTTGATAGTTTTTCGGAAAAAATATTTCGCTCACTCGGGCTCCCTCTTTTTCTCATCGTATTTTTTTACATTTTCTCACTTGTCAAAAGAAACTTGTCCATCAGCGCTTCATGGTCATATCATTCAGACTGTTATTTCCCAGGAAATGCTGTTATAGATACATGAATCATCACCTAACAGAACAAAACCGAAAAATTCTGACTATAATTTGAGCAATCACATGTATCATTGGCCCTGCAGATAACACAAAGAGCAGTGCATATCAACACTACCCTCTTATCGACCTGTATAAATGACAGGTCTTAGCTCCGTTACTTGTGGATATTGGATATTATACAGCTAGCTGGTAATCAGTGTCTAGTAAAGATTGGTCATTTGTTATTTGTTCTACAATATATTCGCTACATGATCTAAAGTTACGCTCGCACAGATTCGATGTAGAGAAAGAGCATTTTGTGCAGTCAGATCAAAAACTGCCAAAATCCTAATTAAAGGATGCCAGAGACATTTTTTTAGGTAAATCATTTTTAGTGTACTTGCCAATCAATAGGGGGCTGTCCAGCCTCAATCAATAAATCATTTGCCTTTGAAAAGGGTTTGCTCCCGAAAAAGCCATTATGTGCAGATAAGGGACTCGGATGTGCTGACTTAATGATTTTGTGTTTGGTCGTATCGATTAACTTTTCCTTCGACTGTGCATGTCTGCCCCACAAAATATAGACAATTGGCTGTTCTTTTTGATTTAAGCTTGAAATAACCTGGTCAGTAAACTTCTCCCAACCTTGATTAAAATGAGATGCTGCCGCACCCTTACGAACAGTTAGTGTCGTATTGAGCAGTAGAATACCTTGCTCTGCCCAATCCTTTAAATAACCATGATTTGGTGCTGGGCAGCCAATGTCACTTGCTAACTCTTTAAAAATATTACGCAGAGATGGTGGTTGTTTTACGCCTGGCTGAACTGAAAAGCTCAATCCATGTGCTTGCCCGGGTCCATGATAAGGATCTTGCCCCAAAATCACAACTTTTACATCAGCAAAAGCAGTGAAATGTAATGCATTATAAATATCATGCATTGGTGGATAAATAATATTCTTGCTATACTCTGTTCGAAGAAATGATCGAAGCGCTAGGTAGTAGGGTTTTTCAAGCTCATCCTGCAAACGCGCTTGCCAATCATTATGAAAAATTTGCTTTGCCACATGTCTCACCTCACTTCTAAATTTTACAACAATTCCGGCGATAAATGTTGTAGTTTATACAAAGCTTTGTTACTATTTTACTTGTATCATTCTAGCAAACGGAGGTTTTCAAAATGAGTTTAAAAAAAGTTCTCACAATGGCTGGATCTGATTCTAGCGGTGGTGCTGGCATTCAGGCCGACCTAAAGACGTTTCAAGAACTCGATGTATATGGTATGACGGCGCTGACTGTCATTGTAACAATGGACCCAAATAACAATTGGGCTCATGGTATCCATTCAATTGACCCCGATCTGACCGCAGCACAATTAGACACAATTTGTTCAACAAAACTTGATGCGATGAAGACAGGAATGTTGCCTACAGTTGAAATGATTCAACTGGCCGCCAAGAAAATAGATGAGTACAAAATAAAAAATGTTGTCATTGATCCTGTGATGGTTTGTAAGGGAACTGACGAAGTATTACTGCCAGAAAACACGGTTGCTATGCGAGAATTATTACTCTCTAGAGCAACTGTCGTAACGCCAAATGCGTTTGAAGCTGGGCAATTAGCAGAAATAGGGGCAATCAAAACTGTCGAAGATATGAAAATAGCTGCTCAGAAGATTCATGCCTACGGTGCCAAAAACGTCTATATCAAAGGTGGCAGTAAGCTCACTGGAGAAGGAGACAAAGCAATTGACCTTTTCTATGACGGCGAGAATTTCAGTCTACTAGAAACTGATTTAACAGATACTACGTACACACACGGTGCCGGCTGTACGACGGCGGCAGCAATTACCGCTGGACTTGCACATGGTTTGACGCCATTTGAGGCAGTCTTACAAGCCAAAATGTTTGTCAGCGCTGGCATTGAGCATGGATGGAAACTAAACGAATTTGTTGGACCAACAATGCATAGTGCTTTTAACAAATTTGATACAAAAGAAGTGACTGTTAGGCAAACCACTGTATAATAGATGCTTGAGAATGCAAACTTGCCAAAATAGCTGAGCCTATGTGCTCAGCTATTTTGATTTCCAAACAGAACTGATTTTCTGTATAATGGAACCATTGACTTTAACTTGGTTCCCAAAATATTGGGAATACTTGTGATAAGTATGTATTGATAAGGAGGTAGAGCCTAAAGATGATGGAAAAAATAGATGCAACAATTGTTCAACAGTACATCGATGCACATGCAAATAAAGATGTCTATCTACATTTAGAGACAACAAATGGTGCATATGCGAATCACCACGAGAAGAAATTTGCGTCAGGTGCTTTTATCCGTAATGCAAAAGTGTGTTATTCACACGGTAAGGTCATCACTACAAATAACTTTCGTGTTGGTCTTGAAACTGAGATCGGATGGATCTATGCCGAAGGGTTAACCCATTATGAAATTGATGAGGCCGGGAGGCTTTTGATGGCCGGGATTGATTATGACGGCAAATTAGCTGTTGCTTGTGAGCTGAGCGACCAACCATTTCCCAAATAAAATCGTTTAATTGAAACGTGAAAAGGAGTGAAACATTTTGACTAAAGAAAGACAAGTACTTGTTATTTTCCCTCATCCAGATGATGAGTCTTTTGGTACAGCCGGTACAATTATCAAGTATGTTTCCGAAGGTGTTCCGGTTACCTATTTATGCATGACGCTTGGCGAGATGGGAAGAAATCTTGGCAACCCACCATTTGCTAGTCGCGAGAGTTTACCCGGCTTCCGCCAAAAAGAGCTAGAGGATGCTGGCCGTGCCCTTGGTTGTGAAATCCGCCAAATGGGACTGAGAGATAAGACCATTGAATTCTTAGATGAAGAAGCTATTTCGGATAAAGTTTTACAAGTAATCAATGAAGTGAACCCTTCACTGATCATTTCGTTTTACCCGCCTTATGCTGTTCATCCTGATCATGATGCTTGCGGACGAACGGTCATCAAGGCCGTTTCAAAAATGCCAGAAGATAGCCGGCCAAAACTACATTTAGTGGCGTTCTCGAATAATTGTGAAAAAGAATTGGGGGCACCAGGTATCGTTCTCGATATCACACCATATGCGGAGCAAAAGCTTGTGGCTATTCGTGCACATCGCTCTCAAACTGAAGCTATGACGGCCGGTTGGGATGATACATTTAAAAATCCTGATGCAAAGGTGACGAAACGTTTCCTCACTGAGCGGTTCTGGGAATACAAGTTTAAATAAATCTTTGTGAATAGCAAGCTGAAATAGAATTGAAGGTGACATAAATGAAAGCGAATACAGAAGTCGTTGAAACACTTTACTGGGAGCTCATTCATGGTTGGAATGATAAAAGCGCTCCGCAGATGTGTGCTGGTTTTGCAAATGATGGTGAGATGATCGGATTTGACGGTAGTCACTTTGTTGGTCAAAGTCATATTCAACAGCATATCAACGAGATATTCACACATCACACACCGGCGCCTTATTATTGTAAAGTAACAGCGGTTCGCTGCCTTGGGGAAGACGTTGCCATGTTACGCGCAATTGCTGGCATGGTCAGTTCAGACCAACTGCTGATTAATCCGGCAGTGAACACACATCAGACACTGATTGCTGTGAAGTCGGCAGATCAGTGGCAAATTTCATTATTTCAGAATACACCTGCACAGTTTCATGGCCAGCCAGAACAGGTTAAAGCTATGACTGCAGAGTTGCAGGCACTTGTGGATGTGGAAAAGGAACTGACCGAGTAAAATGTCAGATCCTTTTAACGTCTGGTCAAGACTACAGTATTTATACTGTAGTCTTTTTTGTATAGAGATTTTTAGTTAGTTACCCCTTTAATCGTTAGTTGGGAGAGGCAGAGCTGCTTGGTTTTGTAACAAAAGCCGCGATAATTGCGGCTACATGCCCATGATGGATTCTCAAGTAGAGCTGAAAAAGTCGATTCTGAACATTCGCAAAATGCTTCCATTACTGAAAGCTAGGGGGTACAAAGATCGACTTTCCAACTAAATTACTTTTACATCTTCCTGCAGGATTTACAGAAATGCTCTTGAAAAAATTTACCTTTAAAGAGGGGAGCTTTGCAAGAATGATGATGGAGATGACTGTTATTAAGCATGTTGATCCTGCCGAAGCTAGTATGTTCCCAAGCGATTTGCTTGTCGAAGCACAACGATTGGGCATCATGTTGTCTCGGCTTTCGGCATTGGAAATCTATTTTACAATAAAAGCGTAATCACAATAAGAACGATGATTTCGCTTTCATTTTTGTCATTCAGTTTTGTACAGCCACACGCTTATAAGCTGAGTGCTACGCTACTAGAGAGGGCAGTATTCGCTTACTGTTCTCTTTTTCATTCTCATTATAGCACCTGTTTTTCAATACACTAAAGTTAATTAACGCAAAATATGATTCACTCCAATAAAAATTAAATCTTCCTATTCCCCGGTTTAACTGGTGGAATCGCTCCTTGCTCACATAACAAGCATATACTTGCTTCATAAGAAATCGCTTCTGCAGTGTACGCGGCAACCGTTTTCACACCGAAATCGACTGTACCATTTGACCGATCTACCAGTAAGGCGACGCCAACAACCTCGCCCCCTTTCTCTTTCACACAATCGACCACTTCAAGGGCACTACCACCAGTGGTAACGACATCCTCAGTCTCATAAACAACCCGGTGGAATCTACATTTTTATTCTATTTTTTAAAAAAGTTGTATTAAATTTAGATCTTATTTATACTAATAAGTGAGTACTCACTCATTAGTATATTAGTCAAACTAAAATCATTAAAAAAGTTCAAAGGGAGTTGAAACCATGCATGATTCTTACTTAAGCATAAGAAACGTATCAAAAAAATTTGGTACACAAACTGTCTTGAATGGCATTGACCTTGATGTTCCTCAGGGTGAAATTTTTGGTCTACTTGGTCCTTCTGGTTCTGGAAAGACAACCTTAATCAAAATGTTGACCAACCTTGAAAAACAAACAACGGGAGAAATCATTTTTGAAGGCATCCAATTACCTTCTTCAAAAATCATTCCTCAAGTCGGCTATATGTCACAAGCAGATGGCCTCTATCAGGAGCTCACCGCTACAGAAAATCTAGACTTCTTTGCCGCATTATTTGGCTTGCCGAGCGCAAAGCGAAAAGAACGAATCGCAGCTACAGCCAAAATCGTTGATTTGGAAGCCCATTTAAATAAACCCGTACACAGCTTTTCAGGTGGTATGAAGCGGCGTCTATCAATTGCCGCTTCCCTCCTACATGAGCCTGACCTACTCATTCTAGATGAGCCAACGGTCGGGATTGATCCAGTTCTCCGCCAACAGATTTGGCATCAATTCGAGCAGTTGAAGCAAGAAGGAAAAACTATTTTAATCACAACCCATGTCATGGATGAAGCTGAAAAATGTGATCGTGTTGGTCTCCTTCGCGATGGCAAGATCATCGCACAAGGTTCACCAGATGAGATTATTAAGCAAGCTGGCGTTAATCGATTAGAAGAAGCGTTTCTTGTGTTAGGAGGGAAATCATTATGAGAGTGCGTGCATTAGCCATTAGAATTATTCAACAATTTTTTCATGATAAACGCTCAATTGCCTTAATGTTTGTCGCACCTGTTTTAATTTTGACATTACTATCACTCGTTTTTAATGCAAAACCATTAGTACCTGACGTTGGGCTCGTCAATGTGCCCGCACAGATGAAAACTGTTTTAACAAACGATGGTGCTGATGTCCATGACTACTCATCTGAAGCAA
Organism: Caryophanales bacterium; assembly: GCA_031554185.1. Lineage (GTDB taxonomy): Bacteria > Bacillota > Bacilli > JARBTR01 > JARBTR01 > JAVBKE01. The sequence goes on from JAVBKE010000066.1 coordinate 24,098, forward strand.
GCGCCAAAGCCGATTTGAAAGAACAAAATCTCGATGCCTATGTGGTTTTTTCAGGAAAAGTGGCCACCTTGACTGTCGAGGGAAGCGATCCCGTCGTGACTCAATCGGTCATGAAATGGACGCAACAATCAATGCAAGCACTGCCACAGGCAACAGAGCAAATGCAGTTCGATACGACCTACCTCCATGGATCCAAAGATATGACAATGTTTGATTCATTTGGTGCTGTATTGGTTGGATTCTTCGCCTTCTTCTTTGTCTTCCTGCTTGCTGGGATATCATTCTTACGTGAGCGGACAGGCGGAACCCTTGAAAGGCTGATCTGTAGCCCGATGCGACTGTGGGAAATAGTTGCGGGATACGTGATTGGATTTGGTGTTTTTACCGTCGTTCAATCAATTATTATCTCAACCTACAGTGTCTATGTCCTTGATTTACCAATGGAAGGATCATTTTTCCTTATGCTACTTGTGACGCTACTGCTTTCGTTTACTGCCTTAACACTTGGCGTTCTATTGTCTGCTTTTGCTAACAATGAGCTACAAATGATTCAATTCATTCCATTTGTGATCGTTCCAGCTTTATTTTTCTCGGGCCTTTTTGACCTTGACTTGATGTCTGATTGGATTAGCTGGATTGGCGTAATTGATCCACTGAACTATGCAGCTGATGCGATGAAAGATATAATGGTACGGGGATATGGACTCAGTGAGATTTATCCGAATTTATTAGTGCTTATCGCCTTTTCACTCCTATTCATGTCATTAAATATTCTCGCACTACGCAAATACCGTAAAGGATAGATGATCATGACCAAAGAAACATTTCATATCACCGGTAGCCAGCAAAAAATTATTGAAGCAGCCATTGAAATTTTTGCTGAAAAAGGCTACTCTGCCTCATCCACTAGCCAAATTGCCAAAAAAGCGGGTGTCGCAGAGGGCACTATTTTCCGGCATTATCGAACCAAAAAGGAATTACTGCTTTCAATCGTTGGACCCTACGCACTCAAAGTTTTCGTTCCAAAGGCAATTAACGATTTTGAACAGGTTTTCACAGATGATTACAGTACATTTGAAGATTTTCTCAGAGCCGCTTTTAGCAATCGTATTACTTTAGTGGAAAAGAATCAATCTGTGATCAAGATTATCATCCAAGAATTGCCCTTTCACCCTGAAATCAGGGAGCAAGTTGTTCAACTGATTGAGAAAAACATACTGCCATTGATTGAGGCAAAAATGATTCATTTCCAACAAACAGGTGATATCGCAATAATGCCAGTACCAGAGGTCATGCGATTAATCATTTCACCATTAATCGGCTATGTGATTTCAACCTATTTCTTATTTCCGAATGCTAACCACGATGATCAGACAGGATTCGAATCAACGATTCAGTTTATTGTAAAAGGACTACATCCATCAGTTTCTGATGCATTCCAATTTCAAGAGGAATAACCTAGTGTCGCAAAAAAGAGGAAGAATCGTTCCAAATCGGAAACTGATTCTTCTTCTTTTACATCTATACACTATAGGTACGATCTGCAGGGTCAATACTTTTTGGGGAAAAGTGAGCTAATCACTATTTGGCTGATACTTGTCATCTCACTTTCATATGCTATTCACCTAAAAAGTACTTCTCAATATCATCTAACATTAAATTTGCAGAGATCACGCCACCACCAGTGTTCCAAATGACATCGCTCACTTCATACACTTGTTTATTTTGAGCAACTTCTAGATTTTGAAATAGTGGGTCATTAATCCATTCTTCTTCTAATTTCGTTGCCTCTCCGTCACCGGTCTCATATGTGTAGTAGAATAGAATGTCCCCATCCATAGCTGGGATTCGTTCTTTCGTGACATTTTTTTCAGCAAAATCATCGATATTTTGCGATTCCGGCCGCTTAAACCCGATATCCTCTAAGATGACGCCTGCAAAAGTATCTTTATGATACATCCGGACATCCCCTGGCATAAACCGAACCAATGATACTTCCATGTTTACCTTGTCGCCAAGTTCTCCTTGGATCTCAGTGATACGATTGTTATAATCGCCAAGTATTTTCTGACCTTCTTCTTCCATATTCAATGCCTTCGCATAAAATTCAAAGTTGACTTTCCAATCTCCTCTTAATGTTTCAGAATATACCGTGGGTGCAATTGCGCTCAGTTGATCGTAGATATTTTCTTGACGCATTTTATTGCCAATGATCAGGTCAGGTGCAAGTGCTGCGACTGCTTCTACATTGACTTCACTCTCAGTACCCACAACCTCAACGCCCTCCATATCATCAGCAATGTGATCATACCATGGATCTCCCGACCAAGATTTAACGGCACCGACCGGCTTAACACCAAGAGAAAGTAGCGCTTCCGTTCCTTCATTTGTTAGAATGACGATTTTCTCTGGCTTCCCCTTAATTTCAGTCGTTCCCATTGCGTGTTCAACTGTGTAACTGGTTTCATCCTTTGTATCACTCGACGTTTCTTTTGGCTTCTCTCCTGAACAAGCAGATAGGAAAAATATCGTTGAAGTGAGTAGTGCGAGCATTCCCCACAATTTTGTTTTATGCATGAGCTTTGTCCCTCCATGAATCCGGTTTAAATGATAATGATAATCATTTTCATTTACAATAATAACTGAACGATTTTACGATGTCAATAACTTAATTGATAATGAAAATTATTATCAATTAGATTGACAGGCTATCTTTTTTCTCATAAACTACTACTATTAAGACACTATAGATCTGATCAAAAAAAGCGCCAAACTTATCTGAACATCATTGTTTCTATCAGTAAAGGTTCCTCTTATTCAGGTCAAACTAAAATTTTATCAGGCTACCAAATTTTTTTGGTGTACGCTGACAATATAGGAGTTACGTGGATGAAAATTCATACAATAAGGGGGAAATGGATTGGCTTCTTTCTGCTCCTTTTTCTCACAGGGTTATGTATGGGTGCCAGTATTATTTTTGGCTACACCGATACAAGCATCAAAACAACGATTGATTCTTTCATTAATTACAATGGATCGAATGAACATATTATAATCCAAACAGTCCGAATCCCGAGGGCATTAATTGGCGCTTGTGTAGGTGCCAGTTTAGCGATTGCCGGTGCAATCATGCAGGTACTCACACGCAATTCACTAGCTTCACCTGATATTTTGGGGGTTAATTCAGGCGCATCTTTCTTTATCGTATTTTCAGTCACCGTTTTCTCGGTTCAATCACTTGATGCATTTATTTGGATTTCGTTTCTAGGTGCTGCAGTTGCCTCTACACTAGTCTATGGGATCAGCTTAATTGGAAAAGACGGCTTATCACCGTTAAAAATCACCCTTGCTGGCGTTGCAATTGCTGCCTTCTTTGCCTCGATGACACAAGGCCTACTCGCAGCAGATGAAGCAGCACTTGACCAAATGATCTTCTGGTTAGCAGGCTCCGTTGCCAACAGAGATATTGATATCCTGATTACCGTCTTCCCTTATCTACTCATCGCTTGGATCGGCAGTCTGCTCATGGCGAAGAAGATGAATGTTTTACTACTAGGTGATGACATTTCAACAGGTCTCGGTCAAAAAACACTATGGGTAAAAATTTGTCTCGGTGTATTGGTTGTCCTGCTCGCTGGGGGCTCCGTTGCAATAGCAGGCCCAATAGGTTTTGTGGGGATAACTGTTCCCCATATTGCGCGCTCATTTGTTGGCAACGATTACCGCTTTGTCATTCCCTATTGTGCTTGTTTAGGAGCGATATTGTTACTAGTGGCGGACACGCTCTCTCGCTATATTATTATGCCTGAGGAAGTCGCGATTGGTGTCATGACAGCCATTATTGGCGCACCATTTTTCATCTATATTGCGCGTAAGGAGGCAATTTCTAGATGAGAAAGTACTTAACTATACGTAGTGGAAAGAAAGGCATTTCTTATTTAATTGATAGAAAAGCTATCAAGATTACACTCTTTTTACTCTGCTTATTAATCGTGGCCCTACTGATCTGTGCAGGTTTAGGCGAAACAAATATTGGACCCTGGCAAGTGTTACAAACAATTGTAGGACAAGGAAACGCCTCTGACCAGCTGATTGTGATGACGTTTCGAATGCCAAGAATACTAGTAGCCATTTTTGTTGGAATGGCGTTGGCAACTGCAGGTGCTATCTTGCAGGGTGTCATTCGCAATCCGCTAGCATCGCCTGATATCATTGGGATTACAGGCGGTGCTGGTGCAGCTGTTGTATTATTTCTTGCACTATTTAGCAATAGTAGCGGCGCACTGATGGTCAGTATTAATTGGTTACCACTTAGTGCTTTCATCGGAGCCACTGTCACAGCGATTTTAGTCTATCTACTCTCTTGGAAAAAAGGCGGCGTTGCCTCGGGTCATCTTGTACTTGTTGGCATTGGGATCTCTGCTCTAGCAAAAGCAATTACCACATTTGTTACATTGATGGGGCCAATCTACTTAGCTAGCCAGGCGAATATTTGGTTGACTGGGTCTGTCTATGGGTCAAATTGGCAAGATGTTTCAATCCTTGTGCCTTGGACTATTGCGTTAATGACTATTTCATTCATTCTTGCGCGTACAATCAATGTACAAGAGCTCGGCGATACGCTCGCTGTTGGGCTCGGGAGTGCCGTTCAAAAGAAGCGATTCTTTTTAATTCTTCTTAGCACAGGACTCGTTGGCGGTGCGGTAGCATTTGGTGGTGCGGTCTCGTTTGTTGGGCTAATTTCACCTCATATTGCCAGGAGACTCGTCGGTTCTTCTTTTGGCGTATTGCTACCAGCCTCAGCGATTATTGGGGCGCTACTTGTACTGATTGCTGATACGATCGGGCGCACGGTATTTTCACCAATCGAAGTGCCAGCAGGCGTTTTTACAGCGGCCGTTGGCGCGCCTTATTTTATCTTCCTCGTGCTTAAAAGCCGAAAGGTATAGCCATATCAAGAAGGGAAAGTATACGATGACAGGACTACAAACGAAAAACTTGCGGCTCGCCTACGCAGATACAATCATCATAGATGAATTAGATTTACAAATACCTAAAGGAAAAATCACCATTTTGATTGGTGCTAATGGTTGCGGCAAGTCAACATTGCTTCGCGCGTTTGCCAGATTGTTAAAACCAGCTAGTGGAAACGTGCTTTTAGACGACGAGAATATTCACCGGCTCAAGACGAAGGCAGTTGCTAAACAACTGGCGATATTACCACAATCACCGATTGCACCTAGTGGTTTGACGGTATTGCAATTGGTAAAACAAGGGCGATATCCTTATCAGACATGGCTTAACCAATGGTCTGAACAAGATGAGAAAGTCGTAATGCAAGCATTAAATTCAACAGGCATGTACGACTTAATGGAACATGAAATTGAATCATTGTCTGGTGGACAGCAGCAGCGCGCTTGGATTGCAATGACTTTAGCGCAAGATACGGATATTATTTTGCTAGATGAACCGACTACTTTTTTGGATTTAACGCATCAGATAGAGATTCTCGATCTATTATTTGATCTCAATGAGCAAGAAAAACGAACGATTGTGATGGTGCTTCATGACCTAAACCTTGCTTGTCGCTATGCCCACCAGATTATCGCTCTCCATGATCAGCAAATCTATGCACAAGGAAAACCAGAGGAAATTATCAATTGCCAGCTGATCCAAGATGTGTTTTCGATGGATTGCCAAGTGACAAGTGATCCAATATTCGGCACACCCCTTTGTATTCCACAAGGAAAGGGACGACGTATTCTTCGGGAAACTCACTAGGTAAGTAATGATTTCGCTAGCGTCATAGGCCAATTATTTTAAGGTGTGTCTGAAAAAGATTTATGAGAGGGTTTTGACAAGAAATTTTTGAAGTATCGCGAAGAAAAAAATTGCAAATATCGAGAATATTGAAGCTTTTTTTCGGGCAAAGCTAGTCGGACATTTTTTCAAAAAAGCTTTCACTAATATTTTTTAAACACACCCTAGATGAGCAATGATTTCTCTAGCGATTTAGACCAATTATTCTTGCAACCTTCCGGTTATGTAAATGACTGGCGAAGGTTTTTTCGACATTTATTTGCAACAATCATGCTATTCTGTCAATTTTATTGTTTTTATACTACTCAGATGGCGATTTTTTGTTATAATAGCAATTAAATTGGCGGCTTCTGAAACTTTATAAACGCAAGATTTTAATTTACAGAAAATTTCGTCATCGTTGAAAAACTATTTTTGGAGGGAAACAAAATGAGCCAATCTTTATGGCGAAAGAAAGATCTCAATTCAATGCATCTAGATGCAAAAAAGACAAACTTGAATAAAGTGCTGACCACATTCGACTTAACGATGCTAGGAATTGGGGCTGTTGTCGGATCGGGGATATTTGTCATGATCGGCGAAGGTGCTGCCACTGCAGGTCCTGCACTTTCATTATCGTTTATTATCGCAGCAATCACCTGTCTTTTCTCAGCACTGGCTTATGCAGAATTTGCATCGACTGTACCACTAGCAGGATCTGCATACACATATTCCTATTTTACAATTGGGGAGTTTATGGCATGGATTATTGGTTGGAATCTTATTCTAGAGTATTTGCTTGCTGTTAGCGTTGTTGCTGGCGGATGGTCAGGTTATTTTCAGAATTTGATTAGTGGCTTTGGTGTCACCTTACCAGAAGGCTTAACCATGGCTCCAGGAACGAAAGAGGGCGTTAACAGCTATTTTGATTTACCTGCGTTCATCATCATTATCGTCCTCACAGCCATTCTATCATTCGGGGTTCAACAGTCTAAAAAAGTAAACAATATTATGGTTTTGATTAAGGTTGGTGTGATTCTACTTTTCATCGTTGTAGGTGTTGGCTATGTAGAGCCGGCTAACTGGACGCCTTATATGCCTTATGGTGTTGATGGCGTATTTGCAGCTACATCAGCCGCATTCTTTGCTTTCATTGGCTTTGATGCAATTTCATCAGCTGCAGAAGAAACTGTTAATCCGCAAAAATCATTGCCTAGAGGCATTCTATTTTCATTACTCATTTGTACTGTACTCTATATTATTGTGACGTTTGTCATGACTGGTCTTGTCCCCTATGCTGAATTCGAGGGCGTTGCCAATCCGATTTCACTGGCAATCGAAACAACAGGTCAAGATTGGATTACTGGCATTATCGACTTAGGTGCGATTTTGGGTATGACAACTGTTATGATCGTTATGCTTTTTGGTTTAACACGGATCATGTTTGCCATGTCGCGTGATGGATTATTGCCAAAAACACTTGCCAAAACACATCCGAAATTCAAAACACCTTTTAACACAACATGGTTTTTCGGAATCTGTGCAGCATTACTAGCCGCTTTTATTCCTCTTGAAACACTTGCCAACTTGACGGTAATTGGAACGCTTGCTGCCTTTATCATTGTGTCTGCATCAGTGATTGTGCTTAGAAAGACACATCCAAATTTAAAACGCGGATTCAGATGTCCAGCAGTACCACTCATTCCAATCCTATCGATTATCGCTTGTAGTTTCCTGATGTACAATTTAGGTTTTCTTACATGGATTCGATTTGTTATTTGGTTGATCATAGGTGTTATCGTTTATTTTGGATATTCAAGAAAGCATTCTCGATTGCATCATAAGGAATAATTGGGATCACGACTGGTTTATTATCAGATTGTGACCTGTAATTGCCACTCTATCAAAAGCAGCAGGCAATAAGAATTTGAAACATCTTATTGCCTGCTGCTTTTTGGGCTCTACAAACACACTAAGATGAGCGATAGATACCATGGCCGTGGTATCTATCACTCATCTTAATGTGTTTGACAGAGAGCCAAAAAAAACGCTGGATCAAAACCCAACGCTTTTCATATAATATCGCTATTTATTTAAAGCCACTTCCGCAGCAAGTCCTTCATACAGCGCATGCCATTCGGGAAATATCTTGCGCAAGGATACTGGTCTAAAGTTTTCCTTCTTCACAATTAATATTGTTGAGCTGCCGGTGCAGGCGAGCGTGCCATCTGGTTTATACATCTCATAACAGTAGATGGTCTTTAGTCCATTGTAGAAGTCGACCCAAACCTTCACAGTCACCTCTTCACCATAGACCACTGAACTCTTGTAACTAGCCTGAACGTCAATCACAGGGGTCACATACCCAGCTTCATCAAAAGCCGCGTAAATCAAACCACGGTCCTGAATAAACTGCGTACGAGCAAGCTCCATCCAAATAATATAATTCGCATGATAAACCACACCCATCATATCCGTTTCTGAATAACGTACTGGGATTTTCACTTCACTAATCGTTCGATTCTCTTTCAAACCTAACAACTCCTAAACTATTTTAAAGACTCCCAGCTAATAATCTCTTCAGCATCTAAACGAACCGTCTGATAGGCAGGGTCTTTTGCCTTACCAATTGTAATAATTAGTGCTGGCATGATGTTCTCTGGTAAATCAAACAACTGCGCTACTCCTTCCGCATTGTAACCGCCCATCGGCAAAGTATCGTACCCTTTTGCTTTAGCCAGCAGCATCAGTTGCATTGAAAATAAGCCGCAATCCAATTTCACAATCTCACGGCGTTGTGTTTCAGATCTACTTTCATAGGCACTCATCATTTTCTCAATCTTTACAGCCTTCTTTTCAGGCGAAGATAGTCCCGCAGCAATCGCAGCATCTTCAATTTTCTCAACCTCTTTATAAGCATCAATATTGCCCAAAATCACAAGAACCGCAGATGCATCCAAGATTGGCTTCTGATTAAACGAAACGGCACATAATTGTTCCTTTTTCGCTTGTTCAGTGACAACAAGGACTCGCCATGGTTGCAAATTCATCGAAGAGGGCGCCGAACCCGCTTCACGAATCATCTCAGTAAGGTCATCTTTGCTAATTTTGAATTCTGTATCATAACTTCTAACTGAATGGCGCTCCTTCATCACTGAATGAATATTCAAATCATTTGTTCCAGTACTCATCGAAAATCACTCCTCCGGTTTCATTCTAAAATAAGCCTATTCTACTTGCTTATTACGCTCTAGCACTTCATACACTGCTTTTGCAAACCCATTTTCATCATTACTCACAGTGACGAAATCACACACTTCTTTAATTGCATCTTCCGCATTTCCCATTGCCACAGAAAAACCTGCACTCCTCAGCATAGAAAGGTCATTGTAACTATCACCTATTGCCATCGATTGCTCAAGATCAAAGCCCAGGCTCTTCACATATTCGCCTAACGCCCGTCCTTTTGTTGCATCCGCTGAATTGACCTCAATGTTGTCATGCCACGAAGTCGTCACGACGAGACTAGGGTCCTTTGCCAGCTCTTCTCTCACCTTTTTGAAGGCATGATCCTCTTTATGAATAGCAAATACCTTGTAAAATTCATATTGGTTATCATCAAGCTTTAGAATATCTTCATTTGAATCGACAAGATGTAGAATACCTCGATCCAAACGTTCCTCTGCATGATCGATTACAGCGTCTCTAGAGTCACGGCGACCGGTACCAATCAATAGCTCAATCATTTTATCTTGATATGGCTGCTGACGATAGTCTTTTGTGAAATTGCCATTATTCGTGTACACTTCAAGATAAAATTCCTGCTTACCTAATGCCCGCACTGCTTTTTTCAATTGCGGCATTTCAAGACAATTCCTGCTCACCACCTTTTCCTCTTCATTGATCACGATCGCACCATTAGCACAAATCATTGAGCATTTAAGATTCCATTTTGATAGGAAATCACGCGCCTCTCTTGGCGAACGTCCAGTTGCCACTAAAACATGTACACCTGCAGCTTTTGCCGCTTCTATTGCTTCAAAATTCTCTTTCGAAATCGTTTGTTCACTACTAAGTAACGTTCCATCCATATCGGTAGCAATTACCTTAATGAGGTGAGACCGCTTCTTTTCCATAGGTTGCACCTCCAGTTTCAATCCTTAGTTTACCATATTTTAAACACCTTATTTAAAAAAATAAGATGAAATTTCTCATTTAAATGTAAATAGTAAAAGAACCCGCCATTACGACGAGTTCTTGGTTCGTTATTCAATTATAATTATAATTTGCAAACGTTTGCAGCTTGTGGTCCGCGGTTTCCATCAACGATTTCAAATTCAACTTCTTGACCTTCTTCAAGAGTTTTGAAACCAGTAGTTTGGATTGCTGAGAAGTGTACGAATACATCTTCGCCATCTTCACGTGCGATAAATCCGAAACCTTTTTCTGAGTTAAACCATTTAACAGTACCTTTCATTTTAGGGCCTCCTTATTGGATGAAAAATATTGAAAAGGAGAACATCAGCCCAACACTTTAATCGAAAGCATGTACTTACAGACCAAAAACGTTTACTGTTGTT
>JAVBKE010000042.1:0-18607 GCA_031554185.1 Caryophanales bacterium
TATTTTGAATGGGTTCAGAATAACCAAGGATATTACTGGACTGAGGAAGAAGTGGAGACAAGATTGGATAAACTTCTTGTTCGTTCTTTTAAGGATGTATGTGACGTGGCGCAAACGCGGGGCGTTGATATGCGACTTGCAGCCTATATGGTAGGGGTTCGCAAAATGGCTGAAGCAGCTAGGTTCAGAGGGTGGATCTAACTAAAATAATGAATGAAAAAGAACCAATTGGTGATCGTGGCGGTATCTCGATACACTTCAATTGGTTCTTTTTTTGGCGTTAGAATAAAGTATGTTCGCGGGCCAATATAACATTTGAATGAGTGTATCGATTAAGAATGAGAAATAGTCGTTTCTAGTCATCTAAGAAAAGCGAAAAATGATGATGGTGATCCAAAATTGCCTAATAATTGTTCAGTTTTTCCAGTTAAAATATGATGAAAAAATGCCGAAAAAGAGGGGGTTATTGGCAAGTGGATGACGAATCCTAACTAATGGTGACGAATGGTTGGAAAATCGCTTTTTTTAATAAAAAAGTGGTGACATGTGGTGCAAAGTGGTGTATTATTTTTATAGAGCGAGGTGATAAGTATGTTCATGGGAGAATACCATCACAGTTTAGATGCAAAGGGACGGCTGATTGTACCAGCAAAGTTTCGTGATTTGTTAGGCGAATCATTTGTCATTACAAGAGGGCTCGACCAATGTTTGTATGGTTATCCGATGGATGAATGGAAACTTATCGAAGAACAGCTCAAACCTGGTCCACTCTCGAAAAAAGAGACGCGTGCAGCAGCAAGATTTTTCTTCTCAGGCGCGGCGGAATGTGGATTTGATAAACAAGGACGTATTAATATTCCAACACCATTAATGGAATATTCAGGATTATTGAAAGATTGTGTAACGATCGGTGTTTCTAGTCGAATTGAGATTTGGAGTAAAGAAAAATGGGAACCATACCTTGATGACTCAGGTCAATCTTTTGAAGATTTTGCAGAGACACTAGAAGGGTTCTAGCAAATAGGTGAAGGTGGCCAGTCGATGTTTTCTCATAAAACAGTATTACTAAATGAAGCAGTCCAAGGTCTAGCGGTCAAAGAAGATGGAATTTACGTGGATTGCACACTTGGTGGTGCTGGTCATAGTGAAATGATCGTCTCTAGGTTGTCAAATAAGGGTAGACTGATTGCCTTTGATCAAGATGAAATGGCACTTACTTTTGCACGGGAGAAATTATCTCGTTATGCTGATCGGGTGACATTTGTCAAAAACAACTTTGCTCTTCTTGCATATGAGTTAGCGCTACTAGGCGTCGAGCAAGTGGATGGAGTTCTCTATGATTTAGGCGTTTCCTCACCACAACTGGATACACCAGCGCGTGGCTTTAGCTACCATCATGACGCACCACTTGATATGAGAATGAATCAAGATGCTGTGCGAAATGCATATGAAATCGTCAATGAATGGAAATATGAAGACCTAGTCAGAATATTTTTTCGTTATGGAGAAGAGAAATTTTCTAAACAGGTTGCCCGAAAGATAGAGCAAAGAAGACTTGTAAAGCCAATTGAAACAACATTTGAATTAGTCGAGTGCATCAAAAACGCCATACCAGCACCAGCGCGGAGAACGGGTGGACATCCCGCAAAACGGGTGTTTCAAGCGATCCGAATTGCTGTTAACGATGAACTAGGTGTGTTTGAAGATTCATTACGGCAAGCAACCGAATTACTGACTATTGGTGGCCGGGTCGCTGTTATTACTTTCCATTCCCTAGAGGATCGCGTATGTAAAGAAATTTTTAATGAAAATTCAAGGTTGCCAGAGCTTCCACGAGGGCTTCCAATTATTCCGGATTCGGTTAAGCCACCACTTAAGGTAATTACGAGAAAGCCAATAGTACCATCAGAAGAAGAAATTGAAATGAATAATAGATCACGATCAGCGAAATTGAGAATTGCTGAAAAAGTAAATTAGGAGGTAATGAAATGGCTACTGTAGCAGATCGACATCAACATGAAAGAGCGCCACAAGAACAAATCCAAAGAAAACCAAAGATACGTGCGCGTCGAAGCTTACTGACTACCAATGAAAAGTTTTTGATTGTTTTTATGGCTGTTGTAGTTGCCTTCTTTGCAATCAGTATTATCAATACAGAAGCTAAGATTTTCACCGTGAACACTGAAAATGTTGCTTTAGAAAATCAAATAGATGAACAAACAAAAGTGAATAATGATTTGAAAGATGAAGTAAGTCTATTATCCATGCCAGAAACAATCATTCAAAAAGCCGAACAAATGGGTTTGACATTGAATGACCAAAATGTGAAAGCAGTGAAGTAAATGGTTACAAAAAATAAAAATGCAAAAATAGGAGTAGTCGTACTCCTCTTTATTTTTTCTCTAGCATTCGCGCTCCTTTTTAGTACCTTTTTCTATATACAGTTTACAGGGGAAGCTGCTGGCGAGGATCTTTTAGCTGAAGTTGAAGAGTTGCACACGCATGAGGAAGTTATACCTGCAAGTAGGGGAACGATATATGATCAAAATGGCAATCCGATTGCCTCGGACTCTACTTCTTATACAATGTATGCTGTTTTAAGTTCGAAAGCGACACCAGAAGGGGCAGAAAAGCCTAATCATGTTGTCGACGAACAAAAGACAGCAGAAGAACTATCACAATATATTGATATGAGTTATGAGGATATTTATGCCCTGCTCATGAAAAAAAAGGATGCTAGTGGGAAAGAAATCTATCAAGTTGAGTTTGGTAGTGCGGGAAAAGAACTCGATATTACCAAGAAGAAACAGATAGAGGCCCTAGAACTACCAGGTATTAATTTCACCCCAGAATCGAAGCGGTTTTATTCAAATGGCACCTTTGCTTCGCATACAATCGGTTACGTAGAGCCCCAGATAGATGAAGAGACGGGGAAAAAGGAAAACGTAGGAATGATGGGACTAGAACAACAGTTTAATGACGAACTAACGGGAACAGATGGGTACGTCAAGTATCCAAAAGATAAGAATGGAAATATACTACCGAACAGCGAACCAATCGTCACAGAGCCTCAAGATGGCATGAATCTCTATACAACGATTGATAAAAAGATTCAAATCTTCCTAGAAGATGCAATGACAAGGGTGAACAATGAGTTTCAACCAGCTCAGATGGTCGGCATTGTGGCAGATGCGAAAACAGGTGCTATATTAGCGATGTCCCAGAGACCAACATTTGACCTCAATACCCTTGACGGAATTGACAAGACATGGCATAACCTTGCCATTGAGAATTCTTTTGAACCGGGATCTACCTTTAAAATGATGACCTTAGGTGCTGCAATTAATGAGGGTGTATTTGATCCCGATGCAACATTTAAATCGGGAACCTATACAGTGGCTGATAAAACGATTCATGACCATAATAGAACTGGTTGGGGAACGATTACTTATTTAGAGGGGCTACAAAGGTCATCCAATGTTGCTTTTGCAAAGATTGGGATGGAGCTTCTAGGCCCTGATAAGCTGTTAGAATATATCAATCGGTTTGGGTATGCAGAACCAACGGGAATTGAATTACCACATGAAACTAATAGCAACATTGCCTTTACCTATCCAGTTGAAAAAGCAACAACTGCTTTTGGACAAGGAACAGCTGTAACGCCAATTCAGCAAATCCAAGCGGCAACAGCAATTTCGAATGATGGTAATATGATGCAGCCATATATTGTTGATCGAATGGAAAATCCAAGTACTGGCGAGGTAACCATTCATGAACCTGTCGTGGTGGGACAACCTATTACAGCAGAAACTGCTAAGACAGAGCGTGAGTATCTAGCCACAACAGTCACTTCGCCTGTTGGAACAGGAAAACCGTTTGCACTTGATGACGGCTATACGGTAGCTGGAAAAACAGGTACAGCGCAAATTCCCGCTCCTGGTGGAGGATACATGACCGGTGCTGATAATTACATTTTCTCTTTCATGGGTATGGCACCTGCTGAGGACCCTGAAATCGTTATGTATGTGGCTGTTAAGCAGCCTCATTTGAAAGAAAACCAGCCAGGTTCATTACCTGTTTCAATGATTTTTAAGCCTGTTATGAATAAAACGTTAAAATATTTGAATATCGACCCAGGAACAACACCAAGCCCAACTACTGTCACAATGCCGGATTTTGTAGCAGATCAAGCAGAGTCAATGTCCAGTTTCACGGCAACTAACCCAAGTGTGGAGGTTGTTAAACTTGGTGCATCAGAGGGGAAAGTGATCGCGCAGTCTCCAGCAGCAGGAGAGTCGATCCAGCCGCAACAACGTATTTTTGTGGTTAGAGAAGGGCCGGTGAAAATGCCAAATGTGATTGGATGGTCATCTCGTGATGTCATGGCGTTTGCTAATCTGTTTCAAATGCCAGTTAATTTCGACGGAGAGGGCTATGTCGTTTCGCAGTCAATTGCAGCTGGAACAGAGGTTGCGCCTGGCACGGCAATGGCGTTCGCACTTGGATCACCAGGGTCAGGACCATAAAAGATCACAGATTTGAAGGATGATAAAGCCTCTGGAGCGTGGAGAAGGAGAGTCGTAACTAGTACTTGTAGTTGCGACTCCTTTTTTCTCTATAATCTGGTCAGTATTGTGAGCCAGAATGTTTTGATTTTATAAGAGTATCGCTGTTGATAGAGATGGCAATCCATCAATTATGGTGGAATCCTTTTAGAATGCGTTAGTAGTGAAATAGATCAAAACGAAAATGACGCATCTTGCTTGCAGTAATCCAGCCGAAAGTTATCTCGCGTGAAATGAATGACATCAGTTGTGTGTTAATAGATCAGTTGTTTTGCCCAACTATAAATACAAGAGGGAAATAACTTTAATGTGGTTTTTCATCATGTTGTGAAAGGATGGAGTAAATTTGTTCAGGCTTTAACATATAAAAGAACAAGCACAATACGTTAACCGTGTTGTGCTTGTTCTTTAAAAATATTATTTTACTACTTCAGTTGGGACAACGATCTCACCTGAAATAATTTTTTGCGTATAATCATCTACAGCAGTTTTGATTTCTGGAGTTAGGTTTTGGTCAGATTCAGAGAGGCCAACACCACCAGATTCTAAATCATAAACAAGTGTTTCTCCTCCAGGGAAGTCTCCTTCTTTTCCTTTGTTGGCAACGTCTTGAACAGCAACATCAACACGTTTCATCATAGAAGTTAAAGTAACGCTTGTCTCACCATCTTTTAATAATCCATCTTCGTATTGATCTTTATCGACACCAATTACCCATACATCTCTTGAAGGATCTGCTTCTTTAAGACTAACTGCCTCAGAGAATACGCCTTTACCAGTTGCACCAGCAGCTTGGAAGATAACATCGACACCAGACTTATACATTGCTGAAGCGGCAGCTTTGCCTAACTCAGCTTTATCAAATGCACCTGTATAGTTAGATACGACTTCAATTGTCGGGTCAACTGCATGAACACCAGCAGTAAATCCTGCTTCAAATTTATTAATGATTGGTGTGTCAGTACCGCCAACAAATCCTACCTTTTTCGTTTTTGTTGTCATTGCAGCAGCGACGCCACAAAGGAATGATCCCTCTTCTTCAGCAAAAGTAATACTTGCAACATTTGGCTTGTCAACAACAGCATCAACGATTGCGAAATCAGTATCTGGATTTTCATCTGCCGCTTGAGCAACAGCTTTTTCCATTAAGAAACCAACACCGAATACAAGATCAAAGTCTGCTTTTGCTAGCTTTGTTAGATTTGGTACATATTCATCGTCTTTCTTTGAAGCAGCATAGTCATAACCTACGGTTTTTTCTAAATTGTTTTCTTTACCGTAAGCTTGAACTCCTTCCCAAGCTGATTGGTTAAATGACTTATCATCAACACCACCAACATCTGTAACCATTGAAACTTTATAATCTGTTTTTGGTTCTTTTGCTGGATCTGCTTCTTTTTTGTCATCACTACTGCCGCACCCGCTAAGAATGGTAGCCGTTGAGACCATCAAAATAAGTAAGAATACACTCAGTTTTTTCAAAATTAATTTCCTCCTCCAAAAATTGACTGATAGAAACTTCTGGCTCGAAGTTATATACCATCTTAAATTTAGCATTATTTCTACAAAAAATAAACTATTAATACTTTCTGTTGAATCGTTGTTACAAATTATTCATAAATCGTTCGTGTTTTTGCGTTGGAATTATGGGGTTTTGATCGAAATCTAAAAATTAATCCACTTTTTCATTATTTTTTGTTATCAAGACAGTTCGCGGTCTACTACCTTCATAAGGACCAACCACGTACCTTTCTTCCATCTGATCAATTAGACGAGCAGCGCGAGAGTAGCCAATACGAAATCTTCTCTGCAACAAGGAAACGGAAGCGGTTTGCATTTCAACAACTAATTCGACCGCCTGATTATAAAGTTCGTCTGTTTCTGAATTTGGATCGATAGCTTCAACTTCATTTGGAATCATCTCTTCTTGGTATTGTGCTTTTTGTTGAGCGATGACGTAATCAACAATATTTTCAACTTCTTGATCTGACAAAAACGCGCCTTGAACACGAACAGGCTTTGAAGCACCAACAGGGAAGAACAGCATATCGCCACGACCAAGTAATTTTTCTGCACCGCCCATATCTAAAATGGTGCGCGAGTCGATACTCGAAGACACAGCGAAAGCGATTCGCGACGGAATGTTAGCTTTAATAATTCCAGTGATGACGTCAACAGATGGTCGTTGTGTTGCAATGATTAAATGAATGCCAGCAGCACGTGCCATTTGGGCAAGACGGATAATGGCATCTTCAACATCAGATGAGGCTACCATCATCAGATCTGCTAACTCATCCACGAGTACAACAATAAACGGAAGTTGTGGCTGTTTGATTTCCTCTGTTAAATTATGTTTGCGAACATTTTCATTGTAGCCCTCAATGTTCCGGGTTCCAGTAGCTGAGAATAGTTCGTAACGTCGCTCCATTTCATTGACAATTTTCTTTAATGCTTGCGCTGCTCTTTTTGGATCAGTCACAACTGGTGCCAATAAATGAGGAATTCCGTTATATACATTTAGTTCGACCATTTTCGGGTCAATCATCATCATTTTGACCTCATGGGGTTTTGCATTCATGAGAATACTGGTGATGATGCCATTAATACAGACACTTTTTCCGCTTCCTGTTGATCCCGCCACAAGTAAATGGGGCATCTTGTTCAGTTCTGCTGTAATTGGTGCACCAGAAATATCTCTTCCTAATGAGAACTTCAAAATATTTTTCTTGCGATCTTCCGCTGTTTCAAGTACTTCGCGCAATGAAACCATCGAGACTTCAGCATTTGGCACCTCGATACCTACCGCAGATTTCCCGGGAATTGGCGCTTCGATTCGAATATCTTTGGCGGCAAGGGCAAGGGCGATGTCATCTGTGAGTGCGACAATACGGCTCACTTTGACCCCGGCTTCGGGATAAACTTCGTACTGCGTTACAGCAGGTCCAAGATGGATTTGTGTTACTTTGGCATTGACGCCAAAGCTTTGCAACGTTTGCTCTAGTTTTTTTGCATTTTGATTAATTTTTGCCATCGCTTTTCTTTGGTCAACTTTTTTAGCTAAACCAAGTAGTCCAATTGGTGGGAGTACATAATCAACATTTTCAGTTTCAACCTGATTTTGTGATCCAGTGAGTGGCTCTAATGGGATTGGCTGCTGATCGATTACTTCCGCAGTAACATGATTGCTGAAGTCGGAGATGACAATTTCCTTAGGCTCTACTTCAAGCGGGATTGTGACAACTTGGTCATTGTCTGGCTGTTTAACTTTGCTAGATGCCACTTGTTCTTCGGTTTCATCATCATCAATATCTGTGAAATGCTCCTTCACATCTGCTTTTATTGCGCGCCATTGTTTTCTAGTGAAACGAAAGAAGGGTCTTAACCCCTTGACCATTGTGTCCTTAATACTTAAATTGGTGATTAATACAAAACCGATGATCGCCATAATCACTGCCACAATTTTACTTCCTGCTGTATCAAAAAGAAAATCAGAAGTTGCATAAACTATGGCACCAATCATCCCGCCACCGAGTTCAAGATTTTCTGCCGGATTAGACACATTGGTCCAGAAATGTTCCCAAGTTTGCAGGATGACACTCCGATGATCATTATCGTATGGAATTGAATGATTGGTGACCGCTGAAATATGAACCAATAATAGAATTGCTATAGTAATCAAATAGACCCCAAATAAGCGCTGACTCAGGAAATCTGGCACTTGGCGTTTATAAATGAGATAAACACTAAGGATTAGTAGTCCTAAAAGAAGAATGAATGACCATTCACCCATAAAAAATTCTGCAACGAGCCTACCAGCTTTAGAAGCATTCCCGAGATTGGCGAGAGAAATAATAGAAAAAGTCAGTAGAACTAAACCAACTACTTCGAATTGAAGTGTTCTGACAACACCTAGATTTTTTTTTCGTCGAGATCGTTTTTTTTGTTTAGCCATTTGTACCACCTATATGTTCTTAATTTTAGTATTATATCATATGGGCTGGGCAAAAACTTACTATCGATCTCTCGGGCCTTAGCAAGCGGGTAGTGAGGGAAATAAATGCTTAATAGCAGCTCCGAAGCAGTAGTTTCAATCCAAAATGTCAACCTTCTACTTAAGAGGAAATTTGTATGGTTTTTTCGTACTTCATAAATTTTTAAAATTAATATGGTTATTGTTTGGGAAATTTTGAGGTTAATATCGTTTTTTTTTATGAGAGAATAATTTTTTCTGTACATATATACGCTCACTGTGTAAACTTTAGAAAGATAGAGTTAAAAATCAAATTTGGGGGGCGTGCTTTTCTTGGATTATGCAATCGAAATGTTGGGAATTCGCAAGGAATTTGGTAGTTTTGTTGCCAATGATAATATTACATTACAAGTGAAAAAAGGCGAGATCCATGCGCTTCTTGGTGAGAATGGTGCCGGGAAGTCAACTTTGATGAATGTACTTTTTGGTCTCTACCAACCAGAAGCCGGCGAAATAAAGGTAAATGGACAAACAGTTAAGATTACAAACCCAAATATCGCGAATGATCTTGGAATCGGGATGGTGCATCAACATTTTATGCTTGTAAAGCCATTTACTGTAACGGAAAATGTGATTTTAGGTAAGGAAGAAACAAAGGCAGGGTTCTTAGATGAGAGTACTGCTGCAAAGAAATTAACTGAACTTTCATCTAAGTATGGCCTATCAGTAGATCCACATGCGAAAATTTCACAGATTTCAGTTGGTATGCAACAACGGGTTGAGATTATTAAAACGCTTTACCGTGGTGCGGAAATTGTCATACTTGATGAGCCAACCGCTGTTCTGACACCACAGGAGATTGAAGAATTAATTGTGATTATGAAAAATCTTGTCAAAGAAGGCAAGTCCATTATTCTCATTACACATAAACTGAAAGAAATTATGGAAGTTTGTGACCGTGTGACGGTTATCCGTAAAGGAAAAGGAATTGACACGGTAACGGTTGCAGATACCACTGAACATGAACTAGCTAACTTGATGGTTGGTAGAGAAGTTTCTTTTGAAACGGAAAAGATTCCTGCAAAACCAAGCAATGATGTGCTGGTAATTAAAGATCTGTGCGTGAAAGATGATCGCCAGGTAAGTATATTAAAAGATTTGTCTCTGAACGTAAGAGCTGGAGAAGTTGTCGGTATCGCTGGAATCGATGGAAATGGACAAAAAGAGCTAGTTGAGGCAATCACGGGTCTAACTAAAGTAGATTCGGGTGTCATTTCGATCAATGGTCAGGAAGTGCAAGGAAAGAAACCTCGTCAGATCACTGAAACAGGGGTGGGGCATATTCCGGCGGATCGTCACAAGCATGGACTTGTGCTCGATTTTCAACTATCAGAAAATATGGTTTTGCAGTCCTATTATAAAAAGCCTTACTCGAACAAGGGGATTTTAAATCTCACTGCTATCAAAAGAAAATCGAGAGAACTAATTAAAAAATATGATGTTCGATCACCAAGTGAAACTTCACCGGCACGATCTTTATCTGGTGGGAACCAGCAGAAAGCAATTATTGCGCGTGAAATTGATCGGGAGCCAGCACTTTTAATTGCTTCACAACCAACAAGGGGTCTTGATGTTGGGGCAATTGAGTATATTCACCACAAAATCATCGAGCAACGTGATAATGGTAAAGCGGTTCTACTCATTTCATTTGAATTAGAGGAAATCATGAATGTCAGTGATCGGATTGCAGTGATCAGTGATGGGCGTATTATTGCTGTTGTTGATCCGAAGTCAGTGACAGAAATGGAATTGGGCTTACTGATGGCAGGTACCAAATTGTCAGATAAGGAGGCAACCCATGAATAATCGTTTGAAAAATATACTGATACCAGTGATTGCTGTTATCCTTGGATTGATTGTTGGTGCAATCATTATGACAGTGGGTGGATACGATGCTGTTGAAGGGTACAAAGCACTATGGAATGGTATCTTTGGAGAAGCTTATAATATTGGAGAAGTTGTCCGGAAGGCAACACCACTGATTTTAGCTGGTCTTGCAGTTGCCTTTGCATTTAAGTCAGGACTTTTCAACATTGGTGTTGAAGGTCAATTTATCATGGGGATGTTAGCATCTGTAATTGTCGGAAGTGCATTTGACTTGCCAATGATCGTTCATCTTCCACTTGCGATTCTAGCGGGAGCTGCGGCAGGTGCACTTTGGGCATTCATTCCTGGAATATTGAAGGCAACAAGAGGTGTCCATGAAGTTGTTGTCACTATTATGATGAACTACATTGCCCTCCATACGGCAAACTTCATTATTTCAGATGTGCTAACTGATAACGGTGTTAGAACAGAAGATGTTGCAGCGACTGCATCACTTAAATCGGATTTCTTGAAAAACATGACAGATAATTCAAGCATGCATTGGGGGATCGTTATTGCGATTATTTGTGTGGTTGCAACATGGTTCTTCATGGAAAGAACAACAAAAGGGTATGAGCTCCGAGCGGTTGGCTACAACCAATACGCTTCACAGTATGCGGGTATTAATGTTAAAAAGAATATTGTCTACTCGATGATGATTTCAGGTGCCCTAGCAGGTCTAGCTGGTGCAATGGAAGGTCTTGGCGGATTCGGTTACATGGCAAACGCCTCAAGCTTCAATGGAATTGGATTCGATGGTATCGCAGTTGCCTTGTTAGGGGCTAATAACCCATTTGGAATCCTATTATCTGCTTTCCTTTTTGCTGGTCTCAAAGTGGGTGGTGCTGATTATGGCTTCACAATTGTTGCACCTACAGAAGTCATTGGGATTGTTATTGCGACAATCATCTATTTTGTGGCAATCAGTTACTTGATTCGCTACTTTCTTGATAAAATTGGGAAAAAGGAGCGGATCAAATGAGTTTCTATGACATTCTATACATTGTAATTCCGAATATGTTGTTATTTTCTGTACCGTTGATCTTTACAGCTCTTGGTGGCGTTTTCTGTGAACGTGCTGGTGTTGTAAACATTGCCCTTGAGGGAATAATGACAGTAGGTGCTTGTACAGCGATCATTTTCAACCTCACATTTGTTGATACATTTGGAAGTGCAACGCCATGGATAGCCATTTTGGTAGCAATGATAGCTGGGATGCTATTTTCCGTTTTACATGCTGTTGCTTCCATAACGCTTCGTGCTGAACAAGTTGTCAGTGGTGTTGCGCTGAACATGTTAGCACTTGCAGGTTCTATGTATTTTGTTAAACAGATCTACGGTGCAGGTGAAACAGGAAAGATTACTGAGCCATTAGCAACAACAGATATTCCGATTCTTGAACATATTCCTGTTTTAGGGGAGCTCTTCTTTCAAGACACATATTGGACAACTTGGATTGCCTTTGGCCTTGCAGTCGTTTCTTGGTTTATTATTTTCAAAACACCATTTGGGCTTCGCCTTCGTGCAGTAGGAGAGCATCCAATGGCAGCAGATACAATGGGAATTAACGTCAATAAAATGCGCTATGTAGCAGTCATTATCAGTGGCGCATTTGCAGCTGTCGGTGGTGCGGTCTATGCAGAAACAATCACATATGACTTTTCACACAGTACAATTTCTGGACAAGGTTTCATCGCTCTTGCATCAATGATCTTTGGTAAATGGAATCCGTTAGGGGCACTAGGAGCGGCTTTATTCTTTGGCCTAGCACAATCACTCTCGATCATCGGGTCATTCTTGCCAGTCATCCAAGACATTCCGCCGTACTTCCTATTCATCCTTCCATACGTACTTACGATTCTTGCATTAGCCGGATTTATAGGGAGATCAGAGGCACCTGCTGCATCTGGTGTTCCGTATATCAAAGGCAAACGTTGATTAATTGAAACTGACCAACTAACTATTATCCAGCCACAATGGTTGGATAATAGTTTTGTCTTTTATAAAATATTGTTTGGGTCTATCATTACAAATTGAAAGGAGTAGCGCTAATGAAGGGGAAACATGTGTTAGTAACAGGTGCGAGTGGAGATATAGGGTATGCGATTGCGAGAGACTTACTGGCTGCAGGATGCCATCTCTATGCTCATTATCATAACAATGAACATTCAATCAACCAGTTGATCGCACTGGGAGAGCAATCGGCTACATCAGTGATACCCATTTGTGCCAATCTATCAGAAAGTGATGGCGTCGAAACGGTAGTCAGGGCAGTTGAAGCGATCGACATGGTTGTTTTCGCCCATGGCGTGAGTAGTTACGGGCTGGTCACGGAAATAGAGCCCAGCGAAGCAGAGAACGTCATTCAGCAGCATCTTACTGCACCGCTACTCATCACCCAAACGCTGGTAAAAAAAATGATTGCCCGGAAGTCTGGTCGCATTATTTTTATCTCATCTATCTGGGGTGAAGTAGGTGCTTCATGTGAAGCGCTCTATTCTGCGGTCAAAGGTGGACAGAATTCGTTCGTCAAAGCTTTAGCGAAGGAAATAGCCCCATCTGCTATCAATGTCAATGCTGTGGCACCTGGTGCAATAGACACAAGGATGATAGCCGACTTTTCCAATGATGAGCTGGAGGAAATAACGGATCAAATACCTCTCGGTAGACTGGGGACACCGCAAGATGTTGCGAACCTTGTTTCCTTTCTGCTGTCTAATAAGGCGAGTTATATCACAGGTCAGATTTTATCCGTTAACGGCGGTTGGTATATGTAATTTCAGCTTTTTTTATCATGAAAATTGATGTCGTAAGGGTTTATTTGAAGCCTTAGGTTAGCAAGTAAATGTGGCAAACCGTTCTTAAATAGACTGATGAGCGATAGTTTATTGATAAGAAAACAAAAAAATTGGATATAAATGTAATTGTGTTTGGCTACTCGTTTAAAATATCTCTTTGAATATTCTCTTGAAATCATTTATGATAAAAGATGGTGAGTTAATGACAATCAACTACTATGTCGAATACGAGATTGTTCACAACCAAATAGGTTTGTTGGGTGAAATCGCATCACTGATGGGCTATTTAAAAATTAACATCGAAACCATTAACGGTTTTCATCATAACCGTAGTGGAATTTTGATTTCTGCGAACGATGAAGAATCAGTTCAAGTGTTAGCATCAATTTTGCAAACTATGGAAACAATAAAATTGATTAAAATTCGTAAGACAGAGCTAATAGATCGTTTGGCGGTAAGGCATGGGCGTTTCATACTCCAGGACGAACAAAAACTGGGGGTTTATCGCTTTACGCGAGATGAGATCGGCATTCTAGTTGATTTCCTGGCTGAGGTTTTTAAAGAACCAGGAAAGCAGAAAAAGTTGATTGGTGTACGAGGATTACCGCGGGTTGGTAAAACAGAATCGGTCGTTGCGGCTTGTGTCAGTGCCAATAAACAATGGGTGTTTGTTTCATCAACGCTGTTTAAACAAACCATGCGTGACACATTATTTGGAAATGAATATGGCAAAGAAAACATTTTTATCATTGATGGTATTGTCTCGACAATTCATGCTTCAGGAAAGCATTTGCAACTCGTTCATGAAATAATTGGTCGAGAAAGCATTTTAGTTGTTGAACATCCGGATATTTTCTGTCAAAATACAAAATATAAGATTAATGATTTTGATTACATGATTGAGCTGCGAAATAGTTTGGATGAGGATATTACACATCACGGGAGCGGTTTACAATTCGGTGAAGATAATTTTGGAACATTTGATTTAGAGTAGAGTGGGTGTAAATATGAGTTTGGGTGGTACTTTAAAAACCGCAAGGGAAGAAAAAGGCTATAGCCTTGATTATATTCAGGAACAAACGAAGATTCAAAAAAGGTTTCTTCAAGCAATAGAGGATGACCAGTTTGAATTATTACCGGGAAAATTCTACGTTAGGGTTTTTGTGAAGCAGTATGCAGAGTTGGTTGATGTTAATGCCGATGAATTGATGATCGCGTATGGAGAAGACGTACCTATCGTCAATGTGGAAGAGGAGGCCGTTGGTGCCATTCCACCACACGCACAGGCAACGACCCAGGTTGATAACTCTAAGTGGCTGAAGCTAGTGCCTAAAGTACTATTGCTCCTGTTTGTACTTGTAGGGGTTGTGCTGATGTATTCATTCTTCAGCAATTATTCAAATGGTGATGAAGCTGGACCAGTAGTGGATAATGGTAGTGAAGAGAAATTCGTAGACGAATCAGAGAAGAAGCCAGCTTCGAATGCTGATACTAATGAAAGTGCGGATCAGGACCAAGATAAGGAAGACAAACAAGAAGCGGGTAAAGAACCACCAGCTAAAGTTCAAGTTATCACACCCACTGGCATCGGAACTGACCAGAAATCTTCCACTTACGAAGTAACCAACGCACCAACATTTAAGTTGAAAGTAGTGTCAACGGGCACAGCATGGGTGAGTGTGAAAAATTCAGCCAATGAAGAAATCTATCAAGGAACGTTAAGCAACGCACAGTTTCAAGAATTTGATATGACTGCAGAAACAGTTGTTACAATTAAAACGGGGAGTGCTGCAAGCACGCAGATCTATGTGAACGATCAATTGGTGGAATACCAAGCTGGTCTTAACCTAAGTTTGCCGCAAACAGTCACAATCAAAAACATCAAGTAATTTTTCGCTAGGGGAGCGCAGAACATGAATTTACCAAATAAAATAACGATCTCTCGTATTTTATTGTTACCAGTGTTTATGTATGTCATGTTGGTACCAGATTGGGGAGAAATCGCTATCGGCGATGAATCGTTAGCAGTTTCACATCTTGTCGGAACATTGATATTTGTCATAGCATCAGTAACAGATTGGGTCGATGGATACATTGCCCGCAAGAATAATTTAGTCACAAATTTAGGAAAGTTTCTTGATCCACTAGCAGACAAGCTATTGATTAGTATTGCGCTAATTATCTTGGTTGATCTTGGCTATACATACGCATGGATGGCAGCCTTGATCATTTCTCGTGAATTTGCAGTGACTGGTCTACGCCTAGTCCTTGCAGGCGAAGGTGAAGTGGTAGCAGCGGCTATGCTAGGAAAGATTAAGACATGGATCCAAATCATTGCAGTGACGATCTGTCTACTACATAACATACCGTTTAGTCTCATTGGAATTCCAATGGATGACATCGCAATGTTTGCTGCTGTAGTAATTACAATGTGGTCAGGCTGGGACATTTACTGGGTGAATAGACATACATTCTTAAATTCAAAATAAAGACTAGCTTATGATTAAAATAATGGAGTAGCTGTGCATTGCGGCTACTCCTCATTTCTTTTTAGGCGATAAATGGTTATAGATTTGTTATAATGATTTTCATTAGGAATATTTTTGATCGAAGTTCATAAACAGAGATGGGGACTTGAAGATGAATGCAGAAATTATAGCAGTAGGTTCAGAACTATTATTAGGGCAAATCGTCAATACGAATGCACGTTTTATCTCTGAAAAGTTAGCACTTTTGGGTGTGAATGTATTTTACCACACGGTGGTAGGTGATAACAGCACGCGTCTTGTTCAGGCACTTGAAGTGGCGGAAACACGCTCTGATTTAGTGATTGTCACCGGTGGCCTTGGACCAACAAAAGACGATTTAACGAAAGAAGCCATTGCCGATCATTTGAAGCTGAATCTCGTTTCAGATCAAGAAGCACTAACAGCAATTGAGGAATTTTTCGTGCGATCTGGCCGCGAAATGACTGAGAACAACAAAAAGCAAGCTTTAATTTTAGAGGGCAGTACAGTATTTCCTAATTTGAATGGTATGGCACCCGGCATGGCGATTTCAAGGAATGGACGTACTTATATTTTACTGCCCGGGCCACCATCAGAAATGGAACCAATGTTTGCCCAGTTTGGAACAAGTTATTTGCTAACTATTCAAGAAGATCAATCTTCAATTGTCTCAAGGGTACTTCGATTCTTTGGCATTGGTGAAGCGGCTCTGGAAACAGAAATTGTTGATCTATTGGACAACCAAACCAATCCAACTATTGCACCATTAGCATCTGATGGAGAAGTCACGCTGAGAATTACGGCAAAGACAAGTAACCGAAGAGAGGCATTGTCACTCATCGATCAGGCAGAACGCCAAATTTTAGACCGAGTCGGTGAATTTTTCTACGGCTATGATGATACCTCGCTACTAGAGGAATGCTACGCGAAATTACAAGAAAAGGATATGACAATTGCTGCGGCAGAAAGCTTAACAGGCGGTTTGTTCCAGCAAGAATTAACAAGCCTTCAAGGCGTGAGCGCTATCTTCAAAGGCGGAATTGTCACCTATTCCAACCAGGCAAAGGAGAAAATATTGGGTGTCAAAGCCTCAACAATTGACACATATGGTGTTGTAAGCGTGCAATGTGCGATCGAAATGGCAAGCTGTGTCAGAGAGAAATTTGACACTGACATTGGCGTAAGCTTTACCGGTGTGGCTGGCCCTAGCGAACTAGAAGGCAAGCCTGTGGGCACCGTGTACCTTGGCTTCGCATTTCGAGATGGCACGACAAAGGTCAAAGAACTACATCTAGGAAATAGACGCTCAAGCAACCGCATTAGAAGCATGAAACACGCCTGTTATTTTCTTTTAAAAGAACTAAACTAAGACATTACTTTGGGTAAAATTTTACCCAAACGAACTGCGTCTATTCTATTTATTGGAGTAGAATGCAGTTTTTACTGTCATCATGATTTAAAAAGTTAAAAAAATTTTTTTGGCCTTAAACTTCAAACTTGAAATGGATTTTATGCGGAAAAAAACAAAGCATAACTGAAGTTGAAAAAATACAATAATTGATGAAAAATTTTTACGAATGAATGTTCGATTTTTTTCTTGTGCTTCTGACATATCCCATGTATAATAAAATGCATGGAAACATATTATGAGCTTTTGGAGGAAGAATAAATGTCAACAGATAAACGTAAAGCAGCGCTAGATAAAGCGCTTTTAGATATTGAAAAACAATTTGGCAAAGGGTCAATTATGCGATTGGGCGAAGACACTGGACGCCGTGTGGCAACATGTCCAAGTGGTTCGCTTGCGCTAGATGCTGCACTTGGGGTTGGTGGCTACCCGCGTGGCCGTATTATCGAAATTTACGGACCTGAGAGTGGTGGGAAGACAACGGTTGCACTTCATGCAATAGCCGAAGTGCAAGCACGTGGTGGTATTGCAGCATTTATTGATGCTGAGCACGCACTAGACCCAGTTTATGCACAAAAATTAGGCGTTAATATCGATGAGTTATTGCTGTCACAACCAGACACTGGTGAGCAAGCACTAGAAATTGCTGAGACACTTGTTCGAAGTGGCGCTGTGGAGATTATTGTTGTTGACTCAGTAGCAGCCTTAGTTCCAAAAGCTGAGATTGAGGGCGACATGGGAGATAGCCATGTTGGCTTGCAAGCTCGTTTGATGTCACAAGCAATGCGTAAATTGTCTGGATCAATTAATAGACAAAATACAATTGCCATCTTTATCAACCAAATTCGTGAAAAAGTAGGCGTTATGTTTGGTAGCCCTGAAGTAACGCCAGGTGGAAGAGCATTGAAATTCTACGCTACTGTGCGGTTAGAGGTTCGACGTGGCGAGCAGTTGAAAAGTGGGACTGATATCATTGGTAACAAGACAAAGCTAAAAGTTGTCAAAAACAAAGTAGCACCACCGTTCAAAATTGCTGAAGTTGATATTATGTACGGAGAGGGTATCTCCAGAGAAGGTGAGATTGTTGACCTTGCGAGTGAGATGGATATCATTGCCAAAAGCGGTGCTTGGTATGCTTATAACGGCGAAAAACTTGGACAAGGGCGTGAGAACGCAAAACTATTCTTGAAAGAGAATAAAGATATCTGCCTAGAAATTTCTGACAAAATTCGTGCCGCTTATGGACTTGATACTGATGAAGCAGTTGTGGAAGCAAGTGAAGTAACGGAATAATCCACTCAATCACCGAACGTTTTGTTGACATGATGTGAACAATCAATCTTACGAAAACTAACAAGAAGATCTGTGTGGTTCTAACAAAAAATTTACTCAACCTTTTGTTAGAGCCAGCACTGATTATTTTGTTAGTTTTT
>JAVBKE010000140.1:0-71012 GCA_031554185.1 Caryophanales bacterium
ATAATGGTTCTTTTTTTGAGAAATTTTTCGTCACAAAACTAATTTTGTTAACAAATTATACATATTTTTGGGATTTAAAAGCTAGACTTTTTTGGTAAGCTATATATATACCATAGCAAAAGGAGCAAAACGATGGAAAAAGTTAAAGAAAAACCAGTAAAAGAAACAGTTGATGTAACTAAATTGGTCGACTCACTAGTAGAAAGAGGGCAAGCGGCTTTAAAACAGTTTGACTCTTTTAATCAAGAAATGATCGATGCAATCGTTCATAAAATGGCACTTGCAGCACTAGATCAGCATATGCCTCTAGCAAAAATGGCCGTAGAAGAAACAGGACGCGGTGTTTATGAAGATAAGATTATTAAAAACATGTTCGCATCTGAATATGTCTGGAATTCTATTAAATACAACAAAACAGTTGGCGTTATTTCAGAAGACGTACAGTCTGGTATTATTGAAGTCGCAGAACCAGTTGGCGTTATTGCTGGTGTTACACCAACAACCAACCCAACCTCGACAACTATTTTCAAATCTATTATTGCCATGAAAACAAGAAACCCAATTATTTTTGCATTCCATCCATCTGCGCAAAAGTGTAGTAGAGAAGCGGCTAAAGTTGTTCTTGAAGCAGCAATTGAAGCTGGTGCACCAAAACACGCGATCCAGTGGATTGAAACGCCTTCATTAGAAGCAACTAAACAACTAATGAATCACCCAGGTGTAGCGCTTGTCTTAGCAACTGGTGGGGCTGCAATGGTTGAGTCAGCGTACAGCACTGGGAAACCGGCATTAGGTGTTGGACCTGGAAATGTACCTTGCTACTTTGAGAAAACTGCTGAAGTCAAAAGAGCTGTTAATGATCTTATTCTCTCAAAAACATTTGATAATGGGATGATTTGTGCATCAGAACAAGCGGTTATTGTTGATAAAGAAATCTATCAAGAAGTAAAAGATGAGTTAATAGCTAATAATTGTTATTTTGCTACTAAAGAAGATAAAGCGAAACTTGAAAAATTAGTGATCAATGAGCACACATGTGCGGTCAATGCAAATATTGTTGGTATGTCTGCACACCATATTGCGAAATTAGCTGGAATTGAAGTAGATGAAGATACAAAAATCCTCATCATCGAATGCCCAGAAGTTGGCGCATCAGAGCCACTAACAAGAGAAAAATTGAGCCCGGTATTGGCAATGATTAAATCTGCCAATACAGAAGAAGGGATGAAATTCTCAGAAGACATGCTGACACTTGGCGGTCTTGGCCACTCAGCAGTTATTCATAGTGATAACGAAGAGATCCAAAAGCAATTTGGACTTCGCATGAAAGCTTGTAGAATCATTTGTAACTCACCATCTTCATTTGGTGGTATTGGTGATGTTTATAATTCTTTCATTCCTTCACTTACTTTGGGGTGTGGTTCATACGGAAAGAACTCAGTTTCTTCCAATGTAACAGCGATTCACCTACTAAATATTAAAAAAGTTGGGAGACGAAATACCAATATGCAGTGGCTCAAACTTCCACCAAAAATCTTTTTCGAAAAATATTCAACACAATACCTACAAAAGTTACCGAATGTAAACAAAGTATTTATTGTTACTGACCGTGCAATGGTCGATTTAGGATATGTTGAAGTTGTCAAATCACATCTATATGCGCGTTCAACACCTGTCAACATTGAAGTATTCTGCGATGTAGAACCTGATCCATCTGATGTAACAGTCGCGATTGGTGCCAAAAAGATGTCTGCATTTAAGCCAGATACGATTATTGCTTTCGGTGGTGGTTCAGCAATGGACGCTGCAAAAGCCATGTGGTTATACTATGAGTACCCAGAGACTACTTTGTTTGGACCGAAGCAGAAGTTTATGGATATCCGTAAACGTACTTACCGCTTCCCGAAATTAGGCAGAGAAGCGCAGTTTGTTGCGATTCCAACTACGTCTGGAACAGGATCAGAAGTAACACCATTTGCTGTTATTACTGATAAAGAAAACAACGTGAAATACCCATTAGCTGATTATGAATTAACACCAGATATCGCGATCATCGATCCGCAATTTACTGAAACGATACCAGCATCTATTACAGCTGATACAGGTCTTGATGTATTAACACATGCGATCGAAGCTTATGTCAGTGTGTTGGCAAATGACTATACAGATGGATTGGCAATGAAGGCCATTGAACTCGTATTTAAGCACCTACCAACTGCTTATAAAGATGGTAGAAACGAAGTTGCACGCGAGAAAATGCACAATGCATCAGCACTTGCCGGTATGGCATTTGCCAACGCTTTCTTAGGCATTAATCACAGTATGGCGCATAAGTTAGGTGCAGAATTCCATGTTCCACATGGCCGTGCAAATGCGATTATTCTACCGCATGTTATTCGCTATAATGCTTCAAAACCAACTAAATTCACAGCATTTCCAAAGTACAAATACTTTATTGCTGATGAGAAATACGCTCAAATTGCTAAAATGCTTGGCCTGAAAGCATCAACAACACAAGAAGGTGTTAACAGCTTAATTGACGCAATCAATAAGCTTGCAAAAGAGCTAGATATCAAAATGAGTATTAAAGAACAAGGAATCGATGAAAAAGCATTTATGGACAAAGTGGCGTACCTTGCAGACCGCGCATTCGAAGACCAATGTACAACAGCAAATCCACGTATGCCACTCGTGAAAGAACTTGAACAGCTCTACAAAGACGCTTATAAAGGGTATAAATAATCTGAGCGTTTACAAAAAGAAAAAAGACTTCTAGAAGTCTTTTTTCTTTGTCTGCTTTGTGACCAAAAACATCATTTCAGAATGTTATTGAAATAAGCGTATCTCAATGATACGATAAATGAGCAAATTTGAAATTGCCAAGGAGGTTTAATATATGTCGAGGTTCGGAAAGTTCTTAGCAACTATAGGCATTGGTGGTACAGAAGTAGATACCGTGCTTGAAAAAGACGAATATGCGATTGGTGAAGTTATGCAAGGCGCAGTTCGCATTTCTGGTGGGAAAGTAGAACAGAAAATAGATTCGATTAAGATTGTTCTAGTTACTGCTTACTTCCATGATGATCGTAAATACACATGTGAATTACAGAAAATCCAAGTTTCTGATACAATTATTGTTCAAGCAAATGAGAAAAAGGAAATTCCATTTCAATTGACTATTCCATTGGTAACGCCAATTACATTTGGTAGAAGAACTGTTTGGGTGCAGACAAAGGTTGACGTCAAAGATGCAGTAGATCCAACGGATACTGACTTTATTGCAGTAAAACCTAATAAATTAATTGCAAGCACAGTCAGTGCCTTAGAATCAATGGGATTTCGTATTAAAGAAATTAACAATAAAGCAGCGAAGCATTATTCAAGAACTAGATTACCGTTTATACAAGAGATTGAATTCAACGCGTATTCAACGCATTTCTCTGATAAAATCAAGGAAGTTGAAATCTATTTCAGCCCAATGTCAGAAAATGAAATTGAAGTTTACCTAGAAGTTGATCGCCGTGTTGGTGGTGTTGGCGCCATGCTTGCTGATGCAATGGATATCGACAGTGAAGCAGTTCTTAGATTACGATTTACAACTGAAGATATTCCATATATGGTGCAGAGATTCGAAGAACTATTCCGCCGAATTTAAGTGTTTTATTCACGCAAGGGGCAAACATTCAGTGTTTGCTCTTTTTGTGCTGTTTCTAGTAACATTTTAAATATTTTGCCTACTCATATGTGCGCGAGGAATTTGACTAAGATCAGGAAAAGAAGCAATATGAGCACATTTGTAGTGCGTAAGGGGAGGAAACACTGAATTTTGGTTCAGTGTTTTTTTCATACTTCAATGGGACGGGCATATCCTTTTAATACGAAGTTTTTGATATAAGGGGAAATGGACATTGAAAAAATATTTACGTAGGATTTTCATCACTATTACCGCGTGGCAGTTTCTTTTGGGCATTCTCATTTTGGACAAACCTGTTCAAGCTGAATCAATCTATGTCAGCGCCAAAAGTGCCATTTTGATGGAGCAAGATACGGGCCGAATACTCTACACCAAAGATGCCAACACCAAGCGAAAAATTGCCAGCATCACAAAGATTATGACCGCCATTATTGCGATTGAATCAGGTGATATGGAGCAGATGGTTTTGATTACACCAGAGATGCTTAAGACAGAAGGTTCTTCTATTTATTTACAAGTTGGTGAAAAAATAAAATTGCGTGACCTCGTGTATGGCCTTTTGCTTCGATCTGGTAATGATGCTGCACAAGCGATTGCCATTACAGTTGGTGGCAGTATTCCTGGGTTTGTTCACATGATGAATGAAAAAGCGGCTTGGATTGGTATGACCAATACATCTTTTACAAACCCACATGGGTTGGATGATGGGGACAAGCATGTTTCAACAGCAGAGGATATGGCGGAACTGATGCGTTATGCGATGAATAATGAGGAATTTAGAACGATCACTGCTGCAAAGTCTCATACTGTTCCGAGTAAAGATAGCAAGTGGGATCGATTATGGCAAAACAAAAATAAACTAGTTACTGGTCTTTATCCATTTGCGACTGGCGGGAAGACAGGGTTTACCAAAAAAGCTGGACGCACGCTTGTCTCTACTGCAACCAAGAATGATATGAGTTTAGTAGCTGTCACGATTGATGCACCGAATGACTGGGATGATCACAAAAAAATGTTCGAAACATCTTTTAAAAATTACAAACTACATCATTTTGCATCAGTGGGTATGGTTAATGGGATTGACAATAAATTTTATAAAAATCATTTGTTTTTGGGCGCTGATCTCGTTTATCCAGCTACAAGTGGAGAGATCAAACAGTTGAAAGTGGTGTACCAGCTCACCGAGCCAGCATCTGCCTGGGAGGATGAGACGAAAATCCCTGATGTGGTTGGGGAAGCAAGGCTTTATAACGGGGAAAAGATTGTTGCGACAAAGCCTATTTATTATGTGAAAAAACCGATTAAAGACAAGTTTAGCACGATATTCTCTAATTTGCTTTCAATCTTTCTAGGTGGGAATTTCAATGGTTAACTATTTCTGGATTGGTATGTGTGTCATTGGCGTGCTCTATGCCATGGTTACTGGCAGAATTGATGAAGTCAATCTTGCAATTTTTGATAGTGCAAAAGAAGCAATTACAATTTGTATTGGGCTGATCAGTGTGCTTGTTTTCTGGTTAGGGATGATGAAAATTGCTGAGGCATCGGGACTGTTAAAGAAATTAACGATGTTGTTTTTCCCTATTGTCAAGCGATTATTTCCAGAAATCCCAGATGATCATCCAGCATTTGGCTATATCCTTTCAAATATCGTTGCCAATATGTTTGGGCTTGGAAATGCAGCAACACCTCTGGGTCTGAAGGCAATGGAGCAGCTTCAAACCTTGAATAAAGATAAGGAAACAGCCAGTCGTTCAATGATCACTTTTATTGCTTTGAACACATCTGGATTAACAATTTTGCCAACGACAGTGATTTTGATTCGTATGAATAATCACGCTGCTGTCCCAACAGATATAATTGGACCGGTATTTTTAGCGACCGCGGTTGCTACGATTTTCACCATTTTAGTGGATCGATTTTATTTTTATAGGAGAAAAATGAAAGGGAAAAGCTGATGCATTTAGTTGGAACTGTTTCTGCTTGGATGATCCCTATGATCATCGTCATCACACTTGTATATGCAACTTTCAAGCGCGTATCTGCCTATGATCATTTTGTAGAAGGCGGTAAGGAAGGGATTTCGATTGCAGTTTCGATCATTCCTTACCTTGTTGGTATGTTGGTAGCGATTTCCATATTCCGTGCCTCAGGACTCATTGAGTTACTGATACACTTTATTTCACCAATATTTAACTTTTTAGGTATCCCTACTGAGATTGCACCAATCGCCATTGTTAGGCCAATCTCTGGTAATGCGGCACTCGGGATGACAAATGATTTATTAAAAGAGCATGGTGCTGACTCACTGATTGGGCGTCTTGCCTCAGCCATTCATGCTAGCTCCGATACAACATTTTATGTCCTAACAGTATACTTCGGTGCCGTTGGGATAAAAAAAATGGGCGACTCGGTAAAAATTGCTTTGATTGGGGATTTGATTGGCATTATTGCTTCGATTTTGATTGTCATGTTTTTTTGGAAATAGCACATGTTGTTCGCAAAGGTGTCAAATGAGTGTTGGTCAATTCCTTAGGGAATCGGCCAGCACATTTTTAATGTAGCAATATTGTGAATGCGAGAGTGCATGAACAGGGTCATGTCACCAATTACCAAAGAGCATTATTTGAATCAAAATTGCAAAAGCTACAACTGTAGATTTGTTAGTAAGCACCAGATCAATTTTGTGGAACAACACAGCGCTTCTGAGCTCATTTTAAAAGCTTAGAGGCATTTTAAATAAAATTTGAAGGAGGAGGCACAATTTAAGAAAAATAATACTAACTGCATTGTTGCTAGTAGGGAGTGTTACGACAACCAATTCGAAGAGCATTGCCTTAGCTAAAGAGAATCAAATAGTCAGTGACCAAGTAAAAACAGCAGGCGCAAAGTAGTTCTGGCTACAGCAACCCCTATCAATCAAGTGTTTACTGATTCAGTTTTGGCGAAGGAAATTGCCACTTTACTATCAAAATCAGTAACGAATACTGTGTCTCAAGATGATTTAGACGGGATTGTAGAAATTCATATTGTCAATAAAGGGGTGGAAAGTTTAGAAGGCATGCAGTACTTGACGCACTTATCAATATTGACGTGAATCAAAAACCCAATCAGTGAGCTAACACCATTATCCAATTTAGTTAATCTAGATACTTTGATATTAACACATAGTCTAGTTAGCAA
Organism: Caryophanales bacterium; assembly: GCA_031554185.1. Lineage (GTDB taxonomy): Bacteria > Bacillota > Bacilli > JARBTR01 > JARBTR01 > JAVBKE01. The sequence continues at coordinate 6,878 of JAVBKE010000140.1, forward strand.
TGTTTCCCCTGCTTCTAATCTTGTTCAGCTGACTTATCTGGATCTAACATATAATGAAATAACGGACGTAACACCATTAAATGATGCAATTTTCCCAGATATATATCATTTGGAACTTGAATATCAAAACATCTCCTATCCGGCAATTCAGATTGATGATTCAATGACAATTGAGAATATTGCGAAAGGTTTTGATGGACAATTGATTCCACCAGTTACAATAAGTGATAGTGGTAGCTATGATGCACCTTATGTACAGTGGGCTGGGCTGGGCTAGGCTGAGCAATCAAAATAGCATTAGCTATACCTTAAGGCAAGATGGATTTGGTAGCAGTTTTGCTACCTCTTGCTCCGGCACTCTTACGCAACCACTAGGCGATTTTATTTCACCAGCGCTTACAGCGGTGACGTGGTTTATGAAAAGGGCATCATACTGTCCGAAGTAGATTTCTATCTTGATGCCAATGTAAAGAGTGAGGAAGACGCAACCATTACTTCAGATTTTATGAATGTTGTTGATCTCAAGAAGGCCATGGCGTATGTTGTGACAATCACAGCTACTGACACTGCTGGTAATCAGACCGATGAAACCGTGAATGTGACTGTTAAAGAAATAGCACCTCTGCCCGCTGAAGAAGTAGGTCCGCCTAGCCCAGCGACTGGAGAATAGGTAAGATTCCATTTCACCTCATCTCGACATCTGATCACAGATCAGCTCCAATAGCTTTTTGGTAGATAAATTTGATTTATTCACCAATTATTTTCAGAAATAGTGTACAATAAGAGGATAATAGAGATTGGAATAGGTGAAAGAATGGAACGGTTACAAAAAGTGATGGCCCATGCGGGTGTAGCGTCTCGTCGAGGTGCTGAAACGTTAATTTTAGAAGGAAAAGTGAAAATTAACGGAAAAGTCGTGCGCGAGCTAGGCACGAGGGTCGGTGTGAATGATAAAGTAGAAGTAAACGGGGTTCAAATTGAAAAAGAAGAGCCTGTTTATTTTATGATGTATAAACCACGTGGTGTCCTGTCAACAGTGAATGATGATAAGGGACGCAAAACGATTACGGACTTCTTCTACCATATAAATGAGCGTGTTTATCCAATCGGCCGGTTGGATTATAACACTTCTGGTCTTTTGATTGTGACAAATGACGGGGAGTTTGCGAATTTGTTGATGCACCCAAAATTTGAAATTGACAAAACATATGTGGCAAAAGTAGAAGGCATTCCGAAGCGTGAGCATATCCGTTTACTAGAAAAAGGCATCATGTTGGAAGATGGTAAAACCGCTCCTGCGAAGGCTAAGATACTGTCTTTTGATGATAAAAAGAAGACTTCGATTATTGAGCTAACAATTCATGAAGGGCGCAATCGCCAAGTTAGACGCATGCTTGAAGCGATTCATTGTCCTGTGATGAAGTTGAAGCGAGAGCAGTATGGCTTCTTAACACTAGGGAATATGAAACCCGGGGATACAAGAGAATTAAACCCAAAAGAAGTTAAGCAACTGAGAAATATGGCTGTTACCTGATTGTAAAAGTTCAAAACTAGGATCAAAATCATATTGAAGCCAGCATTGTTCAATGAAATTAGTTTGGATTTCAAATTTCATTGATTCTGCTGGCTTTTGTATTATGACAAATGAAAACCAAGTTAACCATTGACATTATCATATTGAGACGAAATAGAACATACGTATGGATAGTTGCCCGCTTACTTTAACAGTACAAACTACGCAAGGAGAAAGAATGAATACTTTAATTGAAACAAACTGGATAAAAAATACAAGACTATACTTAATTGGGATAGCGATTACGCTTTTTGGTTCATCGCTTGTTCAGTACGCCATTATCTGGCATATAACTTTAGCAACACAATCAGGCATTCAGATGACACTGTCGGCAATTTGTGGTTTTGTGCCACAATTGATTATTTCACTTTTTGCAGGGGTTTGGGCAGATCGATATGATCGAAAAAAAATTGTCATGCTATCTGATCTGATGATTGCAGCAGCTACCTTTATATTAGTGATTACATTTTTACTTGGCTACGAGGAACTCTGGACATTGTATGTCATCTTAGCAGTGCGTTCGTTAGGACAGGGCATCCAAACACCGGCAACGACATCACTGGTACCACAGTTTGTACCGCAAGATAAGCTACTGCGCGTGAATGGCTTAGTTGGTACAATCCAATCCAGTTGTATGCTGATTGCACCGGCGGTCAGTGGAGCCATTCTGGCATTTGCCCAAATGGAAACGATTTTCATGATTGATATTATCACTGCTATCATTGGTGTGAGTCTTATCTCGCTCATGAAAGTACCCCCACTTGTGCGGACGACTTCAGAAGTTCAAACAAGTGTGATCGTGGAACTAAAAGAAGGTATTCGATATGTCAGAGATCATATTTTTATCAAGGAAATGCTTGCATACTACGCTATATTTATGATTTTGGTTGTTCCAGCAGCAATGCTGTCTCCGCTCCAAGTGACTAGAACATTTGGGGAAAGCTATCTCAATTTGACTGCTATCGAAATTGCTTTTAGTTTAGGCGCATTATTTGGTGGCGTCATCATCACCGTATGGGGTGGTTTTAACCAGAAAATAAAGACCATTGCTTTTGCTAGTGTGTTGTTTGGCGTAACAACAGCGCTTTTAGGCGTGGTTAGCCATTTTCCGATTTATTGTATCACCATGCTCATCATGGGGCTCGGACTCCCGTTTTTTAATACCCCGACCTATACACTATTTCAGGAAAGTGTTGAGCCAGAAAAGCTTGGTAGGGTGATGAGTCTTGTTTCGATCATTGCCTCATCCGCATTTCCTATTGGAATGATATTTTTCGGCCCATTGGCAGACTTTGTCCAAATTGAGTGGCTCATGATCATAACCGGTATACTGCTTACAGGGCTTGGAATGAAAATGTGGTTTGACCGATCATTGGTGATGAAGGCCCATGGCGAAACTGTTGATTCAAGTAGTTAAATGTAGGACTAAACGATTTGATTAAAGGCATCGAAAGTTGATGTCTTTTTTTGCGTGAAAAATAAGGGATAAGTCACCTCTGAGCGTAATAAATGTCATTCAGGTAAAGATGGTGTACACTAATTGTGTCAAAATAGTGAACAAAAGTATGGAAATTGGAGTGAGAAGATGTCGAAACAAATGAGAGAAGTATATAGAGCTATTATCCTTTTAATTGTTTTTCTGTTCATTGCAATGGCGTTCATTGTTAAGTTCACTTAAGTTTTTTGCAAAGCGAATCCTTTACCAGGAGTGGAGGGTTTCATCACCTGTTTTGGGCCCTATCAATCCGTGAATATGATCATCGCAAGCTAACAGCATTTGATAAGGAGGAAAGTCTATACATGCAAAATCCAAAATGCGATTGTGGTCATGTGAATCCTTTTGGGACAGCCATTTGTGAATCATGTGGGAAAGAGTTAATAGATTCAGATCAGGCCTTATATGATATGCGATATGAAGGTGTTGCCCGAAAGTCACAAGTCTATCGGCGTTCTATTATCGATCATATCTGGCAGTTCTTCTCCTCGGTCAAAGTGGGGATTTGGTTAATTATTGCAACATTAGTTGCAGCTGCAATTGGGACAATTTTACCACAAAGTAATACTGTGACCTCCACACTGCCGCTTGATCAGTTTTACCAGAATGAATACGGTTGGTTTGGCAGTGTTTATTATACGCTAGGGCTGGATGATCTTTATGGATCATGGTGGTTTATGCTGATTATCTGTTTGCTTGGCGCATCGCTTGTGATTTGTAGCATTGATCGTGTTTTCCCGCTCTATCGTGCTTTAAAAAATCAACGTGTGACCAAGCATGATCAGTTTATGAGGAAGCAGCGCCTTTTCTCAGAGCAGGAAACGGCGCTTGCTGAGTCAGAGATCAATCTCATTCAGGCGAGACTAGTGTCACGACACTATCATGTGCGGCGTGAGGGAGACAATTTATTTGCAGAAAAGGGTCGTTTTTCTCGTTGGGGCCCCTATATCAATCATATTGGGTTAATTATTTTCCTACTAGGTTGTCTATTTAGGCAGTTTCCAGGCATCAATGTAACAGAGCATTTGAGCCTAATGCAAGGGGAAACCCAAGAGATTCCAGGGACCAATGGAGAATACTTTTTAAAAAATAATCAATTCACTATCAAACTGTATGGTGATCAAAAAGATAAACAGCAATACGCAGACATATTGAAAGAAAAAAGCGATATTGTGAAGCAATATGAAACAGATGTGACTCTGTATCAGATGCAGGGGGATGGCAATCTGAAGGCAGTTAAAGACTATCCGATCAATGTGAATAAACCATTGAAATTTGCAGACTATCAATTGTATCAGATGTCCTATCGTACAACTGATACATTAGAAAATATGTCATTCAGCTTAGTAGACAAGCAGTCGGAGCAGACATTTGGGGAAATTAAGATTGATTTACAAAATCCAGAGAAAGATTACTCACTGCCGAATGGCTACACTGTTCAGTTAATCGGATACTACCCCGATTTCTATATCAATGAAAGCGGGGCGCCAGCTACTAAATCAGATCAACCGAACAATCCAATTTTTATTTTTAATATGAGCTCGCCACAGGTACCAGCAGGAGAAAAGAGCATTGTTGGGATTATGCAGACAGTTGAAACCAGTCAGGATGGGAACACCTTGGCAATGAAGTTTTCAAATGCTTCTTATGAAGTGGCGCCGATTCTAACTTTAAGAAAGGATCAATCGATTTGGATTTTGGCATTAGGTGGGCTTATTTTTATGATTGGTGTTGTCCAAGGAAGTTATTGGCAACATCGTCGGATTTGGTTGAAAGGTAGCAAAGATCACTTGTTAGTAGCTTCTCATACCAATAAAAACTGGCTTGGTCAGTTGAAAGATATTGAGCGCGCCTTTGAAGGGTTACCTATTACCGTGCCAAAAGACCAGCTCAAACAATAACACGCTGATAAAAAGTGATGAGGTACCAGCAGACATTAAAAGCTGGCAAAGTCATGGAGCGTGGTGAATAAGTCATACATATGTGCTACTTATTCACTACACTTCTAAAATGGAGGATCTAGCATATGGAAAATATCAGTAGTAGTTTCTTATACATCGCTTTCATTATCTACTTGGTTGCAATTATTTTCTTTGCAGCTTCTATAAAAATAGATGGTAACCAACAAAAACCGAATAAATCGGCTCAAATTGCAGTGGCTCTTACGGTGATTGGCTTTCTTTTGCAAATAGGCTATTTTATCACACGCTGGATTGCTTCTAGCCACGCACCGGTCAGTAATATGTTTGAATTTACCACATTCTTTGGCATGATGATTGTTGCGGCTTTTTTACTCTTTTATGCCATTTACCGAACACCTATTATTGGCTTATTTGCACTCATTGTTGCTGTGTTGACAATCGCTTATGCCAGTATGTTTCCTAAAGAAATCACGCCGCTAATTCCAGCACTAAAGAGTCATTGGCTTTACATCCATGTGACCACTGCCGCGGCTGCTGAGGCGATTTTATCAATCAGCTTCGTCGCGGGTTTAATTTATCTCATCAAAGTAGTTGACCAAAGTCGTCGTTCGAAGAAGACATTTTGGTTAGAATTTATTCTTTATTTCATGGTTGTGATTATGGGTTTTGTCGTTTCGGCTACTTTATTCTCAATGACAAATTATGATGAGCATTTTGTGGCGACAAATAAAGATGATGTTCAGGTTCAGGTTGAGTATAAAATGCCAGCGATCGTTGGTTCACCTGATGCAATCACAACAACTGGCAAGCAGCCACTGCTTCATGTACCCACAGGAATTAATGCGAAAAAGTTAAACACAGTCATTTGGTCACTGATCTTTGGCACGGCATTATATGGCTTCATTCGTGTTGTGCTACGAAAAAGAATCGGCGCTTTCTTGCAGAGATTTGTTTCATCTACGAATGAGACGTTATTAGATGAAATTGGTTACCGAAGTGTACTGATTGGATTTCCTGTATTTACACTTGGCGCATTGATCTTTGCAATGATTTGGGCGCAGGTTGCATGGAATCGGTTTTGGGGATGGGACCCTAAGGAAATATGGGCTGCTGTGACTTGGTTATTCTATGCCGCTTTCCTTCACCTCCGTTTCTCGAAGGATTGGCAAGGTGAGAAGTCTGCATGGCTTGCTGTTATTGGCTTTACGATCATTATGTTTAATTTAGTAGCAGTCAATCTGATTATTGCTGGGCTGCATTCTTATGCTTAATTGGGTACTTGTACTGTAAAAGTGTTTTTTTGACATATAAATTTTTTTGGATACTAATGTCGAGATGGATTGCAAAAATATCATATAAATAAAAGACATGTTCTATCTAATGGAATATAATAGAATGTGTCTTTTTTGTGAATAAATTCCGATTGACAAAGGCTTTTCTAATCAAAATTCGGGAGATGTTTTGTCATTTTTTTACGCCATTAATTGTGAGTGTTGTCAAAGAACATTTGACAACACTGGTATGAAAAGAGGAATGAGCCTCAAGATAAGGCTAGACTTATTTCAAAAAACAGGGCATACTTACAAGAGAGAAAGTCTGACACAAATCAGACAATTTAAGCTGTAATTCTTTTTCGGAGGGATAAATGTGACAAAAAAGTTAAAATTACTACTTGTTGATGATGAAGATAGGATTCGTCAACTTCTTAGAATCTTCTTGGAGCGAGAAGGTTACGATGTCGATGAAGCTTCTGACGGGAGAATGGCAGTAGAGCTGGCAATTCAAAAAAAATATGACATGATTATTTTAGATGTGATGATGCCTGTAATGGATGGTATTGAGGCGTGTCGTGAGATCAGAAAGATGATGTCAACGCCAATTATCATGCTGACAGCAAAAGGTGAAGAAACGGACCGAGTCCAAGGATTTGAGGCAGGAACGGATGATTATATTGTTAAACCATTTAGTCCGCGTGAAGTGTTACTTAGAATTAAGGCGCTATTAAGGAGAACAACAAATAATCAGTATATGGCAACTGATTATTCATTAAATGATGTAATTGTATTTCCGTATTTAACAATTGATAATGATGCACACTGTGTTCTAGCTGAGCAGAAAGAAGTATCGCTTACACCGAAAGAATATGATTTATTGCTTTTCCTAGCACGATCTCATGATAAAGTGTTTGACCGTGAGCATCTCTTGAAGGCTGTTTGGCATTATGAATTTTTCGGTGATTTGAGAACTGTCGATACGCATGTGAAAAGATTGAGAGAAAAGCTGTCAAAGATCTCAGAAAACGCTGCAAAAATGCTAGTAACGGTATGGGGTGTAGGCTATAAATTGGAAGTCATTTTCCCAACTGAAGCAAAAGATGTGCATTCATAATGGTTTGGAGAAGTGTAGTTGGTAAGTTGTGGATGACAATCATTGTGCTATTTTCAGTGGTATTAGCACTATTATTACTTTTTCTTTTACAATTTTTTAACAACTATCATTTGGAAAGAATTGAACGCCAAATGAGTGTTAGTAATGAGCAATTAGCTAGCGTGCTTGATCAGTACGGCTTTTCAGAAGAGGCTATCCAAATTGCTTTTTCGATGAATGTTGATCATTTTGACTCTGTTGTTGTAGTTGAAGGTCAAACCGTTTATCATTCAGATCCATCACTCGATCCAGTGGAAACCTCTAAGTTTATAGAGGCTGATTCTGAGCTTAGATCAGTACAAGAGACGAATAAAGAGATGGCTGTGAAAAGAGTTTTGCCGAGTGATGAGAGAGAAAGTGATATATATAGTATCGTTGTCGGTACACCGTATGAATTGAATGGGCAGAAGGGCGCTATTTATTCTTACCAATTGCTTACAATTGTTAACGAGTCTACTAATTTAATAATGAAATATATTTTTGTTGCTGGCTTTATTGGTTTTATTCTCATCACTATCTTTGCTTTTTTCCTTATTATTAGAATCACAAGACCTTTGCGTGTGCTAAATAACCGTGCACATGAGATCGCCCAAGGGAATTTCGGACAAGAAATCCCAGTAGGGACGCATGATGAAATTGGCCACCTTTCGCAAACTTTTAATCAAATGTCTAATCAGATGAAACACAATATTACGGCACTTGAGCAGGAAAAAGAGCATCTATCGAATATTTTATCGAGTATGACTGGTGGCGTTATTACGTTTGATCGCGATGGAAACAAGCTGATTACGAATGCACCTGGAGATGAGTTTATTCAATGTATTTCAGCAGAGGGCAAGGTTCAAGAAGCAGGAGCACCGCTGATTTTACAAGAAATGTTGGAAGAGACGAAGCAGACGGCATTAGTACAGGTGCGTGAAGTCCATGTACAGGAAAGAGATTGGCTGATTTCGATGAGCCCGCTCTATGATCAAAATAGTATTCGCGGTGCGGTTGCAGTATTACGTGAAATCACTGAGGAACTTCGTTTAGAGCGAATGCGTAGAGATTTCATCGCAAACGTGACACATGAATTACGAACGCCACTTGTGATGTTACAAGGGTACAGTGAAGCAATTATGGATGATATTGCTGAATCAGATGAAGAGAAACGAGAAATGGCAAAAATCATTAATGATGAGGCCTTACGAATTGGTAGACTAGTGAGTGAATTGCTTGATATCGCACGTATGGAATCGGGTCATATCAATTTGGTGATTCGTCCTGTTAAATTAGAAGCGTATTTACACAAAATCTCCGGCAAGTTCAGTGGGTTAGCCAAAGAGAAAGAGATTCGGATTATTGTCAAGTTAGAGCCAATTCATCGGGTTTTCCGATTTGATGAGGATCGAATCGAACAAGTGTTTACAAACTTAATCGTCAATGCAATCAGGCATACACCGCAAGGTGGTATGGTTGAAATCATTCAAGAGTCAAACGAAAACGGTGTGAAATTCCATGTCGCAGATAATGGCTCGGGAATTTCGAAAGAAGATCTTCAATTTGTATTCGACAGATTCTATAAAGTAGACAAAGCACGAACACGAAAGGATACAGGGACAGGACTCGGGCTGACTATTGTAAAAAATATCATCCAAGCACATAAAGGCGAAATTACGGTTCAAAGTGAGCTTGGTTCAGGAACGATTTTTACTTTCTTTTTGCCAACACCTGAAGAGAACGATTAAAGCCTGCCTTCGGTTACCTAGTAGATGAGTGTAATTCTATTAGCGTAACGGAGCCGTCTTTCTTAAACTTGTTTAAGATCCGGCAATACTAGCAATTCTGCAGTGGACATCTGGGAATATTGATATTGATTTCTCAATTTGTTCAGCATATACTTATCACGGATTATACTTTAGGAGGAAATGATTAATGAAAGAGCAAATTTTCGTTTCAGGGCATAAGAATCCAGATACAGATACAATCTGTTCAGCGCTTGCTTATGCGAATTTTAAAAATAAACAATCTGGTGGTTGTAACTATCTTCCGATTCGGTTGGGTAATGTTAGTAATGAGACAGGCTATGCACTTGATTATTTTAAGGTTGATGCACCGGTGCTTGTAGAGTCAATTGAGCCAGGGCAACGCTTGATTCAAGTTGATCATAATGAGAGCATTCAATCAGTAACAGGAATCGAGTCTGCGGAACTTCTAGAAATTATCGATCATCACCGTGTCAATGGGGTCTTCACAACTGGACCGCTATTGATTCGTATGGAACCAGTTGGCTGTACAGCGACAATTATTACAAAAATGTTTAGAGAGGAAAATATTGAGATTGATGGACAAATAGCGGGGCTAATGATGAGTGCAATTATTTCGGATTCTCTATTATTTAAATCACCTACTTGCACAGCACTAGATGAAGCGACTTGCCGAGAACTAGCCGCTATTGCTGGTGTGCCGGATGTTGAGGCTTATGGACTCGAAATGTTAAAGGCAGGGACTTCACTGAAAGGAAAATCAATTGAAGCGATTTTCAAAACTGATTTTAAAGACTTTGAAGTCGCGGGATTGAAATTCGGTGTTGCCCAGGTCAACACAATGGACATTGAAGGATTTCTTGGAGAGATGAAAGCCGATATGTTGACCTATATGAATGAGCTTGTTTCTACTGGTAGCTATCAATTTCTTTTACTCGCATTGACAGACATTATCAAGGAAGGCTCGCAATTCATTGTAGCAGGCGATACGGCTCCAGTTGTACAAGCATACAAGATTACACTAGCTGATCAGACTGCCTATGTACCAGGAGTACTATCAAGAAAGAAACAAATTATTCCGGTTTTGACTGAGGTACTAACAGGTAAGTAATGAAGGGCGTTAACCAATAATTGATAAAAGGCATATGAGCCAGTTCCTAGAACTGCATACTCGTATGCCTTTTCTGCTCTTCTAGCGCATAAAAACGACTTGTAAATCACCAAACTTTCCCTCATGTGCAAGTGCGACTAATAGTTTAATCCTTGCTTTTTGTCCATTGAGACCATTAGAAAAAATTACGCCGCGTTCCTTTAAATCACGTCCGCCACCTTTATAACCATAGATATCTTGCGCGATGCCATTGAAACAGCGGGAGACGATCACGATCGGGATATTTTTCTCAAGTAGTTTTGTTAATCCTGGTAATGTTGCAGGTGGCAAGTTTCCCTGGCCAAGAGCTTCAATGACCAGCCCATCAATCTCCATGGATGCCAAAGCGTAAAATAGGCTCGAATCCATACCCGCATGCGCCTTAATTAATGGGACATTTTTATCAACATGTTTAATCGGGTATTTTTCACCGCCTAGTGGCTGGTTATGAAAGGAAACACCACGTTTAGTGATAATTCCGATTGGGCCATATTGTGGACTTTGGAAAGTTGATAGATTACTTGTATGCGTTTTGGTGACGTTAATAGCAGCGTGAATTTCGTCATTCATGACAACAAGTACACCTTTACCAACCGATTGCTCATCTCCTGCGACTCTAATTGCATTCGTCAAATTAGATGGTCCGTCAGCACCAAGCTCATTACTGGATTTCATAGCACCTGTAATCACGATTGGAATGTCTAAATCAATGGTGAGATCAAGAAAATATGCTGTTTCTTCAAGCGTATCTGTTCCATGTGTGATGACAATACCGGAAATCGCCATTTGCGACTGTTTTTCCTCGATTAATTGCTTCATTGAAAACATTTCTCTCGGTGTTATATGGGGAGAAGGGAGCTGAAATGGTTCCTCAACAATAAAATGAAATGTCATTGTATCCTCTAAAGCCTTGCTACTGATTGGATTTTTGACAGATTCAATAACCGAACCTGTCTTTTGATCCTCGACCATCGAAATTGTACCGCCTGTGTGGATAATTAAAATATTCTTTTTCATAATGCCACCTTTGTATATTAAATGATAACCTTTGATCCAATTTTACCACAATAGGTGGCAGTTGCGATGCAAAAATCTCGCAGTGAACGCGTGCGTTTCTATAGATTCTCGCTTGCTTTCCATATGCGATACCTTGCGTTTTCTTGATAGAAATGAAATAAAGGAAACAAAATAAAAAAACTTGTTGTATATTTTGTAAAGTTGAGGAAAAAATAGGCTCACATAAGTATTTGAATAAGTGAGGGAGTTTTCTATGAAAAAATACCTGATTCTTGGTGCCGCACTATCGATATTTCTTCATTTTCCTGTAGAGCAGGCATCTGCATTCTCTGGAAGTGATGTCATTAAAGGTGAAACTGGTAATGACGTTATTGAGTTACAAGCAAGGCTACAAAACATTGGCTATTATCAAGGGAAAATCGATGGTCTGTTTGGGTATGGTACCTATTGGGCTCTACGTAATTTTCAAAAAAACTTTGGTATGCCAATCACTGGTGTTGCAAATGCGCCAACAAAAAAAATGCTTACCAAGGCTTCACATTATAATGAGGCCTGGGTTTTAGAACAAGTAAGGCTGGGAAATGAGTTTACCTATTATCAAGGTGTGCCAATTGAAAAGCAAGTGAAGCTTCTACCAGCACAGAATAAACAATCAGCACCACCAACTAAAACGCCGGCCACACCAGCAAAACCACCGGCACCAGCTGCGCCAGCCGCACCACCGAAGCAACCGGCACCACCGGTAGCGCCGCCAAAGCAACCAGCACCAGCTGTACCACCCAAACAACCGGCACCAGTAGCACCAGTCGTGCCGCCTAAACAACCAGTGCCAGCTGCTCCGGCACCGAATAAACCAGCTGCGCCACCAGCGCCAGCAAAACCTACGGCACCAACCACGCCGACGACACCAGCACCAGCGACCAATGAATCCGTGATTCCGCCAGGCTTCACTTCTAGTGAAATCCAGTTGTTGGCTAACGCAGTGTATGGTGAATCAAGAGGTGAGCCGTATGAAGGACAGGTAGCTGTAGCAGCTGTTATTCTTAACCGGGTGGAAAGTTCGTCTTTTCCAAATACTGTATCTGGTGTCATCTATCAGCCAGGCGCTTTTGTCGCTGTGGCGGATGGGCAAATTAACCTAACGCCAAACGAAACAGCTAAGAGAGCCGTTATTGATGCAATAAATGGCTGGGACCCAGTAGAAAACGCAATTTACTATTTTAATCCGGAGACTGCTACAAACCAATGGATTTGGGGTCGACCACAAATCAAACAAATTGGTAAGCACATCTTCTGCCGCTAGGGCGCCGTTTTAGAATATTTTTTAGGCATTTAAATGTGATGACAATACAAATTTTCACTTGTCGTCACGTCACCTTTGTAAATAGGAGTGAGATCAATTGTTCCGAAATATAATTATTGTCGTCCTTACACTAGGACTTGTTGGGACTGGCTTTTGGATTTACGATACGAATCAAGAAGTAGAGCAGTTGGAAACGAAAGTTGAAAACAATTATCAGAGAGCTTTTAATAACTTCAATGACGACATCAATGCGATTCATGATAAAATTGGCACCACACTAGCAATGAATTCACGTAGTTCACTGTCCCCAGCACTAACTGATGTGTGGCGGATCACTTATAATGCGAATACCAATCTGGCTCAGTTACCGTTGGGACAGATACACTTTAATAAAACAGAGGCGTTTCTCACTGATATTGGTGCTTTTGCATACAGAACATCAACGCGGGATCTAGATGAAAATCCACTAACCGCGGAAGAGCGCAATACGTTAGAGAGTCTATATAAACGTTCTGGGAAAATGCTATCGGAAATTCAAAAAGTGCAAACAGAAGTAGCTGCTGATGGAGCAAAATGGTCTGATATTGAAGCAGAGACGGTTTCAGCAAATCAAGAAGCAGTAAATAACCAAATTGTCGATGGTTTTAAATCGATTGAGAAAAATGTCGCAGGTTACGATACACAAAGTGATTTTGGTCAAGATTTCTCAACCGCGCTGATTCAGACAAAAACCTTTGAAAATGCTACAGGCGATCCAATCAGCAAAGACGAAGCGGTTAACATGGCGGAATCTTTTATAGGTGTAACCAATACTTCGGATGTGAAGGTCACATCGAATAAAGAAGGATCACCATATGGGTTCTACTCAGTCAGCTTTGTCGATTCGAAAACAGGTATTGCGTATACGATGGACCTCACAAAAAAAGGTGGGCATCCTATCTATTACCTAAGCAATCGTGATGTCAAAGCGCAGAAAATCAGTGTCAGTGATGCAGCGACAAAAGCGGATACGATTTTAAAACAGCGAGGATTAAATGATCTTCAGCTAATTGAAACAGCGCAGTATGGATCATCTGTGTTTCTCACATACACACATGTTGAAAATGGCGTGCGGATTTATCCTGACACCATCAAAGTGAAAATGGCGCTTGACGTCAATAAAGTAATAGCATTCACGGCGGCAGATTACGTGGAGAATAAGAAACCGAGAACGAATTTAACACCAACGATTACAGAGCAAGAGGCACGTGCTAAGATTAGTCCGAGTGTAGAAGTGATGGAGCACTATGTTTCACTGATTGCAAAAAGTAACCAAGAAGAAGTACTCTGCCACGAATTCCTTGGTACAATTAATAAGGATACCTACCGGATCTTCATCAACGCTCAAACGGGCGATGAGGAATTGGTAGAACAAATTAAGGGACCTAGCAAAATGTAAGCTAGAAGCGGCTTAGTTACAAAGGCATGATAACGGATGAAAAAAGGAATAAATAGTTGTCTACGGATGATTGTTTATTCCTTTTTCTTATTTTGCATTTTATTGATAAATGGTCTTTACTTAACGCTATCTGTCACAACTTCTTAACAGAAAAATTAAACCCCATTGCATTTTTCTTCAATTAACTATCCTAGGCGGCCAATTTAAATTGTGTTAGAATAATATGAATGCTTTTTTGGAGGTTATGATGAACAAAAAAATTTCAATTGCAATCGATGGGCCAGCGGGCTCAGGGAAGAGTACGGTGGCAAAGATTGTCGCCACTAAGCTTGGTTTTCTGTACATAGATACTGGTGCCATGTACCGCGCTTTTACCTTAAAAGCATTACAATCAGGAATTGATTTATATGATGAACAATCACTTAAAAAAATTTTGCTAGAGACATCGATCACTTTGCAAACAGATGGTTCAGGACAAGAAGTATTTTTAGATCATGAGAATGTGACTGTCGCGATTCGTTCTGCAGAAGTGACTGCCAATGTATCAATTATTTCACTTCACAAACCAATTCGTGAAGAATTGGTTAAAAGACAGCGTATGCTGGGTGACCAAGGTGGCGTTGTCATGGATGGTCGTGATATTGGTACAATTGTTTTGCCCCGTGCAGAGGTGAAAGTGTTCCTTGTTGCCTCAGCCGAAGTGCGCGCTATGCGTCGTTATGAGGAAAACATTCGAAAAGATATCCCAACAGGTCCAGTTGAACAATTGATTGAAGAAATCAACAAGCGTGATCATCTAGATTCTACAAGAGATGAGTCTCCACTTGTTCAAGCACCAGGTGCGATGCGATTAGATACAACTTCGTTATCGATTGAGCAAGTCGTTGAAAACATCATCGATTTAGCGAATCAAAAAGCGATATAACCCGTGATTAGTTAAAAGAACGCCAAAAGGGATTTGAGGGATTATTATGTGGTTTTACAGATTAGGTCGTGCAGTTGTCAAAGTATATATGCTCGTGTTATATCAACCAAAGGTAATCGGACTTGAAAACATTCCAGAACGTGGAAGTGTGCTATTATGTCCGAATCATATTAGCAACATGGATCCACCGATCGTAGCAACTTCCTGTAAGCGAAGTATTCACTTTATGGCGAAGAAAGAAATTTTTGAGGTACCTGTACTTAAGCACATTGTTCGCTGGGCAAAAGTAATTCCCGTTAACAGAGGTGCTGTTGACCGCGAAACCCTGCGGCAAGGCTTATCCGCTCTAAAAAACGAAAGGATACTTTGCATATTTCCTGAAGGAACTGCGATTCGAACAGGAGAGCTAGGGAAAGGGATGGCCGGTGCAGGTTTTTTCGCACTCAAATCCAATACAGCTGTTGTCCCTTGCGCAATCATGGGACCATATAAATTTTTCGGTCGTCCGAAAATAGTTTATGGGAAACCAATTGACCTCGAACCACTACGAGAGACGAAAGCATCTGCTGAAGTCGTTGTAGATACCATTATGAATGAGATAGGGAAACTGATTGAAAATAATCGATAACCTTTAAGATAAAAAATTTTTATTTGAAGAGACCGCATTGTTGAACACTTTGGCTACTAATTGAAGAAAAAATACTGACAAACAATTAATTTTCTCATAAAATTATGTTAAGATTAATAGGATAGTGATAATTTAGGAGGAATCCCTGATGACAGAAGAAACTAAAGAAAACTTACTTGAGCAAACGGAGATTACTAAAGAGGAAGTCGCTTCTCAAGCAATGCCAGCGGACGAAAAGCAAGTCGTAGCAGCTGAACAAGAACAAGAAATTGTCACTGTTACAGCCGAGCCAACTTCAATGGAACAACTGGCTGAAGAAATGCTTAGCTTACCGCAATTTGAAGTGGGACAAGCAGTTACTGGTGTTGTTTCAAGCCTTGAAGAAAAACATGCAAAAGTAGCTATCGACAATTGTGAATTTGACTGCATTATTCCAGTGAGAGAGCTTTCTATCTCACGCA
The DNA here is from genome assembly GCA_031554185.1 of Caryophanales bacterium. Lineage (GTDB taxonomy): Bacteria > Bacillota > Bacilli > JARBTR01 > JARBTR01 > JAVBKE01. The sequence continues at coordinate 22,962 of JAVBKE010000140.1, forward strand.
GTGAACAAGTTACAGACGCAGTTTCAATTGGTGATGAGGTACAATTAGTTGTGATTAAGGTAGAGGAGAACGCTGTGATTTTATCAAAAAGAGCAGTTGACTTGATAAGCGTTTGGGAATCCCTTGTAACAAAGTTTGAGCGTGGCGAAGTTTTTGAAGCTACCGTTACTGAAGTGGTAAAAGGCGGGCTCGTAGTTGATATTGGGCTAAGAGGGTTCATTCCTGCGTCAATGGTAGATGATAAATATGTTGAAGATCTTTCAATCTATCAAGACCAATCACTTTCATTGAAGATTATGGAAATGGATGAAGAAAAAAGTCGCGTGATACTTTCACACCGTGAAGTCTTACGTGAGCAAAAAGTAGAAAATGAAAAAGCAGTGATGACATCACTCACAGTTGGTGCCATTGTAGAAGGTACTGTTGCTAGACTTGCTAATTTCGGTGCTTTTGTTGACATTGGCGGGGTAGAAGGACTTGTACATGTCTCTCAGATTAGCCATCAGCGGGTCAATGAACCATCCGAATGCCTAACAGCAGGTGATGTTATTCAAGTGAAAATTCTAAGTATTGATAAGGAAGCAGGTCGTATTTCTTTATCAATTAAAGATACATTGCCAGGACCTTGGGAAGCCAATCTTGACCAGTTAAAAGTAGGGCAAGTATTCGAAGGAACTGTCAAACGATTAGTTGATTTCGGCGCATTTGTGGAAGTGCTTCCTGGAGTTGAGGGATTGGTACACATTTCCCAAATTGCTCATGAGCACATTAAAACACCGCATGAAGTGCTGAGTGAAGGAAGCACAGTAAATGTGAAAGTCTTGAAAGTGGACAATGAAAGTCAAAAACTTTCACTAAGTATCAAGGAGCTTCTTGAGAATCCTGAAGCTGAAATTACTGATTTTGAACTTCCAGAAGAATCAACTGGCTTTTCAATTGGCGAATTGTTTGCAGATCAGTTAAAAGGATTTAAAGAATAAACAATCAACAAAAAAGCAGCCGTTTGGCTGTTTTTTTGTTGATTCTATACGCCAACATCTGTGTGAATTGTATGGTTCGTAGCAGCCAATTAAGAGACTGAAATATCATACTAAAAACGAGGAGGTCCTTTTAGATAGAAGACTTCCTTTTTCAATTATTTTTTCTCTTTATTTTGGGTTTCTAGCTTTGTTGCACCTGGATAGGTAATTGCCTGATCACGATCCGATTCCACTTTTTTGCTTTGCTTCAGTTTCTTTTCCTGACGATCTTTTCCCACTAATATCAATCCTTCCATTGAGATTTGTACACCATATTTTCACCATTTTTATCATTTTTGATTAAAAAAATTTTTGGGTAGGCATAATGGTATGGGGTGAGCAAAATGGATGGATTGATTTTTTATGGAATCATGTGGTTCCTAGTGATTTACACATATTTTTTTACGAATAGCAATTGGACTTATCGAAATCATTTTTTATGGTCGATACTTCTATTTATTATGATGTCACCGGTTTATACATATGTAGGCCTGTTTCCTATTTCAGGCGCGCTACTGTTAGCTTTTTGCATTTTTACCTATCGTGTTGGTAAGTACAACAATCGTCAAATTTTTTCAATCGTAACGGGTGTTTGTATTGTGTGTATTGCGATTGTTTCGATTAATTTACTCATGTTCGTACATCCAGTCTGGCATATTTTTAACGATCAGGTTGCCCAATCTATCTTGCTCTTTCTAATGATTGCGCTCACTTGTAAAAGTAAAATTGATCGACTTATTATCTTAATTTTTGGCGCATCTTTGGCTAGTTATTTGATTAGTATTGTCAGCATGAAGCTTAGTCATGAACCATATGATATGCATTTGGTCATTCTTGATACAATGGCGATTATCTTTTTTATCACTTTTGTTCAGTTTCGCTTTCATTCACAGTTACAAAAATCTTATCTATAAGGAGCCCCCAATATGGCACTTTATGCGCAAGCAATACTCTTTGGAATAGGCTGTGGCGTGACAATTCGTTTATTTATGATGCGAACAGATTACAGGCAATATCCAACTTATTTGCATGGAAAAATTGTCCATGTTTCATTAGGTGTCATTGCCGCTGGGCTTGGTTCTATTTTCATGCCAGCCATTTTAATGAAAGATTACACGGCGATCACTTTCCTGACACTGGCGGCGACACAGTTCCGCGATGTACGAACGATGGAAAGAAATACACTTTTGCAGCTGGATACTTTTGAGCTCGTTCCTCGAGGGAAAACCTATATTGAAGGGATTGCAATCGCTTTTGAAAGCCGTAATTATTTGGTGATTTTCGCATCACTGGTATCTACTTCTGTTTATATTTATGGTAACTGGCTGGTGACAATACCTGTGGTGCTAACGATTGCGTTAATCTGCAGAAAGTTAATGAGTGGCAAACGATTACGCGATATTTGCGTGATTCATGCAGCACCAATTAAATTTATCAATGCCGGACTCTATGTTGATAACATCTATATGATGAACATTGGTCACCCCGATCGCCAGCATGAGGTGATGGAATTTGGGCTTGGTTTTGTTGTCTCACCCAAAAATTTTAATACAAGACATAGTTTAGCGAACCTTGGTCAACGGCAAGCGATTTTGCATGACACAGCTGCAGCCTTAGGCATTTATCGCGATTCTGGCACGCCGAGTTTATCACCGCTGATTAAACGAGACTTACAAGGGGGCCGTGTTGGTGTATTTATTTTGCCACAGATTCGCAATACCCAAAGAGCGATTGAAGTGATAGGTTCCGTACCAGTACTTGAAAATGCGATCAAAATGCCTGATACAAATTAAATATATGGGAGGGATAGCAGATGACTTTTGAAAAGAGTATACTGGCTGTACTAACGGCTTCAACAACGAAAGAAGTGCAAGGAACATGCTTTATCCGTTGTGAATCTATTGAGGAACTGAATACAATTGCGGCAAATTTAGAAGCCATTCTCGATGGTATCGCCCATAAAGTTACTGATGATATATATGTGATTGTGCGTCATTAGTGCTGGGCAATACCTGTTGCTTAAAGTGAACCGCTACCCGTTAGACATGTGGCTATGTTTAGGAGAAACGCGATGACGAATCGCGATCATTGCCACACCGTAAGATACCCTATATAAAATTGTCTATTGTGGCAAGTGCGTTGTTCTGATATGATTACCATAGCTATACCTTCCATTCCGAGACACTTTAATCTGCAAATCAGATTAGTTAGTGGACGACTCAGGAGGGTGTTTTTATTGTAGGAGATGAAATGATGCCAAAACCAGTTGTAGCAATCGTCGGACACCCAAATGTGGGTAAGTCAACGATTTTTAATCGTATTGTTGGTGAACGTGTTTCAATTGTTGAAGATTTACCAGGTGTTACTCGTGACCGGATTTATGGGGCGGGTGAGTGGTTGAATAATGAATTCAACCTGATTGATACCGGTGGAATTGATATAGGTGATGAGCCATTTTTAAGTCAGATTCGTTATCAGGCGGAAATCGCTATCGATGAGGCGGATGTGATTATCTTTATGACCTCAGGGAGAGATGGCGTAACTGCTGCGGATGATGAAGTAGCTAAGATGCTGTTTCGGTCGAAAAAACCTGTAGTCCTTGCTGTTAATAAAATTGATAATTTTGAGATGCGCGATCTTATCTATGATTTTTATTCACTCGGCTTTGGGGAACCTTTCCCGATCTCAGGTGCTCATGGCATTGGGCTTGGCGACCTTTTGGATGCCGTAGTCGCACATTTTGGGAACTACACTGCAAATGACTATGAGGAAGATGTAATTAAGTTCAGTTTAGTCGGTCGGCCAAATGTCGGAAAGTCTTCTTTAGTCAACGCTATTTTAGGCGAAGAACGTGTCATTGTCAGTGATATTGCTGGTACAACAAGGGATGCGATTGATTCGCTCTATACTTGTAATGGGCAAAAATATGTGATTATTGATACAGCAGGGATGCGGAAAAAAGGTAAAGTGTATGAGAACACTGAGAAGTACAGTGTTTTACGTGCTTTAAGTGCACTTGGCCGCTCTGATGTTGTACTTGTTGTACTTGATGGTGAAACAGGGATTATCGAACAGGATAAAAAAATCGCTGGGTATGCGCATGAGGCTGGTAGAGCAATTGTCATTGTTGTAAACAAGTGGGATGCAGTTGAAAAAGATGAAAAAACGATGAAATCATTTGAGGAAAAAGTTCGCAATGAATTTCAGTTTCTTGATTATGCACCGATTGTGTTTATATCAGCACTGACAAGAAAACGAATTCATACATTGATGCCAATGATTGATTTAGCTTGTGAAAATCATGCGAAACGGATTCAAACAAACGTTCTGAATGACGTCATTAGTGATGCTGTGTCGATGAACCCAACACCAACACATAATGGAAAGCGCCTTAGACTGTATTATGTGACGCAAGTGGCAGTAAAGCCGCCGTCATTTGCAGTTTTCGTCAATGATCCCGAATTAATGCACTTTTCATATGAGCGTTTTTTAGAAAATCGGGTACGTGATGCATTTGGATTTGAAGGTACGCCACTTAAATTTTTCACTAGGGAGCGTAAATAGTTTTGGTTTAAAGCAATCTTCTGTATAATTGATTTGAACCAATTTAAAGAATTGTTAATTGCTAGCGTACGAAATGGACATGCTCTAGGAGCCTCTTGTTACGCTTAAGCAGTCGAAAAATGGTGAAGAAAGTTGTTCGGAAAAGGTGAAAATACTTTCGGGCGGTCTTTTTCACCATTTTTCAAAGAGATTACGCGAGGAAAGGGAGAATAAGAATGAAAAAAGTGACAGTTCTAGGATCAGGATCATGGGGATCAGCATTAGCAATGGTTTTAGCGGATAACAAGCATGATGTTCGTGTTTGGGGAATAGCTGAAAAGAATATTAATGAAATTAATGAGGCGCATACGAATAATGACTTTTTACCTGAAGGCGTTACATTACCAGCATCAATTGCTGGTTATACAGACCTTGCAAAGGCTTTAGACGATGTGGATATGATTGTTTTTGCTGTGCCAACAAAAGCAATTCCAAGTGTTGCACAGCAAGTAAATGACGCGATTAAAAGACCAGTTGAGGTCATTCATGTGAGTAAAGGAATCGAGCCTGATTCCTTATTGCGTATTTCTGAAATCATCGAAGCGAACTTACCTAGTACAGCGATGAAGAATTTAATTGTCCTTTCAGGGCCGAGTCATGCTGAGGAAGTTAGTAAGCGGATGATTACAACAATTTGTGCGACTTCAGTGAATGTAGAGGCAGCACAGGTTGTTCAGGAAGCATTCAGCAATCAGTATTTCCGTGTCTATACAAACCAAGATGTTGTTGGCGTTGAGCTAGCTGGAGCATTAAAAAACATCATTGCGATTGGAACAGGAATCGTGTCTGGATTAGGTTACGGAGACAATGCGAAAGCAGCACTTATCACCAGAGGACTATCAGAAATCACTTGTTTAGGTGTGAAAATGGGTGCAAATCCGTATACATTCTTGGGGCTTACTGGTCTTGGTGATTTAATTGTAACATGTACGAGTGTGCACTCGCGTAACTGGCGCTGTGGCTATGGTCTTGGACAAGGGAAGAGTCTCGATGAAGTGCTAGAGAACATGGGGATGGTCGTTGAGGGTGTACGGACCACGAAAGCAGCTTATCAACTTTCACAGAAATATGATATCGAAATGCCAATCACAACAACTTTATATAATTTACTATTCAATGGCCTCAGTGTCGATGTGGCACAAGACCAATTGATGAACCGTACGAAAAAACATGAGCTTGGTAATCTATTTGAGTTATTTGATAAGCAATAAACGATTTTAACTTATTCACTTTTTTTAAACTGACAAGGATTTGATTACGCAGAAATGAATGCCAACTAATGGATGTTTGAGAACATTCATTGGTTGGTTTTTTTATAAGGGCACTGCTAGGATTTGCGAATATTGGGACTGAGAAATGAATGCTTTCCAATGTTCCAGATTTAGAGTCGATGTTTGTTCCACATAAATGGCTTCGGAAAAATTTTCATATCGTTTTATTTTTCAAAGGGACTGCAAAAAGACAGTGTATTCATGTTATGATATTGTAATCATAAATAATGGAGTGTCATCAATGAGTAATGAAATAAATAGAGGGCAGGAAAGCTTTAAAATCCTGCTCACCCAGTTGCAAATCACTGATTCCGAGCAGGTTTCAACCTTTGATCAGGCGGAAATTCGTAAAGTGACAGTGAACAAGGAGAAGGGTTCGTGGCATTTCCTTTTTTATTTTCAACAAATCGTATCTGCAGAAATGTGGACATTCTTTACAAATCAATTAGTTGTTTCTTTTGCAGATATTGCTGAAGTTGATTTCAATGTAGAAATAGCTGATTTTGCGGCCGATGGGGAAACGATTCTCGCCTACTGGCCAATGGTTGCCCTTCGCTTAACTGAGAAATCACCTGGTGTACAACAGATCTTACTTGCTAATACGCCAGTTTTTGAAGAGGGAACATTAAAAATAACAGTGCAGTCGGACACAGAAGTGACAAAGATAAAGAATAGTTATCTTGAACCAATTCAGGATTATTTTAAGAAGATTGGGCTGACTGGTTTTGGTATTCAAATCTGCCTAGATCATAATCACCAAGAACAGCAACTGCAAATTTTCCATGAGGAAAAGAAGCGGGAAGATGCCGAAATTGCCCAACAAACGCTTCTTTCAATGCAAGAAGATGCGCAAGGGAAAAAGAGTAGTCCAGTTGACGATGGTCCCCTAAGAATTGGTAGGCTGATTAACGATGCTGATATTAGAAGAATCGAGGAACTGACAGAAAATGATAAACGTTCAGCCATAGAAGGCTACGTTTTTCAGGCTGAAATGCGCCAATTGCGTAGTGGTAAAAGTATGTTGATGTTTAAAATTACTGATTACACCGATTCTCTACAGATCAAAATGTTTCCCAAGGATCAGGATGATGAAGCGATGTTTTCTCGTATCAAGGTGGGGAAATGGCTTAAAGTGCAAGGGAATCCGCAAATCGATACCTTTAATCAATTTAATCCAGAACTCATTATGATGGCAAATGATGTATGTGAAGGGAAACCAGAAGTCCGTCAAGACTGTGCACCAGAAGATGAAAAGCGAGTTGAACTTCATCTGCATACCCAAATGAGCCAAATGGATGCGATCACACCAATCAGCGATTATGTTGCTCGTGCAAAATTATGGGGGCATCAAGCGATTGCGATAACCGACCACGGTGGTGTGCAAGGCTTCCCGGAAGCTTATGCAGCAGGGAAAAAGCACGATATGAAGATTATTTACGGAATTGAGGCCTATTTGGTCGATGATGGAGTTCCAATTGCTTTTAACTCAGAAAATCGTCCACTTTGTGAAAGCACTTATGTAATCTTTGACGTTGAGACAACAGGTTTATCAGCTGTTTACAATACGATTATTGAGATGGGCGCTGTCAAGATTCGTGATGGTGAAATCGTTGACCGATTTTCAAAATTTGCAAATCCTCACCATCCACTATCTGCATTAACCATTGAACTTACAGGAATTACTGATGAGATGGTGCAGAACGCACCAGAAGTAAATGAAGTCATTGAAGAATTCAAAATATGGGTTGGTGATGACATTTTAGTTGCCCATAACGCTAGCTTTGACATGGGTTTTCTGAATATGGTCTATCAGAACCTTGGCTACCCAAAGGCAACAAATCCAGTCATTGATACCCTAGAACTTGCACGGTTTTTATACCCGGATTTTAAACGATATGGACTTGGTGGATTAGCAAAGAAATTATCTGTCGAACTCACGCAGCATCACAGAGCAATTTATGATGCCGAGGCGACGGGAAATATTCTCCTAGTCATGCTGCAAGAGCTAAAGAAACATAAAATAGAAAATCTTGAACAGCTAAACGATCACATTGGTCAAGGAAAAGGGTACCGGAACGCACGACCAAAGCACTGTACAATACTGGTGAAAAATGCAGTTGGATTGAAAAATCTGTTCAAACTCGTTTCATTTGCGCATACGGAATATTTTTTCCGGGTACCACGGATTCCTCGCTCAGTCTTAACTGAATACCGTGAAGGTTTGATAATCGGTTCCAGCTGTGATAAGGGTGAAGTTTATGAAGCGCTTATTCAAAAGCCACTCAGTGAAGTATACCCAATTGCGGAGTTTTACGATTACTTGGAAATCCATCCAAAAGAAGTTTATTTCCCACTAATAGAAGCAGAAAGCGTTCATAGTGTTCAGTCATTAGAAGGAATCACCAAGAATTTAATCAAAATTGGTGAAGAATTAGATAAGCTTGTCGTTGCTACTGGAAACACACACTATCTTGATGATAAAGACAATATCTTCCGCCAAATTCTGATTCGGTCTCAAGGTGGTGCGAATCCAATGAATCGTTATCAATTGCCGAAAGTCCACTTCCGTACGACTGATGAGATGCTTGAATCATTCGCTTTCCTTGGTGAGGAAAAAGCAAAAGAGCTTGTTGTGACAAACACAAACAAAATTGCTGATTTAATTGAGGTAGTTAAGCCAATTAAAGATGAGCTCTATGTTCCGAAAATTGAAGGGGCAGATGAAGAAATTAGGGCGCTTTCATATACTCGTGCGCATGAAATCTATGGGGAAAAGATTCCAGACATCGTTCATGAACGAATCGAAAAAGAATTGGAAAGTATCATTGGTCACGGTTTTGCTGTTATCTACCTTATTTCGCAGAAACTCGTTAAGAAATCACTTGATGACGGTTACCTTGTAGGGTCGCGGGGATCTGTTGGTTCATCACTGGTTGCCCATTTAACAGAAATTACCGAAGTGAATCCAATGCCACCGCATTATGTTTGTCCGAGCTGTTGCCATGCGGAGTTTTTTACTGACGGTTCTGTCAGCTCTGGTTACGATTTACCTGATAAGAAGTGTAGTGAGTGCGATGCTACCTATCGTAAAGATGGACAAGACATCCCGTTTGAAACGTTCCTTGGTTTTAAAATGGACAAAGTGCCCGATATTGATCTTAACTTCTCCGGAGATTACCAAAACGTTGCCCACGATTACACGAAGGAACTGTTCGGTGAAGAATATGTCTATCGTGCTGGAACGATTGCGACAGTAGCGGATAAAACAGCTTATGGTTACGTCCGTGGTTTTCTGCAAGAGAATAATTTAACGAAGAAAACTGTTGAAATTGACCGGCTTTCATTAGGCACAACTGGTACTAAGCGAACAACAGGGCAGCATCCAGGCGGAATTATAGTTATTCCAGATTATATGGATGTCTACGATTTCACACCGATTCAGTTTCCGGCAGACAACATGGATTCAAGATGGAAAACAACTCATTTTGATTTCCATTCAATACATGATAATGTACTGAAACTCGATATACTCGGACACGATGATCCGACTGTTATCCGGATGCTTCAAGATTTAAGTGGCATTGACCCAAAGGACATCCCGGTCGATGACCCCGATGTTATGCGCATCTTTAGTGGTCCTGAACCACTTGGCGTTACAGCTGAACAAATTAACTGCAAAACAGGTACTTTTGGTGTTCCCGAGTTCGGTACCCAGTTTGTTAGACAAATGTTAGAAGCGACAAAGCCCTCTAAGTTCTCAGAGCTTGTCCAAATATCAGGACTATCGCATGGAACCGATGTATGGCTCAAGAACGCCCAAGAGCTAATTGATAAAAATATTTGTAAGCTAAATGAAGTAATAGGTTGCCGTGATGATATCATGGTTTACCTCATCTACCAAGGTGTTGAATCTTCATTTGCCTTTAAAATCATGGAATCTGTTCGTAAAGGAAAAGGATTGACACCTGAAATGGAATCAGAAATGCGCGAGCATAAAGTGCCAAATTGGTACATTGAATCTTGTAAAAAGATCAAATACATGTTCCCGAAGGCCCATGCCGCTGCCTATGTACTGATGGCGGTTCGGATTGCCTACTTCAAAGTGCATATGCCTTTATATTTCTATGCAACTTACTTTACTGTTCGTGCCAATGATTTTGATATCGACATCATGTCTAAGGGAGCACTGACGATTAAAGCTAAGCTGGATGAAATTGCACAAAAAGGGATGGAAGCATCAGTTAAAGACCGAAACTTACAAACTGTGCTTGAGCTTGCTTACGAAATGTGTCAACGTGGTTTCACAATGAAAAAAATCGATCTATATAAATCTTCAGCGAAGGAATTCATCATTGAAGGCGAAAGTTTAATTCCACCATTCATCTCAATTGCTGGACTTGGAGAAAACGTTGCAGAGCAAATTGTTCGCGCCCGTGATGCAGGTGAATTTCTTTCCAAAGAAGATTTGCAACAACGAGGTAAAGTATCAAAAACCATAATTGAGTTCATGGATAACCACGGTTGTTTAACAGACTTACCAGATGAAAACCAGCTTTCATTTTTTTAAAGTTGCATCTTGGCAAAAGGTGTGATATTATGGGCAAGTGAATTAAATAACCAAAAAGGAGAGTGGGGCAACCCGCTCTTTCGCTTTGTCTGAAGAAGTGGAAAATACTGTTTTATTCACAAGGGGGTGAAACAATGAGTAAAGTCGTTGAAGTAGTGGAAGCTTTGGTGAAACCAATTGCTGAAGCCCAGGGGCTTGAATTGGTGGAAGTTGAGTATGTGAAGGAAGGTCGGGACTGGTTTTTACGTGTTTTTATCGACAAAGAAGAAGGTATCGACATTGATGAATGTGTTTCTGTTTCAGAACGGCTGAGTCAAGAGCTTGATGAACATGACCCAATTCCAGATCAGTATTTTCTTGAAGTTTCTTCACCAGGAGCAGAACGCCCTCTTAAGAAAAAAGCAGATTTTGAAGCAGCAATCGGTAAAAACGTTCATATTAAAACGTACGAACCTATAGGGGACAGTAAAGAACATGAAGGTATCCTATTATCATTCTCCGAAACTGTCGTGGTATTAGAGGTTAAAGTGAAAACGGCAAAAAGAGAAATTCAAATTCCATATGAAAAAGTTGCCAAGGCTAGACTAGCGGTAGTTTTTTAACAAAAGGAGGAGTTAGCGATGAGCAGTGAGTTATTGACTGCCCTAAAAACGTTAGAAAAAGAGAAAGGCATTTCTTTAACGGTACTAATTGAAGCCATCGAAGCAGCAATGGTGGCAGCATATCAAAAAAACTTTAATAAAGCACAGAATGTTCGAGTAGAATTTAATACTGAAACTGGACAGATTCGTGTTTTTGCAAAAAAAGAAGTCAAAGAAATTGTTGAAGATAATCGCTTAGATATTTCCTTAGAAGAAGCAAGAGTGTTTAGTAAGTACTATGAAGTGGGCGATATTGTTGAAATCGAAGTAACACCAAAAGATTTCGGACGTGTCGCAGCAGCTAATGCGAAGCAAGTCATTGTTCAACGTGTGAGAGAAGCAGAACGCGGCTTAATTTACGATGAATACATTGATTTGCAAGAAGATATTATTACGGGAACAGTTCAGCGGAAAGATGCGCGAAATTACTACGTGTCAATTGGCAGAACAGAGGCCATTTTGCCAATGGCAGAAATGATGCCAAATGAAGTGTACCAGGTACATGATAAAATCAAATTATTTATTACAAAAGTTGATAAAACAACTAAAGGGCCTCAAATTGTTGTTTCAAGAGCAAATCCTGGTCTACTCAAACGCTTATTTGAAATGGAGGTTCCTGAAATTTATGAAGGAATCGTTGAAATTAAATCCGTTTCTCGTGAAGCAGGAGATCGTTCCAAGATTTCTGTGTACTCAAGCAACCCAGAAATTGATCCAATTGGTGCATGTGTTGGCGCAAAAGGTGATCGTGTTCAAAACGTTGTCAATGAATTAAATGGTGAAAAAATTGACATTGTTGAATGGTCAGAAAATCCAGTTGATTATGTGGCCAATGCATTAAGCCCTTCTAACGTACTAGAAGTGATAGTCAACGAAGAAGATAAATCAACAATTGTCATCGTTCCGGATTATCAACTATCACTGGCAATTGGTAAGCGTGGTCAAAATGCTCGTTTAGCTGCCAAATTAACAGGTTGGAAAATTGATATCAAAAGTGAAACAGATGCACGCACGCAAGGGATCATCACAGATTCATATGATGAAGATTATGACTACGATGCAAGTGAGACCCTAGAAGAGTTATAATGGATTAAAGTTGGTGATGATGTTGAATAATAAAAAGAAGATTCCAATGCGCAGATGTGTTGCGACAGGTGAAATGAAACCGAAAAAAGAAATGATTCGGATTGTCAAGACAAATGAAGGCGAAATCTTCGTTGATCCGACAGGGAAGAAAAACGGTCGAGGCGCCTACATGACACTGTCGGAAGAAACGATTCTGAAAGCAAAGAAACGTAAAAGCCTTCAGTCGCAGTTTGAAACAGTGATAGATGAATCAATCTATGAAGAACTAACGAGACTGGCGATGAGGGCACAGCATGACACACACTAAAGTATTTTCATTTTTAGGCCTTGCCTACCGGGCAAGAAAAGTGAGCTCGGGTGAAGAGCTAGTTGTTGGTGATGTTCGCTCCGGTCGGGCAAAATTGGTCTTTTTATCAAATGATGCATCTAGCAATACAACAAAGAAAATTACAGATAAATGTCATTCATATGGTGTTCGGTGTATCGTGATTGGTGATCGCTACCAACTAGGTGCTGCCATTGGTAAAGAAGCGAGAGTCGTTGTTGCTATTACAGATGTGGGTTTTGCGAAAAAATTGACTGAATTAGTAAATGAAGTAACAAAATAAGTTTATTAAGCATTTATAACACAAAATAGAAATCTACTTGTGACAAGCGACTAGATTGATGAAAAAATTTACAGGGTAAATCCGGGGGTGAAAGATTTGACAAAAATTCGCGTATACGAATATGCAAAAGGTAAAGATGTGCAAAGCAAGTTAATCATGAATAAGCTCAAAGATATGGGCTATGAAGTAAAAGGCCATATGAGCGTTCTTGAAGACGATATGGTGAACCGGTTAGATCGTTTATTTAATCCTGAACCGAAATCAACACCAGAAGTAACAAAAAGAGCAGCAGGTCCAAGAATTAAAGTAGATCCTAATCAAAAGCCGCAAACGGATGCAAATAAACCGATGCAGCAGAAGGATGGACAAAATGCGGTAAATAGAGGTACTGGACAAGATCGAAAGCCACAGAACCCAAATCGTCCAAGCCGTCCGACAATGAGACAAAGTGCATATAGTTCAGATCGTCCAAATCAAAACTATACGCCAAGACCAACTGGCCCGTCAGCGAGCAATCAGCCAAGTCGTCCTCTGGGACAATCAAGCACAACAAATCGTGAAGGACAGCAAAATCGTCCATCGCAACCAACTACTCACAATCGCGAAGGACATCAAAACCGTCCGGCACAGTCAACTGGCCAAAATCGCGAAGGACAACAAGGTCGTCCGCCTTACCAGAATAGAGATGGCCAAAATCGTCCGCAAAACAACCAAAATAGACCACAGAGTGGACAAGGACAAAATCGTCCGCCTTACCAAAACCGTGAAGGTGGACAAAATAGACCACAATCTGCAGGAGGTCAAAACCGTCCATACAACAATAATAATAGTAACAATCGTCCTACTGGAAACAATCAAGGTCAAAACCGTCCAGCAACAGGTCAAAATACCGGGCAACAAAACCGGAACTATGCTGGGAACCAAGCGAAGCCAGCAGGTACTGGAAAGCCAGCAACCACAGGTGGAAACACTGGCAGCAATGCAGGTTTTGCCAATAAGAAAAATCAAAGATCAGCACCAAGACCATATATTAGTAAAAAAGCGGCTCAAGAAAAGCAACGAGTAGAGTCAAAAGCTTTCCGTCAGCCGAAAGAGCCAACAGTCAGAAAGATAAGAGAATTGCCTGAAAAAATTACTTTCACCGAATCGTTAACAGTGATCGAACTATCTAAGAAACTTCATCGCGAACCATCAGAAATTATTAAAAAACTATTTATGATGGGTGCTGCTGTAACAATTAACTCAACCTTAGATAAAGATGCGATCGAAATTATTTGTGTTGACTATGGCGTTGAAGTGGAAGAAATCGTTGTCATTGACAAAACTGACTTAGAAGCTGTTATTGCTGATGAAGATGCTTCATTGAACACTTACGAGCGTCCAGCAGTTGTCACAATCATGGGTCACGTTGACCATGGTAAAACAACGCTACTTGATTCGATTCGCAAAACGAAGATCACCGAAGGCGAAGCTGGTGGAATCACACAGCATATTGGTGCCTATCAGGTTGATGTCAAAGACAAGAAAATTACGTTTCTTGATACACCAGGACATGCAGCATTTACAACAATGCGTGCACGTGGCGCACAAGTTACTGACGTAACAATTCTTGTTGTTGCAGCAGATGATGGTGTAAAACCACAAACAATTGAAGCGATTAACCATGCGAAAGCTGCTGAAGTCCCAATTATTGTGGCAGTCAACAAAATGGATAAACCAGAAGCGAACATTGAACGCGTTCAAACTGAACTAAGTCAATTTGGCGTTTTAGCTGAGGCTTGGGGTGGGGATACCATTTTTGTTCCGATCTCTGCAAAGTTGGGCCAAGGAATCGAAGAACTTTTAGAAACAATCATCTTAGTCAGTGAGGTCGCTGAACTAAAATGTAATGAAAATAGAAAAGCCGTTGGTACCGTGATCGAGGCGCAACTTGATAAAGGACGTGGCCCAGTTGCGACATTACTCGTACAAAACGGAACACTTCGTGTTGGTGATCCAATTGTATGTGGAAACGCATTTGGTAAAGTAAGAGCAATGGTTGATGACATGGGGCAACGCGTTCAAGATGCATTGCCATCAACACCAATTGAAATTACTGGATTGAACGAAGTACCGCAGGCAGGAGACCGTTTTGTTGTATTCGAAGATGAGAAAACAGCGCGTTCTGTTGGTGAAAAGCGTGCAACAAACCACTTAGTCGCTAATCGTAATGAGAAAGCCAAAGTGACTTTAGATAATCTATTCGAACAACTAAAAGATGGCGAAATGAAAGAGCTAAATATTATCCTGAAAGCAGATGTGCAAGGTTCACAGGAAGCTGTTGCAGCATCATTGCACAAAATCGAGGTTGAAGGCGTTCGAGTAAAAATCATTCACTCTGGCGTAGGCGCAATTTCTGAATCCGATGTACTACTTGCCTCATCTTCAGGCGCAATTGTTATCGGTTTCAACGTGAGACCAACCGTCAATGCTAATCGTATTGCTGATGCTGAAAAAGTAGATATTCGTTTACATAAGATTATCTACAACGTCATCAACGAAATCGAGACAGCTATGACAGGAATGCTAGATCCTGAATTTGAAGAAAAAGTTATTGGTCAAGCAGAAGTCCGACAATTAGTGAAGATTTCTAAAGTTGGTATCATTGCTGGTTCATACGTACTAGATGGTAAAATTACGCGTGGCTGTCTTGTGAGAGTCATTCGTGGTGGCACAGTCATTCATGAAGGAGAGCTTGATACGTTAAAGCGCTTCAAAGATGATGTCAAAGAAGTTGCTGCTGGATACGAATGTGGTATTTCACTTAAGAGCTATAACGATATCGAGGAATTGGATGTTATTGAAGCGTTCATTATGGAAGAGAAGAAACGTTAGATCATAGTATTTTTGGTGCTACCTTAGTGGTTAAAACAAATTAATTTAGCCACTAAGGTTATGTAAACGGTATGTGATTATAGTGTTCATTTGTATAAAAGTTTTGCTAAACGGTATACAAACAGTACGAGGCTATTGCATCTGTACTAACGGGTGTACGCAAGTAGCGCTTGCTAAAGCACCTATATATAGGAGTTGACTATTTTGAAGCAACGTACCAACCGAGTTGGTGAGCAAATTAAGAAAGAATTAAGTGATATTATAGGTCGCAAGTTGAAAGATCCTCGTGTCGGATTTGTGACGGTCACCGGTGTAGATGTCACAGGTGATCTACAGCAAGCTAAGATTTTCATCACGACACTTGGTGATGAGGCATCTCGCAAAAATACCTTGATCGGTCTTGAAAAGGCAACTGCTTTTTTACGCGCTGAATTAGGTAAGCGAATTCAGCTTCGTATGACCCCCGAACTCATTTTTGAATTTGATTCGTCTGTAGAATATGGAAGTCATATTGAAAAGTTGCTCACACAAATTCACAATGAAGATCCTGAACAAGAGGGATAAATGTCCTGCGAAGCAAGCCTAAAAGGCGCAGGAGAGTATCAACATTCACGAACAAATGGATAGACCTTTTAGGTCTATCCATTTGTTGGGTTCTATCGCAACTTGACAAAGAGATGTTTGGAAGTGGTTATTTTGACTGAGTTAAATGGGGTTATTATTTTAAACAAGCCGACCGGGTTTACCTCCCATGATTGTATTATGAAAGTCCGTAAAATGGTGCGAATGAAGAGAGTTGGACATACCGGTACACTTGATCCTGATGTGACTGGCGTTTTACCAATCTGTATTGGTCGTTCTACCAAAGTTGCTGAGTATATTACCGATGCCGGTAAAGAATATGTCGGCGAGGTGACCCTAGGATTTTCTACGACAACAGAAGACCGGTCTGGGGATATTGTACAAATGAAGAAGGTTAATCGAGCGATTGATCGAAGCGAAATATTATTAGTGTTATCGAAACTAACAGGGACAATCACGCAAACACCACCAATGTTTTCTGCTGTAAAAGTGAATGGAAAACGACTTTATGACTATGCACTTAAAGGCATAGAAGTGGATCGGCCGAGCCGAGAAGTCCAAGTATACGACATCGAACTATTAGATGAACGTGAGGCGTTTACTGGTGAAGAAATTAAGTTTTCTTTTCGTGTCAGTTGCGGTAAAGGGACGTATGTGAGAACTTTAGCTGTTACAATGGGAGAGATGCTAGGATTTCCGGCACACATGTCAAAGCTAGAGCGAACGAGGGTCGCTAATTTTGCTATTTCAGATGCAGTCTCATTCGAACAACTAGGTACACTTATAGAGAATGGAAACATGGCTGAGATACTAAAACCAATTGAAGCAGGTGTTAGTAATCTGCCGCAAGTAATTGTAGAGGCTGAGATTGCAAAGCGTGTCAAAAATGGTGCAGTTTTTGTTTCACCGGCAGAAATAGAACCAATGAACACACCAACTGCAATTTTTAGCCAAACAGGTGAACTATTGGCGATCTATCAAGACCATCCAAGCAAACCAAACAAGGTGAAACCGGTAAAAATTATCTAAGGAGTTCGTCAGTATGAAAATAGTATCTTTGAGTTATCCGCAAACGTTTCAAAAAAGTGATTACCCTGAATTAGTCATTGCTTTGGGCTACTTTGATGGCGTTCATCTAGGTCACCAAGCAGTACTACAGAAGGCAAAAAAAATAGCTGATGAGCGAAATTTGGCATTTGCGATTATGACCTTTGAGCCGCATCCATCCATGGTCTTGCAACGTGATGTCAAGCATGTCAGACTGCTAACACCACTTGAAGAAAAGATGCGTCTTCTAGAGACAACTGGTGCAGACTATTTATTTATCACCGAGTTTTCTCATGATTTTTCTGAGATATCACCACAGCAATTTGTTGATGACTATCTTATTGGCATTCATGTGAAACATATTGTCGCCGGTTTTGATTTTACATATGGCCGCTATGGTATGGGGAAAATGGAGACACTTTCTTTTCACGCCCGAAATCAGTTTGATTTTACAACGGTAGAGCCTTGTACATTGGTTAATGAAACAGATAAGGTTAGTTCAACAAGGATTAGGCTGGCATTAAACACCGGGGATTGTTCTCTGGCTAAAAAATTGATGGGGCGTTTTCATACAATTGTCGGTTCCGTTATACACGGTGAAAAAAGGGGAAGAACAATTGGATTCCCGACTGCCAATATCGAGCCGAATGAAGACTTTGACCTTCCGGCAACGGGTGTGTATGCTGTGAAAATTCGAGTGAGTAAACAATGGTACGAAGGCGTTTGTAATCTTGGATACAAACCAACATTCCATGAGAACCCTGCTGAAAAGCCGACGATTGAGGTGCATATTTTCAATTTCTCGGAGAATATTTATGGGGAAATTATCAAGTTAGAATGGCATCAACGGATTCGCTCTGAAAAGAAATTTGCTGGAATTGATGAATTAGTTACACAAATTAATATCGATAAGCAAACAGCCATAGATTATTTTCAAACGCTTGGTGTTTCACAACGATAATTTTCTGGGGAAGTAGTACCTTCTTCTCTTTATACACTCAAATACCAACCAATTTTCAATAGCTGTTATATTTTATGAATAGTGCTATGCGTAACTAAATAATTGATAATATACTTGCTTTTTTCGTCAAATAATTGTATTGTAGTAAAGGTTAGAACCTTTTCTTGGCACTACGCGTCACCAACGGGTTGCTAGGAAAATGGGGATTATAGAAAAGGAGGTGGCTTTAGATGGCAATGACTAATGAGCGCAAGAACGAGATTATCGCTGAGTATAAAACTCATGAAAGTGATACTGGTTCACCAGAGGTTCAAATCGCTGTCCTAACTGAAGCAATCAATACACTGAACGATCATTTGCGTACGCATAAGAAAGATCACCACTCACGTCGTGGACTTCTTAAAATGGTTGGTAGAAGACGTAACTTGTTAGTATATCTTCGTAATAAAGATGTAACTCGTTACCGCACATTGATTAACAAATTAGGATTACGTAGATAGTTTTATGAAAAAGCGGGGTTTCCCGCTTTTTTGTGTATGCAAATGCATAAATCGTGCTCGAAAAGTTGCGGGCTATAGGAAATTCCCCATTTCATTGAGGCATCCACCAGAACATTTTACATAGTAACCGTTTGTTTAATAGCAGTATCAAGTGGAAGGCTGAATGAAATTGAGAATCCTTTAGTATGAGCACTTTCGCCAGCGCGAAATAAATTTTTATAAAAGAGAGGTTTACACATGGAACAAGCAAAAAAACAAGTATTCAAAATGGATTGGGCTGGACGTGAATTATTAATTGAAGTAGGCCAGCTAGCAAAGCAAGCAAATGCTTCTGCACTCATTCGTTATGGCGATTCGGTTGTACTCAGTACAGTGACTGCATCAAAAGAACCAAAACAGGCAGATTTCTTTCCGCTAACAGTGAACTATGAAGAAAAAATGTATGCTGTAGGGAAAGTACCTGGCGGCTTTATTAAGCGTGAGGGACGCCCAAGCGAACGTGCGACATTGGCATCAAGATTAATTGATAGACCGCTTAGACCATTGTTTGCAGACGGATTCCGTAACGATATTCATGTCAACAATATGGTGCTCAGTGTTGAGCAAGATTGTTCTACCGAAATGGCGGCCATGTTTGGCTCATCACTAGCATTGTCAATTTCGAATATTCCATTCGATGGACCAATTGCTGGTGTTGTTGTTGGACGAGTTGATGGTGAGTTTGTGATTAATCCATCTGTTGAGCAAATGGAACAAAGTGATATCAACCTGACTGTTGCTGGTACAAATGTGGCAGTGAACATGGTTGAGGCGGGCGCAAATGAAGTGCCAGAAATGATTATGCTTGAAGCGATTTTATTCGGACATGAAGAGATCAAGCGATTGGTTGCTTTCCAAGAGGAAATTACTCAAGCGGTTGGTGTAGAAAAAACCGAATATCCATTGTTCGTTCTTGATTCAGTTATTCACGCTGAAGTAGAAGGTATCTGTCTAGCTGAAATGAAGGCAGCAGTTCAAACCGAAGAAAAACATGCACGGGAAGATGCAATTGATGCTGTGAGGAAAACAGTGATCGCTACATTCGAAGCGCGTGAAACAGATGATGAAACAATGAAACAAGTGAAAGAAAGTCTTTCAACAATCGTGAAAGAAGAAGTTCGTCGTTTAATCACTGAAGATAAAGTACGTCCTGATGGAAGAAAAGTGAATGAAATTCGTCCATTAGCATCAGAAGTTGGCGTATTGCCGAGAACACATGGAACTGGTTTATTCACACGAGGTCAAACGCAAGTACTTAGCGTTTGTACACTTGGCGCAATGGGTGATCAACAAAAATTGGACGGTCTAGGGCTTTAAGAAACAAAACGCTTCATGCACCACTATAATTTCCCTTCATTCAGTGTAGGAGAAACACGACCAAGTCGTGGACCTGGTCGTCGTGAAATTGGCCATGGTGCGCTTGGTGAAAGAGCACTCGAGCCAATTATTCCAAATGAGAAAGACTTCCCATATACAATCCGTCTGGTATCAGAAGTACTCGAATCAAACGGATCGTCTTCACAAGCCAGCATTTGCGGATCAGTACTAGCCTTAATGGATGCTGGTGTGCCGATTAAGGCGCCTGTAGCAGGGATTGCGATGGGGCTTGTCAAATCTGGCGAGAACTACACGATTCTTTCTGATATTCAAGGAATGGAAGATCACCTTGGCGACATGGACTTTAAAGTAGCTGGAACGGCTAAAGGTGTTACTGCGCTACAAATGGACATTAAGATTGCTGGTCTCACAAAAGACATCCTTGAGGAAGCACTAGTCCAAGCGCAAGCGGGACGTAACCATATCCTTGAGCATATGTTGACTGCAATAAACAAGCCTAGAACCGAGCTATCCAAATTTGCTCCGAAAATTGAAGTAATGATGATTAATCCTGATAAAATTCGCGATGTCATTGGGCCTGGTGGAAAGCAAATTAACAAGATCATTGATGAAACTGGTGTCAAAATCGACATCGAACAAGATGGTACCGTTTATATCGCTTCCTCTGATGCTGAGATGATTGCAACCGCGAAGAAAATTATTGAAGAATTAACGCGTGAAGTCGAGGTAGGTCAAATGTACCTTGGAAAAATTATTTCAATTAAAGACTTTGGTTGCTTCATTGAACTATTCCCAGGTAAAGAAGGAATGTGCCATATTTCAGAGCTCGCATTAGAGCGTGTGAAGAAAGTGGATGACGTAGTGAAGTTGGATGAAGAAGTCCTTGTAAAAGTGTTGAAAGTTGACGATCAAGGGAAAATCAGTTTATCTCGCAAGGCTGTATTGAAAGAACAAGGTGCAACGGTACCAAGTAAATAAATACTAAATCAAGTCACAAGTAAGTTTGCCATAAAAAATATAATGAGGTCATATCCGTTTGGGATGTGGCCTCATTTGGTGTGCTAGGTATGAGCGGGTAACTTAGTAATTAATAACCTGCGATGTGTTTCTGAAGAAAGCTGGATACAGAATTCTGAATCGACACGGTGGTCACTTGTCACATGGAACAAATCAGTAGTGATAACCTTCGTCAATTCATATTCAACAAAAAGTCACAAAGGCGTAATTTGAAAAAAAGGAGGTCTGTAGCCTGTATTCGGTTTCTATTCTAGTTTACATAATATATATTATAGGAAGTCGTAGATTCGAAATAAAAATACCACAGATATCAACAACTGTGGTATTTTTATTGTTTATATTCAGTTTTGCATTCCAATTAAGCCATGGCCATCTCAGAAAACATCGTTTCAATCTCTTGTGCAGCTTCATTTGTTTGACAGATCAGTAAGATTGTATCGTCACCACAAATGTTGCCAAGAATCGTTTCGAAATCAAGATTATCAATCAATACACCGATTGCATCTGCATTACCTGGTAAAGTCTTTAAGATCACTAAATTGTTTGCGGAATTAACGCCAACTAAAACATCTGTAACCAATCTCTTTAGCCTTGTGGACGGATTGTATTTATGATCCGCTGGTAGACAATATTTATAACTACCATCATTTAATGCAATTTTAACTAATAATAATTCCTTAAT
This sequence comes from Caryophanales bacterium, assembly GCA_031554185.1. Classification (GTDB taxonomy): domain Bacteria; phylum Bacillota; class Bacilli; order JARBTR01; family JARBTR01; genus JAVBKE01. The sequence goes on from JAVBKE010000140.1 coordinate 44,797, forward strand.
ATCACGAGATATTGTTGCCTGTGTGACATCTAGTCCTAATTCACGCAGACGTCGAACGATTTCATCTTGCGTACCAATTGACTGTTTAGCAATCAATTCTCTAATTTTCATTTGTCGTTGACCCTTATTCATGTGTATCTCCCTTTCGGATGGCTAAAAGCCTTAGCCTCGGTGATGAATGCATAGAAACTATTAAAAAAATATAAGTCCAGAGGTCTGTACTCTTATCATACACACCCATGCCTCTCGTTAATCAGTAATGAGAGAGCTTCGATATATGTTAAGTTTACCACGACTTCTGGACTAATTAAATCTTTATTTGGAAATTTTCATTTGCATTGAGATATGTCGAAAAAAAGACATTTTCAAAAAAATTCTTGCACACATTTCTCCCAAGGCTTTGCTACAGAATTGAAATTCTTCCTGTAACCATTAGGATGATTGCTGTAACTGCTAAGACTACAAGTACAATAGCACCAACTAGTTCAGCTGGACTAAATACTTTTTCTTTTCTCTCAATTTTCGTGTACATATACATGACAATTCCCGCTGCATAAAGCACCATTACAGCCATGAAATAGTTCATCCCAGCTGCAAACAATAGCCATACTGAATAGATCAAAGCAATGATACATATAACCATCGCAGATGTTCTACCTTTTCCATCTTCAAAAGTTTCCTTAGTAAATACCAATTTTGCGGCATAAAGTGCACTTGAAAGATACGGAATGATCAGTGCTGCTGTCGCAATTGCATACAATGCCGAATAGGTACTTTCTGAAAAGATTGAAATGACGATAAACACTTGTGAAAGAATTGTCGTTAAATAGATAGCACCAGCGGCCGAGCCCTTGCTATTTTCTTTCGTACAGAATTTAGGAAACAACTTATCTTTCCCGGCTTGATAGGGTATTTCAGCTGCAATCAGCGTCCAGCCTAATAAAGCCCCAATTACTGAAATTATGACGCCAATATTAATCATTGTCGCTGCCCAAGGTCCAACCATATCTTCTAGCAAATATGCCATAGATGGTGCTTCTAGGCCAGCTAATTGTGCATGTTCCATTGCGCCTAAACTAAGTAGCGATACCATAACATATAAAATTAAAGTAGAAATGATTCCAATGACGGTTGCTTTTCCGACATCTTCCATATTCTTTGCTTTGCTCGAAAGCACACTAACGCCTTCAACGCCCACGAACACCCAAAGCGTAATCAGCATAGTTCCCTTGACTTGGCTAAGAACACTGCCCATATCAAGTTCATTACCCCAGAAATCAAAAGTGAAGTGATCCAAATTAAACATAAAGATCGCGATAATAATAAAAACAAGAATCGGGATCAGCTTACACACCGTTGTTACAAAGTTAACAAATGCTGCGTTTTTAATCCCGCCAACGATCAAGAAATTATACAACCATAATAGAATTGTTGCTGTAATCCATGTTTGAGGATCATTAAAGTTAGAGAATGTTGGGAAGAAATAGCTAAGGGAATCAAATAAAATAACATAGAAAGCGACGTTCGCAAGGATTGCGCTTAACCAGTACCCCCAACCAATTGTGAATCCTGTGAATTCTCCAAACCCTTTTCGTGCGTAACCGTAGATTCCACCCTCAATTTCCGGCTTTCTTTGGGCAAGCATCTGGAAAATAAGTGCTAAAGATATAATCCCGACGCCTGTTATGACCCATCCAATAATAATCCCACCAGCACTAGAAACAGCTGCCATCTCACCAGGAAGACCAAAAACGCCGGTTCCAATCATAGAACCGATTGAAAGCGCTACAAGTGACCAGAGGCCAATTTTATTGTCTTTCTCCATGTTTTTTCCTCCTTTATTCTTCTTCTAGAATCTTACTCAGTAAATCAGAGTCGATATTGCCGCCAGTCACCACTAAAGCTACTTGATGGCCTATAAATTTCTCTGAATATTCCATTAAAGCGGCAACGACCGAGGCACCACCAGGTTCAGCAACAACTTTCTCCTTCTGTAGAAGTAATTTCACTGCTTTTCTGATCGATTTTTCGCTAACAATCACAATTTCATCAATGCACTGATCAGCCATTTCAAATGGAATCTCTAGTATACCACCAATTAATGAATCGCAAATACTTTCTTCTGACGGATATTCTAAGTAGCAGGTGTCGTCTCGAAGTGAATCAGCAAAAGCTGGACATGCCTCAGTTTGAACGCCAATTACTCTGATATTTTCATTATGGCTTTTTACAGCAATCCCTATTCCAGTAATAATACCGCCACCACCAATTGGTACAACAACTGTATCAATAGCAGGGTTTTGTTCTAAAATTTCCAATCCAATCGTTCCCTGCCCAGCAATCACATCAGGGTCACCTGAAGAATCCACATAAATATAGTTGTTTTTGGCGACTTCTTCTACGACAGCATGATGTGTTTCATCATAGCTTTTGCCAACTAAGCGCACGTTAGCGCCATAATGCCGTATCGTATCAACTTTTGCAGCTGGTGCAGTTTCAGGAACGAAAATATGAATGTTATCGATGCCAGTCAGATTGCCTGCATAACTAAGCCCACAGCCATGATTTCCAGATGAAGAAGCAATAACACCTGTCTTTCGCTCATCTTCATTTAAAGATAGCAACTTGTTCAGAGCACCCCTAATTTTAAATGCTTTTAACTTCTGTTGACACTCCAGTTTTAAATAAACCGTTGTCTCATCTGTACTGAGCGTTCTAGAATAATCCAATGGCGTTTGGTAAATGAAATCATGAATTCGCCCTCTTGCTGTTTCTATATCTTTGATCGTCACATGTTCCATTTGTTGAACTCCTTTTATATGAAAAAAGAACTATACCCTTATTCTCATAAAGGTATAGTTAGTTCATCTATAGTTGTTTTAACCTAAGCTGAGTGCCATCACTGCTTTAATTGTGTGCATCCGGTTCTCTGCTTCGTCAAATACAACAGAATGTTTGCTACGGAACACTTCATCGGTTACTTCCATAGCATCAATTCCATGTTCTTTCTTAATTTCACGTCCAACTTGTGTTTCAAGGTCGTGGAACGCTGGTAAGCAGTGCATGAATAATGTATCTGGCTTTCCAGTAAGGTCCATCATTTTTTTGTTTACTTGATAAGGAAGCAATAATTTAATTCTTTCAGCAAATTGATCTTCTTCACCCATTGATACCCATACGTCTGTATAGATCACATCAGCGTCTTTAACAGCTTCTGCTACATTATCAGTAATCGTAATTTTTGCACCAGATTCTTTTGCAAATGTATTAGCAGCATCAACAATATCTTTTTCAGGGAACAATGATTTCGGTGATAATAACCGAACGTCCATACCCATTTTGGCACAACCAATTAATAGAGAGTTACCCATGTTGTTACGAGCATCTCCTGCATAAACAAATTTGATATTTTTTAGCGTTCCTTTATGCTCTTGAATTGTCATCAAATCAGCAAAGATTTGAGTCGGATGCCACTTATCAGTAAGACCATTCCAAACTGGTACACCCGAATGTTCAGCAAGACCACCAACAACTTCATCACTGAATCCACGGAACTCGATACCATCAAACATGCGGCCAAGTACTTTTGCTGTGTCTTCAACTGACTCTTTTTTACCAAATTGAATGTCATTTTTACCAAGGTATTCAGGATGTGCCCCAAGGTCAATACAGGCAACAGTAAACGCACAACGCGTTCTAGTTGATGGCTTTTCAAATAAAAGGGCAATGTTTTTACCTTCTAATACACGATGCGGGACACCAGCATATTTCAGCTTTTTATACTCAATTGCCGTATCAATAACAAATTGAATCTCTTTTGCAGTGTAGTCGTTTAGTGAAAGTAGGTGACGATTATTAATATTGAATCCCATAGTATATTTCTCCTTTGTATTTGGTTTTGAGGTAGTTTACAGATTGTCGCGGTTGATTGGCATACTCATACAACGAGGACCCCCACGACCACGAGACAACTCGGATGAAAGAACTTCAACGACTTCCACCCCGTAAGATCTAATCACTGAGTTTGAAACATAGTTACGATCATACGTAACAACAACGCCAGGAGCGATTGCTAACGTGTTTGATCCATCATTCCATTGCTCACGAGCAGCTGCGATTGGATCGCCACCACCACAAGGAATTAACGCAACATCCTTTAACTTTAACACATCTTTCAACGTCGCGAAAAGGTCCGTTTTTCTAGTAATTGTGCAACTACCTTTTTCTTTACCTTTTTCAAGGATATAAATGTTCATTGAACCATCTTCACCTTGAATTTCTGGGTGAATAGTAAATTTATCGTAATCAACCATTGTGAATACAGTATCAAGGTGCATAAATGCCCGTTTTTTCGGAATTTCGATGGCAAGAACTTTTTTAATATCTTTTTGGTTTTCAAAAATGTTAACTGCCATTTCTTCGATTGCTTGTGGTGAAGTACGATCACTGACACCAATAGCAATCACATCGCTTGAAAGAACAAGTTGGTCTCCGCCCTCCATTGGATGGCTAGCCGTTCTGTCAAACCAAATAGGAATATTTGCTTTAGCAAATCGAGGATGATATTTAATAATGTAATCTAAGAACAATGACTCACGTTGACGTGCCACTCGGTTCATTCGGTTGATTGAAATTCCGTTCCCGATTACAGCAGCAGGGTCACGTGTGAAATAAAGGTTTGGCATAGGGTCCATATAGAATGGATTTGTTTCAAGCATCATTTCCGACAGATGATTTGAACTTTTGAAATTCATTTCCTTCTTTTGAATCCCTACCATCACAGTATCTACCAGCTTGTCTGCAGATAGAGTAATTAGATACTCACGTAATTGATCTTCAAGTACAGTTGAAGATAACTTGCTTTCGGATAAAATTTGGTTAATAAACTGTTTACGTAATTCATCAGTAGAAAGTGTTTCAGATACTAGTTTTTCCAAATAAAGAACTTCGATTCCTCTATTTTGCAAAGTAGAAGCAAAGTAATCGTGTTCTTTTTGAACCACAGGTAAAAATGGAATGTCATCAAATAAAAGTCTTTCGAGCGTGTCAGGTGTCAAATTCTCTACTTCTCGGCCTGGACGATGTAACAATACTGTTCTTAGTACACCAATTTCTGATGTAACATTTAAAGGATACTTCATTGTTCATTTCCTTCCTTCACTTTTTATTTGTTAGCCGACTGACTGATTGGTTCAATCGAATAAACATTCAATGCCTTGGAACTTTTATTACCTCATTAGGCCAAAAAATAAATTAGTCCAAAATGTGAACTTTTCTAGAATTGCATGCATCCTGGGCAAGTTTAGCACATTTTTGAAAATCAACCAGGCTTTTAGTCATTTGATTTACAGCATACCAAGGTTTAGAACCTCTGCTGAGAAACCAATCTTATTATTTACCAAAGTTGTTTTCATTAGTCTGTTTATTTCTGGCTTAAATTTCACCTAGAGAGACAGTGATTCATTCTTGTAAAACAATTTTCTGGTGGTTTTTCGTTGTCGTGAGGCAAAAAACGCGAAAATATCAAAAATATTTAAGCGTTACTGGTCGTAACGAAACGATAAACCCTCATCAATTTTTTGAAGCTGTATTAATAATGGCTTCCCTAATGGCAAACGGTAATATCTGCTCACTGAGAATATAACAAATCGCTACCTAACAATCAATGGTTTTTTCTGTTTTTTTTCGACAATTAAACACCTATAATATGGCAAAACTCTTGAAATAATGAATATTTATTCAGAATTGATATCAATTATTGGTAACTCAAAATGTCTAAAATCCGCTCGGATGAACGGTGAATACTGGTATATTTTCGATGCTTTTTCGTCTTAAAATATAAACTACGTAAGAACAATTTGGTATTTGCATATAAAATCCAGTAATTGTACTCCTCCAGTAGTTCATACTTTTCCTCTAAAAAAGCAGGAACTCCCATCACATGGTCGACTAATTCCCTTTTGGCATATCCTTTTTCAAGCATTGTAAAAATCGGTACAAGAACGCGCTCCTCTTCGTCATCATGAAAAAAAGTATTGTAATTGTATACTTTGTTTGTTAGTATCTTAAAGATCACTGGAAAATCACTTTCCTTGACATGATTGCTTTGAAGTACTTCATCAAATGCGTCAGAAATATGTGCAAGTGAATGTGCCCAGCCCTTTCCTATTACAAAGCCGCGAAGATCATCTTCTAAATCTATATACCGCATCAGACTGTCCTTTACCTGAGTAAATTCTTCAAATGACAAGAAATGATTTCGGTTATCAGCGTGCAAAATTTGTGTGATCAATAGAACTGAAAATGACCGGGTAAATATTTTGTCCGTGAAACTCCAGTTGTTTGATTTGACTATTGGAACGCATGCCAAATTGTCGTCCAGCGATTCTGTCTCCTTTTGGACTGAGAGGTGAAGACATCCGTGGTCTGATTGAACTTGTTTAATTCCTTTAAACAGGAAATCGCTCCCTTGCAATAGATTAAGGGTATTTTTTAAGTAACTAAAATCTAACGAGTCTGTTTCAGAAATCCATTCGTTAAATGTAGTATGAATGAGCTTGTCTCGCAGCATTGGATCAGTGGAGCCGATGTGTTGTAGCATTTTTGAGGCGAGATTTTCTTTCGGCATGTCAAGTACTGCTTTTTCCTTTAAAACAAGTAGACACTGTCGTAATTCATCTTCCGTCATCTGATTTTTCCACCTTTCTAATAAATTGCTATCCATCAGTTTGGCATAGTAAATAGTCATAGATGATTACGTATTAGCAATAGACAATGGCTTACCTTTCAATGAGTCGATTAATCAAATTTCTAGCGATGATCCATTCTTTTAGATCCTCTTGATAGGCTTCTCTTCCCTTTTGGGTAATTGTATAGTACTTACGGCGACCACCTTGATTCTCGTCTCCCCAATAGGAGCGAATCAGGTTTGCTTTCTCTAGACGCTTGAGACTGGTGTAAAGCGATGGCTCCTTTAATAGATATTGTCCACTGCTCAATGCGCTAATTGATCGAATGATCTCGTACCCATAACTATCTTGTTCCTGTAAAACGCGCAAAATAACGGTATCAATATGGCCGCGGATCAAATCACTACTGATTGATGTATTCATTATCTGAATACCTCCTCTGATTTAAATTTGAAAACTTATCCACATTCTTTCAGTTATCCCCATTAAAGTAATCGTAACACAAAGTACTATGTATGACAAAGTACTTGCGCTCGAGTAGGTGAAGTTGTGAATAACTTTCTTTTATCCACAGGGCTTGGAAAACTGCTTATAAATAGCGATTTATAGCACTATCAATTAAATTGGCAATAAAAAATACAGCTACCAAAATTGATAACTGTACCGAATGACCTATTCTCTTTTCACGATTCATTTTATCAATCGCCATCTTCTTCAGTAACCTTTTTTATGTGAGTGAACCCATCTTGCTGATAAATTTTTCCCGACTTCATCAATTTACCTAATGCCCGTTTAAAAGCGGCTTTACTCATTGAAAACTGTTTTTCAATATCTTCTGGTGCCGATTTATCTGTAAAAGGCATTGTGCCACTTCGCCCTAATAGATAGTCAAAAACCAGCTCCGCATCAGTATCAATCCTTTCATAACTCCGCGGGAGAAGTGACCCGTTGATGTCCCCTTCCCCAGTAATCCCAATGACGCGTCCCTTGATAAGTTCGCCTAGCCTCGGTTCAGCGGTTCGCTCACTTTCATGGATGAAACAGCGATACCTTTCCTCAGTGAAAACAAATGTCCCAATTTTTAATAAACGATAAGCACGACCAGAGAAATTTTGGTTCTTCATTTCAATTGGTGCAGCATAGGCATAGTCCAATATCACCGATTCAGTTGCAAGCCGTGCAAATAAACGATCAAGGCGATCAACTCTTAATGTAACCAAAAGCTTGTCCCCAACAGCTGGCCATAAGTGCCTTAATTTAGGTAGATCGTCACTCGAAACAACGACATCTTTGGCGAAACCAAGGTTAACAAATGCACCAATCTTCTCCTCAACAGCAACGACTTCTGCCCAATCATATTCATCGTTCAACATTTTTGGAATAGAAGTAGTGGCTGCTTTTCGCCCCTGTTTATCACGATAAATAAATACTTCAACTGTTTCGCCAATCGCTATTTCCTGATTGGTGTCATTTTTGTGCAGTAGTACTGAATCTTCTTTTTCATTGACTAAATAGAACCCATACTCTGATGTTCGGTCCACTGTTAACGTTAGGACCTCTCCAACTTCAATATCCATTTCTCCACCTCTTTTTTATTAAACATTTCATTTGCATCACATGATAAAAACCATTATAATCGTAATTGTTAACCTTTATTTAAAAAACATGGTTAACAATTTGGAGGTTGAAATATGCGTTTGACATTACGCGATTGGGTAACAACGGCCTTATTTGCTGCCATTATTGCCGTTCTTGCACAAGTGACCATTCCGTTACCCTTTTCACCAGTCCCAATCACCGGACAAACCTTTGCCGTAGGACTTTCAGCTACCATTTTGGGTAGTAAGAAATCAGTGATAGCTGTGGCCCTCTACTTGTTAATGGGCGGCGTTGGTTTACCAGTTTTTAGCGGGTTTAGCGGTGGACTTGGAGTCGTCGCCGGACCTGATGGTGGCTATTTATTTTCGTTTATCATTGCTGCCTACTTTATTGGCCTTTACTTAGAAAAGACCGATTTCACATTAAAGCATGCACTAATTGCCAACCTGATTGCCATGTTAATCACACTTACGATCGGAAGTGCCTGGTTAAAAGTGGCGCTGTCACTCAGTTGGCAAACTGCCTTTGTAGTCGGCGCCTTACCATTCCTATTAGTTGGCATAATTAAAGCGATTTTATCAGCTTCTATCGGCCTCAAAATTCGTGAGAGATTACTTTCTTCTGGAACAAAACTATAAGGATTAAATCGCCGCAGACAACTTTGTCTGCTTTTTTTCATAAGATTTATTGGTGAACCTTCTGATCCACCATTTTCTTCGCAATAATTGTCTTGATTTCTGAAATCACCTGTTTATTATCATCACCATAGACATGAAAGAATTGTCCTTGGTACTCACTTTCTTTATGACCATACCTTGGATCATAATAAAATTCAAATAGGATTCGAATCAATTGACGGTAATCTTCTTCAGCAAATGATCTCTTCAATCTGGCTGCCTGTTCAGTTGGAATCCGCCTTGATAATTTACCAATAATTTCTGCTGTCTTTTCATTAAACCAGGGCTCTGTTTCTAGTTGTAGAACATACTCGCTATATGTGCGTTCTACTCGGTCTTCCATCGAGCGGTGAATCATAATTTGTACTGCAGATGTTCTATTTTCTAAAATCACATCTGGAATGGCTACTTTACCAATTCGCTTACTCTCTGCTTCAACCAAAAAATAGGGGCGCTCTTTGATGTACGTTAACTGTTGAAATAACAGTGAGTCAAATGTTTTTTGGTTATGTGGCTCTCCTGTCCCATATGATCCGAAAATAGATCCTTTGTGATTGGCCGCACCTTCTAAATCAAGCACCGGTTCACCATCTGATTGAAGTAGATGAAGCAGTTCAGTCTTTCCAACACCTGTTTTACCATGCAAAACAAATGAATTTTCAGGGAGGAGTGTTGGTAGTTCTGATAATATCCACTGCCGATAAGCACGAAAACCGCCTTCTAGTCGCGCAACGGCTAGACCACTTAGTCCTGCAAAGAAAGCAACTGATTTACTGCGCATGCCGCCACGCCAACAATAAATAACAGGTTTGTTCTCTGATTGTTGCGATGATCTTAATATTTCCATTATTGCTGGTAGTTTTGGTGCAACAACTTCCATCGCTTTCCATCTAGCACTCGCTTCTCCCTCTTTTTTATATAGAGTCCCGATCACACTTCTTTCCTCATCAGAAAAAAGAGGCAAGTTCACTGCCCCTGGAATATGACTATTGGCAAACTCTATTGGAGAACGTAAATCAAATAACTGCACTTGCTTCATTTCTTGTATCTGGCCGTAAGTGATTCCGTTTGCTAATTCTGCTACATCTAGTTGTAATAAAGATTCCATTGCAATTGTTTCCTCATGACTGGTTCAGTTTCTTGTTTTTATTTGTAACGATTGAGTACTGCTCAAACAGGAAAATCGATAGGATCACCCACAAGGAGCCAGCAATATAACCACCGAGTACATCTGTAGGATAGTGTACACCAAGATACACTCTGCTAATCCCTACTAATAATACCACGGTAGTACTAAAAATGACCATAGCTTTCATATGTTTTCTCGATAAGTGATAAACAAGGTAGCATAAAGTCATAAACATTACAATTACAGCGGTTGCATGACCACTAGGGAAGCTGTAGGAATCATAGATACGATAAGGATTGACCTCTGGCCGCGGCCGCTCGAACCAATTTTTTAACCAAGTGTTTACTAATGGACTAATTGCGTTCACAAGAACGATGAATAGTGCAAATTGGTACTGTTTTTTTGATAGCAAATAAACAACTACTGCCGCTAGGATAATCACAACTTGCCTTGTTGAACCGATTCCAGTGATCGCCTTCATCACAGAATCCATCGGTGCCGATGCGACACTTCGCACTGCATCAATTATTGCTTGGTCGAAGTCAGCTGTGATGCCATTAGCAATACCGTACACCAGTAAGCTAAACGCTATTAAAAGCATAGTAAACAATAGCAAGAAATTCTTTGCGCTCAACTTAAATCATCCCTTCTAGTTTCGCTGACACTGATTGCTGAAAGTGTTGGTATTGCTCTATTTCGTCTGAATATTCCTCATGTAATTCATACACACATGAATCCCCTTCATGTAAATGATCGATAATGCCAGTGAATTCGTATGTAGCATTGCCAATTAGTAAGACAGTGTGCTCCAGAATGGTGCAGGAAACTTGTCCGCCTGGATTATATACATTAATTTGCTTTTGACTGCCATGCTTACCTAGTTTGTAGGTTACAAGGCTAGCTGCTGACATTGCTGTCCCACAAGCATTTGTAAATCCTACACCACGTTCAAAAGTTTGCACAAAAATTTCTCCTACGCCTAACACTTGGACAAAGCTAACATTGACGCCATCAGGAAACCATGGGTTTTCTCCGTTAACACTCGATGCAATTTTTAATTGATTTTCTGTATCAATTTTATCTACGATCGTCACTAAATGTGGATTAGGTGACGCAACGGCTGTAAATGTTAGCTCATCTGATAGGAAAGGTAGTTTGCAATCAATCACTTCTGTTAGCGTTGTTGTCATTGGTAGATCACTCGGTAAAAAGGAAATTGGCGAAATCTCGACTGCAAATTGCGGAACTGCTTGTGAATCTGCTAACTTTTCTACTTGAAGAACACCGTGTTTCGTCTCTACCATCAGTTTAGTACGCGCTAATTTCTCTGTTAATAATCTCGCCACACACCGAAGTCCATTCCCGCACATTGAAGCTTCTGATCCATTTGCGTTAAATACACGCATCTTTGCATCGGCAACTTTACTGCGCTCAACAAGTAGAATGCCATCGGCTCCGATTGCCCCTTTCCGATCGCATAGTTGTTTTGCAATTGAACTCCACTGACCATCATTATATGTTACTTCATTATCCATCATGTCCAGCATGATGAAATCATTTCCTGAACCATGACACTTTACAACAGGTATTGACATAATTGTTGGCTCCCTTTTTGAAAAAGTCTATTCGTTTTCATAATCCTTATTAGATTATCATATGATTCCGTTAGTTTAAAGCAGAAGATATAATCAAAAAGAATTTCAGGTAATGAACCATTAAAACGTATAAAGATTAAAAATGGATTAAGAACAAGATTTGGTTAGTGTGCGCTCATTGTTGGTTTTGTATGGATTTTGTAGAATTTTGTTATGGCTCAGGAAATGATTCAGCATCTCAAATTGCAAATATTTGTGTTTTCAAGGGGACTGGCTATGATATAATTAGCGCTAACTAGTTTAAATTCAAATTATTTCAAAAGAATTCAGATAATTCTAACCTGACCCAATGAATACTTTCGTAGATGTATGACAGCTATTAATGACGATCAGATAGGAATATACTTTTTTGAAACTGTTTAACAATCCAGTATTACAAATCGAGGTGAAATGATGCATCAAACGCGTTCAACGAAGGAAAAACTTCAGTTATTATTAAAATTATTCTATCCGATTCTACTCGCCCAGGTCTGTTTGATGGCTACCAGCTTTCTTGATACTGTCATGGCAGGTCGCGCTGGTGCGGACGATTTAGCAGGTGTCGCGATTGGATCTTCAATTTGGTTTCCGTTTCAAGCGTGTCTACTTGGCATATTGGGTGCCTTTACACCACTTGTTGCCAATATGCTGGGCTCTAAAGCGTCGAAAGAAAGTATTCGAAAAATGTTTATTCAATCAATCTATGCAGCACTTGCACTGGCCATTCTGTCGATTATTTTTGGATACTTTTTCTTTGCGCCTATGCTTCAAACAATTGAAGCAACAGCGTCTGTGAAAGATATTGCAACAAACTTTCTTTCTTACTTGTCTTTTGGATTTATCCCACTCTTCCTATACACAGTGTGTCGCTGTTTTTTCGAAGTACATGGCAAGACTTTGGTTTCATTATTTATTAGCTTAGCGATTCTACCAATTAATACGTTTATTAACTATTTGCTCATTTACGGAAACTGGGGATTTCCTGAGTTAGGTGGTGCTGGCACAGGGATTGCTTCAGCCATCTCCTACTGGGTACTATTTATTATCGCAGTTATTGTTCTGGCTAAGATGAAGATTTTCAAACCCTACCATCTTTTTGCAAAAGCCTATCGACCAAAATTATCGTATTGGAAAAAACTTTTCTCAACTGGGATTCCGATTGGCCTCGCCATTCTGTTTGAAGCCAGTATTTTTGCGATCGTAACATTGATGATGAGTAATTTTCCAACCGAGACAATTGCAGCCCACCAGGCAGCTATCAACTTCGCTTCGCTGTTATTTATGGTTCCGCTCAGTATTGCAATGACGATGACAATTGCGGTTGGCTATGAATATGGTGCGAAAAGGTTAGACGATGCGAAACTGTATGGTCGTATAGGGATTGTTTTAGCCATTTGTTTTGCGGCTGTCGCAGCGGTTACACTTTATTTCTTACGTGAGCCGATTGCTGGTCTCTATACCAAAGATCCAGCATTACAGGCACTGATTGCCCACTTCCTCATCTATGCGATGTTTTTTCAGTTTTCTGATGCGCTCCAGGCACCAATCCAAGGGATATTACGGGGATATAAAGATGTTCGAGTGACGCTTTATATTGCTTTAACAGGTTATTGGGCAATTGGGCTACCGGCAAGCTATTATTTTGGTAACTATACAGAGCTTGGTGCATATGGATTTTGGGTTGGGTTTATTTTCGGGCTCACGACAGTAGCAATTGGCCTTTTGATCCGTCTACGTATCGTTCAATCAAAATTAGCAAAACGAATGCAACCGGCTTCAATCTAATTATATGAACCCCTTCACCTGATGCAACATATAATGCATCATGATTGGAGGGGATTTTATGTTTCCGTGGAGTATGTTATCCAAAAATAATCAGATGAACGATTGGATGAAAAAAATAAACGATACAGGTATTGAACAAAACTTCGAAAAAATCTTCAGCCGTTTTACAAATGACTCATTGAAAATGGATGTAAACAGCACCGAACAGTCAAACCATGCAACACAACTTGAAATGTTCGAAACAAATGAGTTTGTGTTTATCAAAATTCCCCTCACCGACAGACAAGCGCTTGATAAATTAAAAATCAGTTATGGATTTAATAAACTATTCGTTGAAGGTCTGGTTGAAAATGGAGAAAAGCAGGTACTACTCCTCCCAGCAGTCGTCCGCAAAAAAGAGGCAGAGGTTTACTTTCAAGATAGCTTATTAGAGATAAAATTACCTAAGCATTTAGATACACACCTTGTTGATATTGACTTATCTAGTTTGTGAAGAATATTTATCATCATTAGAAAAGCTCAATCAGTTTTTTTAGTCCAAGAAGTTCTTCACGCAAAATCTAATACATAATTACAAAAACTTCTAGGATATGTAGAACGCCCTAGAAGTTTTTAAAGTTCATATTATTCGTGTAGGTGAAATTATTTAATCCCCTTCATCTTTCTTTGAATCCAAGGTGAAAGCCCTAAAAGGACGGCTGCAAGAACAATAGCGCCAAACCCGAACACCGCATAGTAAGTTAGCTCATTTTCTGGAGTGTAGAATTTAGCAGCTTGTGCATTAACAGCTTGTGCTGCTGCAGAAGCTAGGAACCATAGACTCATCATTTGCGCTTGGAAAGCTTCTGGAGCTAGTTTCGTTGTTGCTGACAAACCAATTGGCGATAAACACAACTCGCCAAGTACGACAATGAGGTAACTGAGTATCAACCAAATTGGACTAACTAGTGCATCTTCACCAGCAAAATATACTGGTAAAAGAATCACAACGAATGACATTCCTGCAAAGAACAAGCCTAGTGCAAACTTCGTTGGTGTACTTGGTTGTCTTGGTCCTAATTTCGTCCACATCCATGCAAAAAGCGGTGCAAGGGTAATAATGAACAATGGATTGGCTGATTGGAACCATGCAGGTAGAATTTCAAAAGACCCTATGGTCAGATCAGTTCTAGTATCTGCAAAAACCGCTAGAATCGTAGATCCCTGCTCTTGAATTGCCCAGAACATAACCGCTGCCATGAAAAGCGGAATGTAGGCAATAACACGTGAGCGCTCTTCTTTTGTTGTTTTGGGACTAGTACACATAAACACAAAGTAGGCTGTTGGAATGAAAATTCCTAGTATTGCCACTATATCGATAAAACGATCAATTGTTAAGAATCCTGTGTTTATACCAACTACTACCAAAATAACTAAAGCGGCTGCCACGGCACCCATAATTGAATACGTTTTGGATTTTTCATCTGATGATAGAGGATTCGGCACATATGTACCTGCTAACCCAAGATTTTTCTTTTTTGTTGCTACAAACACAACAAGTCCAGCAAACATTCCGACTGCTGCAACCCCGAAACCTGCATGGAAGCCGAAGTTATCATTTACTGCACCTACAAGTAGTGGAGAAATAAATGCGCCAAGGTTGATTCCCATGTAATAAATGCTGAATCCAGCATCACGTCTTGCATCCTCTGAACTATATAACTCTCCTACTGTTGCCGAAACGTTTGGCTTCAATAATCCTGTACCAAGAACAATCAGTACCATTGAGGTAAAGAAGAACCCGGTGGAACCTGGAACCGCAAGTGCAATATGCCCAAACATAATCAGCACACCACCGATAAAGACGGCCCTCGATGTCCCGAATATGCGATCGGCAAACCACCCACCGATAACACCTGACATATAAACCAAAGATCCATAAATTGAAGCAATCGCTACTGCGGTACTCTGGTCAAATCCTAAACCACCTTTTGATACTTCGTAATACATGTAATAAACTAGAATCGCTTTCATACCATAGTAAGAAAATCTCTCCCAAAACTCTGTAAAAAATAATGTAGACAATCCTCTAGGATGTCCAAAAAACCCTGTCTGCGGAACACTTTCCACAATTTTCTGTCTATTCGTTTTTTCCATTTTCTTCTCCCTTCAATACCTGTGACATAGTAGTAATGTTATTTTAAAAATAGACTTTAGTCAAGGTTATTTTTCCCATTTTATCTAGCAATGAGTATTTTAGTTAATGGGAAAACTACTATTTATGCATTTTATAGTATTAAAAAGAATAAACCATTTGGAAGATATGCATATATTGCCACTTTTATTTATACGTTTTTATCACTATTAATAATCGAAATTATTTATTTAATTTCCAGATACACAAAGAACTTCTATTCAATAAAATAATTTTAATTCAGTACATGAATAAATGTGTATATTTCCACTTTTTAGTACATTTTATAGCCATTAACCTTGACAAGTTTGAAAGAAATTTTACCATTGCAATTTAGGACCATTATTTTGGAAAAACCAATTACTCTTTGGAGAGTTGTTAAGAAAGCACACTGCGTGAATTTTTCTTTTTACAAAAAAGGTCTCCTCTGATTTATTCAGAGAAGAACCATTCTTTACTTTTTCGCCTGTAAATAGATTGTCACTCTTCCCAATGCTTTTCCTGTAATATGAACTTTTAGGTAGCGGAGTATCGAATCTGATTTTGCTACTTCTAATACGTTGGTACTCACTTTTTTTCGACTGCCAAATTGCTTAAACAAGTCACCATCAGGACTATAACTCACTGTGAAAATGATTTCTTCATCTGTACGATTTCCGATTGCTAGTACATATCTCTCTAGGTGCAAAATGTCTAAAGTAATACTGGCCTCACCATCTTCTTTCAAGTGAATATCTTTTTTGATGTCAACCACAGTCTTTTTTCTTGCAGGCTCAACAACCTCATAATAATCTGAGGTAGTAAAGCGATGTTGTTGCTGATTAGCTGTTTCTTGCTGATACATTTTCTCTTCTTTGTACAACTTCAACAAGTCTCCCAAGCCAGATCACCTCACTATATGACGCGTACACATGCTTCCTTTCTATAAGTGGTCTATTAGAAGGAATTGGCGCGTCTATTCCATGCAAGTAAACAAGTCTTTTGTTTCATAGTTATGATGCAATTGAGCCAAACATGCCAACGCAATTCAATTGCTTTAATACAATCGAGAAAAAACCACCTGATTACTCACGTGGTATGGAAAGTCTGTCGAGAAATGAGAGGAATGTTTTCAGCTCATCTTCACTAAAATTTGAAAATTTATTTTTGATCAATTGCCTTTTTCTTTGCTGGACCTCGTTTACTAGTTGTTGTCCTTTTTCAGTTACCGTAAATCGAACGATTCGACGATCTTCTTGACACTTCATTCGAGTTACTAATTCGTTTTTTACAAGTGATTCTGTAATGATAGAAATATGACTTGGTGAAACTTTTAACTCGCTTGAAATGTCAGAAGCTTTCATTGATTCTCGATGAAGCATTGCCAACACAGCAAATTCGTTTCGGTTGATTTGATTGATATCGTTACAGGAAATTTTAGCCCATTCTTTTCTAAAACCACGAAATAAACCGATGAAACGATCTTCTATTTCTATCACCAAATCTTTTGTCAAAGTCATCACCTATTTATTCGTACTTTATTTTAGTTCCTGTACCGCAGCGTCAAGTTGTGTATCGTTTGCTAGCACTTGATCATGAAGTAATTTCATCATTGTTGTCGCGGTTGTACCAGTAATCACTCCAGTTTCAGGGATGCCGTTTGCTTTTTCTAATGCCGCCACTGCTTGAGCTGTTGCATCATCATAAACTGTATCGATTGTGCCTGGATTATATCCAAGTGCAGCCAAAACTTTTTCAGCATTCAGCACTTCCGCAGAGTTTGCACCGTTCTCTAGTCTCGTCTCAGGACTAATATAACCAAGGTTTGCATAATCTGGTAGGGCAACTTCTACATCTGGGGTAATACCCTTTTCGTGTACCCAGTTACCGTCAGGCGTCAACCATTTTCCAACCGTTAGCTTCAGTTCAGATTGATCACCCATTGGTGCTGTCTTTTGGATTGTTCCCTTGCCATATGTTGTTTCACCTACAACTTTTATCCCTGCAGATTCTTGCAAAGCACCTGTGACAATCTCAGAAGCACTTGCACTTCCTTTATCTACGAGAACAACCGTTGGTGTGTCGATTTTAAATCCATCATTATCATCTGCATAAAATGGTTCTTTCTTGCCATTATCATACTCTGTTTGCACAATAATTTTGCCATCAGGCACAAACATATTGGCAATATCTTCAGCCACGCCTAAAATTCCACCAGGATTTCCTCGCAAATCTAGTACCAGTGAAGTCATCCCTTTATCAATCATCTCATCGTAGTTTTCCTTGAATTCGACTGCCGTGTTTTGTGAGAAGGATGAAATAGAGATCCTTCCAACACCATCTTCTAACATTTCAGAATTAACTGTTTTGACTGGAATTGTGTCCCTGACAATACTGACACTGATTGGGTCAGTTTGCCCAGGTCGCTCAATCACCAAGTCAACTGTTGTACCCTTTTCACCCTTGATGAGTTTAATAGCTTCCTGTGTTGATTTCCCTTCCAGTGCAACACCATCTGCAGAAACAATGATATCGTCTGGTTTTAACCCAGCTTTTTCTGCTGGTGATCCCTTAATTGGTGAGACAATCGTAATTTTGCCATCTCGCGATTCGATTTCTGCACCAATGCCCTCAAATGAACCCGAAATTGTTTCTGTGAAAGATGCTGCTTCATCAGGGCTCATATAAGTTGAATAAGGGTCTTCTAGTGTTCCAATCATCCCATTGATTGCCCCATCGACTAGCGCCTCTTGATTGACATCCTTATAATAATTTTCAAGAATATATTCGTATGTCGCATAAACCCTAGTTAGGTCATCCGCATTTTCAGATGTCGGCGACGCTACACCATCATCATTTGTCACTTTCCAAATGAAAAGAACATTGACAAAGACGATCGCGGCTAAAATCATCATGCCAGTACTAACCTTCATATAGCCTTTTAATACCTTTTTAGTACTACCCCGCTCATAGACCGGGTAGGTGGCTTCAATATTTTCTTGTTCAGGAATTGTTGTCCTTTTTTCCAATGAAGAAGCATCATCTGTTCCATGCTGTGCATCATCGCTACTCTTAATTGGCGTATTGCCTTCGTTTTCCAATACTGCACCGACCGATTCTGACAATGGATCTATCGGATGAGTGTTTTCATTTGATCCAGAAGGATTTGCTACTGGTGGGTTGGAACTTGTTCCTGATTGCTCCCATTTGATCTGATCCTCGGATTGAGTGTGCTTCGATGAATCGTCAGAAGGGTTGGTTTGCCCATTATGATTCTCTTTTTCGTCCATTATTGTTCCACCCCTTTTTGAAAATGACTATTTAAGTACTTACTTTGCTGTTGCCCTATTGACGTATTCTTCGAGCGTAATCCCTCTATCATGTATTTCAGTCGCTGCGCTCACGCCAACATAACGATAATGCCAAGGTTCGTAGCTGTATCCAGTGATCTCTTCGGCACCCTTTGGATAACGAAGGATAAAACCATATTTGTGAGCGTTGTCTTTTAGCCACAGAAACTCTGGTGTATTTTCAAATCCTTGATCGAGCTTGCCACCATAATTGAGTGCTGAAATATCCATCGCAAGTCCCGATTGGTGTTCACTTTCACCAGGAGCTGCAACCCATTTTCTCGCCTCAGTCTCGCCCTTATCAGCTACCTCAGCATCAAAAAGCTCTTTTTGCCTTTCATAGGAGCGAAATCCTGATACAGCAACGAGCTGAATATTTGCGGCTTCCGCTGCTGCAAACATCTTCTCTAAAGCATCAGCAGCCTCTTTACGCAAATACGCTTTTTCAACATCCTGTGAGCCAAAAGAAAATACCACATAGGGGATTACTAAATCCTCAGGATAATAAGTCAAGGGGAGCTTATTGACCTTATTGACAACAGATAAGATGTTATCAGGATTTTGAATCTCTTGTCTCCCGTTCACTTCTTTTGTCACCATCACATTTTCTTCTGGAATGACAATTTGATTAGGATCCTCTTTTTCCTTGCTCGAATCCTTTTCTTTCGCTGTTGACTGCTCTTTTTTCTCCGCAGACTCTTCATTACCACATCCAGTAATAAAAACAGCCATGATCGTTAAAATTGTCGCTAATGCCTTCTTTTTCACTCGATCACCTATCTCAAATTGATTTTGCAGCAGTTTCTAACGCCACTTCAATCATTTCATTAAAAGTTGTTTGTCTTTCTTCACTCGATGTCGCTTCACCCGTTAAGATGTGATCACTGACAGTTAGGATAGACAGTGCCTTACGACCGTATTTAGCAGCTAAAGTATATAATGCCGTTGTCTCCATTTCGACTGCTAGTACACCATATTTAGCCCACAGTTCGTAGTTTGCTTTATCACTATAAAACATGTCGGCCGTAAAAATATTACCTACTTTGAGCTTTAGCCCCTTTTCTGTTCCTAAATCGTACGCCTCTTTTAAAAGCTCAAAATCAGCACATGGCGCATAATCAATACCAGCGAATTGAATCTGGTTCATTTTAGAGTCAGTTGATGAGGTCATCGCTAATAATACATCACGTACCTTTACATCTTTCTGAATCGCGCCACATGTCCCGATGCGAATCAATGTTTTCACATCATAAGAATCCATCAGTTCATTAATATAAATTGAAATCGATGGGACCCCCATGCCTGTACCTTGTACAGAAATACGCTTTCCTTTATACGTACCTGTGTAACCAAACATGTTTCTTACATCATTATAAAGCACTGCATCCTCTAGAAAATTTTCTGCAATGTATTTTGCTCGTAATGGATCTCCTGGTAAAAGCACTGCTTCTGCAATATCACCTTTTTTTGCTCCAATATGTATGCTCACTATACTACTTCCTTTCTCGTCCTATTACAAATATTCGTCCTTATTCTAACACATCCATTATAAAAACAAAAACCACAATCTTGAGTTGATTGTGGTCCTAGACTTATATTTGTGAGTTTGTGTTCGTTTCCGTTAATGTCTTTAGCTTTTTTACAATCATTTTCAGTACTTTATCAAACTCTTCATCGCCAAATTGATTTTTTAAATGACGATAATCTGTGTAGAGATCAAGTAATTGATCGATCTTATCTTTTTTTTGTGCATCAGTTAATTGCTTGACTATGATTTCCTTGGTAACTGGTTTTTTCTTACGGCCAAGCTGTTTATTGCCACTGCTTTTGCCACCAATGTTGCTGTCTTGTTTCTTTAAATACCGTTCAGCATCTTTTGCCTCAGCGATTAATATCATTTCATCTTCCGCACATTCAAGCCAGTCACCATCAGAAGTGCGGGCAAGCTCATAGATGACATCCTCCCATGATTCATCCTTATAGCGCCAGATTTCCGTACGGAAGCCAATTACTTTATAAAGCGCACTTCCTGTGTTAGGAACCTGAACAAGGTCACCAAAAAAGAATTTATAATCGATATTAATCTGTTCGTAATCAAAATCTTTTCCATTAAACTCATCCAGATGCATAAGCGATGACTCAAGATAAAAACCATCATTTCCATCAATCTCGTACACATATGAATGCTCTAACTCTTTAAATTTTGTGATCTCACCGACCACACCATAAAGCACCATGACTACAATGTCACCAATTTGAAACTTCGGTTTTTTCCGCTTACTCACGTTCCCCCACACCCTTAAAAGCAGAAAAGTTTTCTACATACTATGCAAAAAGGAATTTGGAGGAACATGACAGACGCCTTTCTAGATCTAAGCTATCCTTAGAAGCAGGAAATTCATTGAAGGAATCGATTAAAGAATTCCATTGGGACACACTTTCGATATCAAATCCTTATTTTCTTTTCACTTTATTTCTTTTTTTGTAATCTCGGCAAACGTTTTGTAATTGGCAACTTTCACATTGTGGATTTTGTGCTTTGCAATGATAGCGTCCAAAGAAAATGAGCAAATGATGTGTCGTCGACCAATCTGTTTCAGGAATTTTTCTCATCAAACTTTTTTCGACCTCAAGAACTGAGGCGTCAACTTTACAAAATCCGAGCCGCTTACTAACTCGCTCAACATGCGTATCTACCGCAATAGCAGGTTTTCCAAAAGCAACTGACATGACAACATTGGCTGTTTTTCGTCCAACACCGGGTAGTTTGATTAAATCCTCCATTAAATTTGGTACTTCTCCACCAAAATCTTGGTGAATCATTTCCGTCAATTGCTTTATAAATTTCGCCTTATTTCGATAAAGCCCAATTTGTCTTATAGCTACTTCAACATCTTCTAATGGCGCCTCTAAATAATCATTTAGTGCTGGATATGTTTCGAATAGCTTCGGGGTTACCCGGTTCACCAAAGCATCCGTACACTGAGCCGAAAGGACAACCGCAATCACAAGTTCAAGATGATTGCTATGGTTTAATTCACAATGCGCATCAGGGAACATCTCTGCCATGACGTCTAACGTTTCGGAAATTTGTTTTTTAGATAACATCACATACTCCTTTACGGGAAATTTTTATCATGCCCATCTTACTCTTCGAGCCAATTATATAACCTCATACTTTTGACAGGCATCTCTTTGACAGGCGCTTGAGGTGATTTCTTATAGCCATGAAATTTCTCACTATGAGCCCGTGCCTGTTCCACTGTTTTAATACCACGTTGCTTCCAGTCATAGAGAATCCGCTCAATATAGCGAAAATTAAATGCAGAAGAAATGACTGCTTCCTTTAATGCCAGCTTGATCAACGCTGGGTCCATCTTATCTAAATCAAGCCACTGCGAAAGCGTTTCTACTTCAAATGGTGTCAGTGGTCGACCAAATTCTTGCTCAAAAATTGGATAAAGATTTTCTTCTACTGGTTGCTGTGCCTTCTTTTCATTCTGTAGATGCGTTGCAAATGAGAATGCGATTTTATCGTAAAGAGGGGATATATCGTAACTTTCATGATGGGTTCCTTCTTCAGAATCAAATGTTGCTATACTAATGCATCCGGCTTTGATTAGCTCAAATAAGATTTCTTTGCATTCTTTTTCTGATAACGTCATTTTCTTTGAAAATTCTTTTGGCGTTGGAAATAGATTACCAGATTGATTAAAATGGATTAAATGAATCAAGAGCATAAAACTCTGATCCGTAAGCCCCATTTCTTTATAGTGATCCAACAAATAACTAGGCAACACAAGTTGCGACCGTTTCATCCAATTTGTCAGTTTTTTCATTCAAAACACCTCGTAAAATATTATATCATGAGTCCTATAACAAAATAGCCACTTACTATATTTTTTCCAAGAAAAAAACCATGCAGGTAATGGAAGCCCATTTCTCTGCATGGTTTAATTTTTGACAAACCTTCTAGAATTCGCAATTCATTGGTGTTCTAGGGAACGGAGACACATCCCTAATATTCTCCATACCACTTAGGAACATCAATAGTCGCTCAAAACCAATACCGAAACCTGAGTGGTCGCAGCTACCAAACTTACGTAAGTTTAGATACCAATCTAGATCTCCAGCCGGAACGTTCATCTGCGTCATTCTAGCAAGTAGTTCATCATATCTTGCTTCCCTTTGACTACCACCCATTAGCTCACCAGAACCAGGAACTAGAACATCAACAGCTGCTACTGTTTCATTATCATCGTTTAGCTTCATATAAAATGCTTTAATATCTTTCGGCCAGTCATAAACAAATACTGCGGAACCAAAATGTTTTTCAGTTAGGTATTTTTCGTGCTCAGTAGCTAAGTCTTCGCCGAAACCAGGCGTAAACTCGAACTTGACCTTCGCATCGAGCAATATTTGTACAGCTTCTTTATGCGTGATTCGGGCAATTTTTGATGCGACAAGGCTTTTATGCTTCTCAAGTAAATCCACTTTATTATAGGTGCTGAGGAAAGTTAATTCTTTCTCACACTTTTCGCAAACTCTCGTGACTACATATTTTAAAAACGCTTCTTGGATATCCATTAGCTCGTTCAGGTCACAGAAAGCAATTTCCGGTTCCATCATCCAAAACTCGGCTAGATGTGTCTTTGTATTTGAGTTTTCTGCTCTAAAAATCGGCGCAAATGTGTAGATTTTCTTGAATGCCATTGCAAACGCTTCGCCTTCAAGTTGCCCAGTTACCGCAAGTGACGCATGTTTTCCAAAGAAATCATCTGCATAGTTTAACTTGCTGCCTCCTGTGACATCAAGTGAAGTTACGGTAAACGCTTCACCAGCGCCTTCACCGTCATTAGTTGTCAGTGCAGGGGCATTCAAATAAATATAGTCGCGTTCTTGAAAATATTCATGGATTGCCATTGCTGCAACACTCCGCAAGCGAAAAACAGCTTGGAATAACTTTGAGCGTGGACGAAGATATGCAATTTCACGTAAGAACTCTAGCGAATGTTTCTTTGGCTGTAAAGGATAGTTGTCTGGTGAGGCACCGATCAAATGAATCTCACTAGCAACAATTTCTAGCTGGTTATTGTAGTCAGAAATAATTAATTTTCCAACGACTGAGATAGAAGCACCCACACGATAACCATTAATCTCCTCAAAAACTGGCAAAGAATCATCATAGGTTACCTGAATACTATCGAAAACTGTTCCATCAAAAAAATCAATAAATGCAATTGCTTTTTGTTTACGATGGTTGCGAATCCAGCCCTTGAGAAGCACTTCTTCGCCTAAATCAACACATCTTTCTGTAAAAATATCACGTAAATCAATCTTTTTCAAAAGTAGCGCCCCCTTGTTGTTAGATAAACTTAGTTTATCAGTTAACTGTTTTTTAAAAATAATACCTCATTATCAATGAAATAGCTAGCGCATGTCTGAAAAAGATTCACGAAAGCTTTTTGAATAATTTTTCAACTATATTTATCGAAAAAAGTCTTAAATATTCCCGATATTCGCGGTTTTTACTCTGCACTATTCAAAAATCCTTGTCAAATCCGCTCATAAATCTTTTTCAAATACACCCTAGATTTGTTCGAAAGTGTTCTTATGAATGGATCAAAAAAGAAGTAGCAAACGATTATTTCGGAATCACCCCAGGTGATCTAACTATTTCTATGATGATCTTTTTCCATGTTAATAGGCCCTTTCACAATAAGCTTTTATACAAAAACTGAGTCCTCCCCCTTCGAGAAGTTCTCAGTTTCCTTCAAACTAATATATCGTTATTCCATTTAGCCTCATCAGCTACGTGCTACGTGTAGCAAGCTTTTCTTCAATGAAGGCACTCATTCGCTCTATTCCCTCAGTTAACGACTCAAGAGCTGTTGCGTAGGAAATACGAATATGATTTGGCGCGCCGAATCCACTTCCTGGAATAACTGCAACATACTTTTCCGCTAACAACGCGCTAGCAAAAACATCTGCGTCTTCATAACCACACTTTTCCAATATCTGCGACAAATCCACCCAAAAATAGAAAGCACCAGCCGGTTCCGCACATTTGCAAAATGGCAGTTTTGATAACAACGCATACGCAGCAGTGTTACGTTCTGCGAACGCCTGCCTCATCGTCGAAACAGATTCCTGCGGTCCATTATAAGCAGCAATTGCTCCGTACTGAGCATTGGTATTCGGATTCGATGTTGTATGACTTGCGACATTCTCCATTGCTTTAATTAAACGCTGATCTCCTGCCGCATAACCAATCCGCCAGCCAGTCATCGCATGAGATTTAGAAAGCCCGTTGACAACAATGGTACACGCTTTTAATTCAGCTGATAACTGGGCAATTGAAACAAATTCTGCCTCGCCATAAATCAATTTTTCATAAATCTCATCAGAAATAATTGTGATGTTGTGCGCTAAACAAACGGCTCCTAGCGCAACTAGCTCCGCTTCACTATAGACCATTCCGCTTGGATTATTTGGTGAGTTAATAATCACTGCTTTTGTCCGACTCGTCACTGCTTGTTGCAACGCTTCAGCAGTTAATTTATATTGATCTTCTTCCTTGGTGTCAACCATCACCGCTATTCCGCCAGCTAACTTAACCTGCTCAGGATAACTAACCCAATAAGGCACTGGGATAACGACTTCATCCTCATCATCTAATAACCCTTGGAAAATCATCGACAACACCTGTTTTGCACCAACACCAACAATAATTTCTGATCTTTCATATGATAAATTCTGATCTCGCTTTAATTTATCTATAATGGCATCCTTGAGTCCAGCGACGCCACCAGAAGGCGTATATTTGGTTAATCCTTGCTTCATTGATAAATAGGCAGCTTCAATGATATGATCTGGGGTATTAAAATCTGGCTCACCTGCACCAAGTCCAATCACATCAATACCAGACGCCTTAAGCTCATTGGCTTTCGCAGTGATCATCAATGTTGAAGAAGGCGTGATTTCTGAAACCCGTTTTGCGATGTCCATACATTTGTCTCCTTTGCCAGGGTTAATGTCCGATCTTTTTATAAACTTCTTTTCCGTAAAAATCGATGTAGTAATACCCTAAATTATTCTCTTTATCTAAATAAGTCACTTCCCAAAGTGGCTTATTTTTCTCCATCCCGAGGTTTGCTGACAGAATTTCTTCAACAGGCTCTTGCGTTTTCACATAGGCAAT
>JAVBKE010000148.1:0-12227 GCA_031554185.1 Caryophanales bacterium
AACTGTACCGGTTGCTCTGCTACCCGCGCTACTAGTTAATCCTTTCTAAATTAAAAGAATTAGCTAGTAGAGCGGGTATACCTGAATAAGTCGTTTTATAATTTAGATTCCCAAAAATTTCTATTTATTCTACCATGAAAAGTCAAGCCATTACACACTGGCTTCTCGATTTATACGATTGATTTCAACCAATTTCTTGTTTGGCATCCTCGCTAACTTCTTGTTGTTTAATAGAAAATAATGAGTCCATCTGCACCTGCTTCATTTTCATTGAAGGGTGGACATAGCGATTGAGCGTAATATTGACATTGGAGTGCCCTAGAATTTCACTAAGGCTCTTGGCATCAAATCCGACTTTTATGCACCTTGTTGCAAATGTATGCCTGAGGACATGGAAATTGACATCTTCTATATCTGTTTCCTTTAGAATTTTTTTAAATCGATATTGCAGGGTCCGTGGTTCAACCACCCGGTTTATATCGTTCGATAATACATAACCAACTTTTGGTTCCCATTCCTTTAAAAGGTCGCAAATTGCTACTGAAATAGGCACTTGGCGAATCGACGAACTACTTTTTGGGGAATCAATCACCAATTTCGTCTTATCAAGTTGAAATAACTCGTGTTTTTGCACTCTTTGCAGTGTTTTCTTGACAAAGATCACCCGATCATCGAGATCAATATCATCCCAACTAAGTGAACAGATTTCGCCCAACCGCAAACCTGAAAATAGGCAAATTAAAATACCTAGCTTTCCTTCATCCATCTCCATTTTGAGATGTTCTACTAAGCGAATTTGTTCTTCATCACTGAGTGTTTTAATCTTTTTCCTTTCAATCTTCGGATGCTGTAATGTGATCTGAATTTCTTCCATATAATTTGAGCTAGCAGCAAAGGAAACAGCTGCTTTTAAGATAAAGATAATAATGTTAATCGTACTTGGCGCAAGTCCCCCACTCCCATTTAAGCGGCCACCACGACTTTTCTTATAGACTAATGTCGATAATTTCTTATTGTTCACTTCGGATATTTTAAATTTTCCAACATCAGGAATAATATGTTTTTCAATTAAATTGAGATAGCGCGTGTATGTAGACTGTTTGATTTTGATTTTGGTCTGCTCCAACCATTCATAGAGTACATCCCTAAAAATGAGTTCCTTATTTTTACTTGATCTTTTCTTATGTGAGTTCAAGAGTTTTTTCTTGTTTGCTGAAAGAATTTTCTTTACTTCTTGATAGCTATTTGCATAAACCGATTTATACAAAGGTTTTCCATCTGCCATATCTTCAATAGTAAATCTACCCTCCCAGCGGCCATCTTTTCTTTTTCTGATGTTCTCTCCCCGTCGCACCATGTCGCACTCTCCTTATATTAAAATATTAGAAATTTTAACTACAATTTCGACTATAAATAGCCAAAAAAATTTCAGCTAAATCGATATTACACCAAAACGACTGGAACTTGTTGTTAAAAATAGCAACTTCATCACTTTATTTGACTATTTCCTATTTATTTTCTCCATTTTTTCAATAAAATATAAGTATGAGGGGCAAAATCTTTTTAAGAAACCCGTTTTTTTGAAACAAATCTCTTATTTGTTTATCTAATTAATCAGCAAGTGATGACAATCCACTTGTTTCCTAGCCACAGCAAACCACAGCAAAAATAGCCCCTATCACATTGATAGAAGTATTTCCGCCTGATTCCACTTCATTTTGGATGCTACTTTCAAACCTGTATTCTTTGCCGCAATAACCAATTTTACACTTATAAAAGAGATTGAACACGTGCCATCACTTTGTCCTGACCCAGTAATTCAATTGATTTCATCAAATCAGGTCCATGCACTTGTCCAAAAATGGCAACGCGCACTGGCATAAACAGCATTTTCCCTTTGTATCCTGTCTCCTTTTGCACACGTTTCATGGCTAATTTCACCTCATCAGCTGTAAATTCTGGTAGCTGTTCAACCTCTTCAAGGAATGCGCGCAATACGGTTGGCACTTGCTCACCAGCAAGGATTTCTAACCCTTCCTCATCACGCACGACTTCCTCTTGGAAAAACAACGCTGATAATGTAACAATTTCAGCCCCGAAACTCATATGCTCTTTGTATAAGTCAATTAATTTCCGTGCCCATGTCATTTCCTCCGCACTCATTTGCTCAGGTAAAAGTCCTGCGCTTATTAAATGCGGTAACGCCAGCGACACAAGAATGTCGAGATCCGTTTTTTTCATGTATTGATTGTTGATCCAAGCCAACTTTTGCGTATCAAACAAGGCTGGTGATTTAGATAATCGCTCTGATTTAAACAGTTTCACGAAGTCTTCTTTGCTAAACAGCTCTTCTTCACCACCAGGATGCCAGCCAAGTAAAGTGATAAAGTTAAACATGGCTTCTGGTAAGTAACCGAGATCAGCATATTGCTCAATGAACTGGATAATGGAACCATCGCGCTTACTTAGTTTCTTTCTACTTTCATTGACAATCAATGTCATGTGACCGAAAGTTGGGATCTCCCAGCCCAGTGCTTCATAGACAACCATCTGTTTTGGTGTATTCGAAATATGGTCATCACCACGCAGTACATGGCTGATCGCCATCAAATGATCGTCAATTACAACAGCGAAATTATAGGTAGGAATGCCATCTTTTTTGACTATCACCCAATCACCAATGCCATCTGATTCAAAGCTTACCTGTTCCTTGACCATATCGTTGAAGGTATATGTCTTTCCACGTGGTACCACGATACGGATACTCGGTTTTCGGCCTTCCTCTTCGAGCACCTGCTGCTCCTCAGCTGTTAGATGGCGACACTTGCCAGAATAAAGAGGGTTATCGCCACGTGCCATCTGCGCTTCTCGCTCTGCCTCAAGCTCTGATTCTGTGCAATAACATTGATAAGCCTGACCTTTACTCAATAGCTCATCACAGTATTTTTTGTAGATATCTAGACGCTCCATCTGGCGATATGGTCCAAAAGGGCCCCCAACATCAATACTCTCATCCCAATCGATTCCAAGCCATTTCAGGTAATGCAACTGGCTCAGTTCCCCGCCTTCGATATTTCTCTTTGTATCCGTGTCCTCGATACGGATAATGAATTTACCACCTGTACTTCTAGCATATAAATAGTTAAACAATGCAGTTCGCGCATTTCCAATATGTAAATATCCTGTTGGGCTAGGCGCATAACGCACTCTAATTTCCTTTGTCATTCTTTCACTACTCCTCTAAAAATCATTTCAGTTAAAAATACTTTGATTGTCTTATTGTAGAATTAATTACAGAAAACTTCAATAGAAGATCATGACGACCGGCTCTTTTAAAATATTTTTCATAAAAACCCTAAGCAATATTGAGTGTTTTTTTCAAGAAACGCTAGAGCTACTTGTTTAAATCATACGACAATGTGGATTGATAGTCATTACAACTTCAAGTTGTCTGACCAAAAAATGCAAATAGAAATGTATATACTACGAATCAATTTCTAGTATTTTTATAGTTTTTAAGTCGGTAGATTGCAATAAGTTAATTTTGAAATACAGTAACTGATTAACAACCTAAATGATTTGCCAGAATCTATCGTCAAGTAAGTTTCAATGCAACAAAATCTTGCCTCCTTTCCAGGTGGATATTTATTTTTTCATTCCACGGCGGCCTTGTTCATAAATAATAAAAAAACGAACATCCACGGTTGGCGTTCGTTCCCAGCTAAGTCATTGTTTTTTTAATAGAACAACTGCTTGTGCAGCAATTCCTTCTCCACGACCTGTAAATCCGAGTTTCTCAGTTGTCGTAGCTTTCACATTCACATTGTCAATTGAAGTCTCTAGGCATGCGGCAATAACCTCTCTCATTTGATCAATATGTGGCCGCATTTTCGGTGCTTCTGCAATGATGGTGCAATCGATATTTCCCAAGCAATAATTTTTTTCTTTCACGAGTGCCCAACATTGCTGTAGCAACAGCTTTGAATCAGCATTCTTAAATTGCTGGTCTGTGTCAGGAAAATGTTTGCCAATATCGCCCTCAGCAATAGCACCTAGCACAGCATCCGCAACAACATGAAGCAGTACATCGGCATCAGAATGCCCCAACAATCCTTTCTCATTAGGAATTGTGACACCGCCAATAATTAGCGGTCTACCAACCACTAGTTGATGCACGTCGTATCCCTGTCCAATTCTAAACATGTTTACTCATCCTTTTTTGTAAAATGACCTCAGCAAACAACAAGTCTTCAGGTGTTGTCAATTTGATATTTTCATAATTGCCTTCGACAATCGCCACTGGTTCCCCAATTTTCTCCAATAAACTAGCTTCATCAGTGCCAAGAAAATGATTTTCATCTGCCCATAGATGTGCGACACATAAAGTCTCAAGCCGAAAGGCTTGTGGCGTCTGAATGGCCCATAGGCTTTCTCGCTCGATTGTTTCCACGATAAAATGATCCGCACATTTCTTAATTGTATCCTTCACCCTGACAGCAAGTACGCTACCACCGTGCTCGTGAGCACTTGCTACAAGGCTCGTAATCTGCTTACGGTCAATAAACGGCCTAGCACCATCATGAACAAGCACAATTTCAGTTGCGGCACTCACTGCACCCAAGCCATTTCGAACGCTAAATTGACGCTCATTGCCACCTGCTACAAAACAAACTTTATCTGCAAATGGCTGGCCTTGAAAAATTCTCTCCAACTCTGCCTGTTCACTTTCCTTGACTGGCAGGATGATTTGCTGACAATTTGAATCCGAAGCAAAAGTATGTACAGTCCATTCTAGTATTGTTTGTCCAGATAGTTCCAACAACAGCTTATTTGTGTCAGCACCCATTCTCGTACCTGATCCTGCCGCTGGAATGATTACTTCATATTTCATAGGCCACCTTCTTTCCTTTGTTTACCAACTAGCATTTGCTAGTAAACAGGATAAACCTCCACAGCTATTCAGTACGAATACTTGAGGGTTTATCCTGTTTCAATTCTATCTACTATTTTAGTTTAGAAATTCATTTCATGCAGATTTCAATTTAGCAAAGATCATACGTCCTGCAGATGTCTGTAGTACCGAAGTCACTGTTACGCTAATGTTCTTGCCAATATGGTTTCGACCATCGTCTACAACAATCATTGTTCCGTCATCAAGATAAGCAATCCCTTGATTATGTTCCTTACCATCTTTAATCACCATGACCATCATGTCTTCACCTGGAATAACAACTGGTTTCACAGCATTAGCTAGGTCATTAATATTGAGAACAGGCACATGTTGGAATTCACTCACTTTATTCAAATTCAAATCATTTGTCATCAGTACGCCATCAAGTTTTTTTGCTAGTTTGACAAGCTTTGCATCAACTTCTGGTGTATCTTCAAAATCACCTTCATAGATTTCGACATTGATTGGCAATTCCTTTTGCAACCGGTTCAGGACATCAAGTCCCCGCCGACCACGTGTTCTTCGCAGTGTATCTGAAGAGTCAGCAATATACTGTAATTCCGCCAAAACGAATTGCGGAATAATAATCGTTCCCTCCAAAAATCCTGTTTGGCAAATGTCAGCAATTCGGCCATCAATAATCACGCTCGTATCCAAAATCTTCTTCGCTGGATGTAAGCTATGATCTCCCTCCTCCGTTACTCGCTTCGCTTTCTTTGTATTTGAAAATAAATGAATAAACTCGTTTTTCTTATTCACACCTACTGCGAGCCCTAAATAACCAAGTGTAATCGTTAACCCAAGTGGAATCAAACGATCAACAAATTGAATCTCCAAAGCTCTCAGCGGAATTGCAAATAGGAATGCAACTACTAAACCAACCAGCAGACCAAGTGTCCCAAATAAAATATCTGCGAGTGGTATCACTACTAACTTCCCTTCAGCCCATTTAATGCCTTGCACGACATAGTCTACAATCCAAAAAGTAAGGAAAAAGAATATAGCGGCCCCAATTATGGCGGATGAAATTGCATTAGAAAGTAAGAAATGATTAAAATTTATGAGTTCATAAAATAACGGCATTAAAACAACGCCAAGCGCTCCACCAATAACTAGAAACGTCAGTTGAATAATTCGTTTAAGCATTCTACTAACCCCTTTCTCAAAATTGTAGATCATTCAGAACGAACGATCTTACATTAAATTATACCGTATTTTCTTAAATATTGCTTAAGAAGTTGATCTAATTTCCGTTAAATGGATCAAAATCCACCTAAACATGCCATCAAAGCTTCCTTAACTGAAGCGACGCCAATCACCTCTATACCGGTTCTCACAGTCAATCCGCTTAAGTTATTCGATGGAATAATAATCCTTTTAAATCCAAGTTTTTCCGCTTCTTGGATTCTTGTTTCAATTCTAGAAACGCGGCGAACTTCACCAGTAAGTCCAACTTCACCGACAATACAATCAGTTGCTCTCGTTGCAGTATCACGATAGCCAGAAGCTATACTAATCACAAGGGCTAGGTCAACAGCAGGTTCAAATAATTTCATACCGCCAGCAACTTTGATATAAGCATCTTGATTCTGAAGTAGCATCCCGACACGTTTCTCGAGTACTGCCATCAGCAATGACACGCGATTTTGGTCAACACCAGAAGCAGTCCGGCGTGGATTCGGAAAAATCGATGGTGAAATCAAAGCTTGAATCTCAACCAAAACAGGACGCGTTCCTTCTATTGAAGCAACCACCGTTGATCCAGCAGTATTCTTCGACCGTTCTTCTAGAAAAATTTCAGAGGGATTCGCAACTTCTACTAAGCCAGTTTCTTTCATCTCAAAAATCCCCAGCTCATTGGTAGAACCAAATCTATTTTTGACTGCTCGAAGAATTCGGTAAACATGATGTCGTTCTCCTTCAAAGTAGAGAACAGTGTCCACCATATGTTCTAGCATTCGCGGCCCAGCTAGTGCACCTTCCTTCGTCACATGTCCCACAATAAAAATAGCAATTCCTTTTGATTTGGCAATGTGCAAGAGCTCTGCAGTGCACTCTCTCACTTGAGAGACGCTACCTGGTGCAGAAGTCACTTCACTACGGAAAACTGTCTGAATCGAGTCAATCACAACAAATGTCGGTTCGACCGCCTCAATCGCTCGTTCAATCATCTCCATATCTGTTTCAGAATATACATAGAGATTATCAGATTTTACATCTAATCTTTCAGCTCTTAGCTTTGTCTGCTTAACTGATTCTTCTCCAGAGATATAGAGAATCCGGTGAGCAGCATCCGCAAGCTGCGAAGAGACTTGCAAGAGCAAAGTGGATTTACCGATTCCCGGATCACCACCGATGAGAACGAGTGAACCAGGCACAATTCCGCCACCGAGCACACGATTAAACTCATTTAAATCTGTTTCAACACGGGGTTCATTTTCGATATCAACAGCCATGATTGAGACAGGCTTCTGAGTGGAAGTTGGTTTCGAATGAGCGAATGCAGTACTTTTACTACTAGCAGACTTTGTAATAACTGCTTCCTCAACCATTGAATCCCAATCATTGCAACCAGGACATTTGCCCATCCATCTAGTTGTTTCATAGCCACAGCTACCACATACAAATTTTGTTGTTTTTTTAGCCATTTATATATCCTTTCATACAATCTTGTTTTAGGTAAACATTTCTTACAATCCTTAATTTCTATTGATACATCACTTGGATAGTCATATAGGCAAAGTGTTAACCGGAGGTAGGAGAGGTGATTTATATAAAAATTTCTCGATGTTTCTGTTCGGGAAAAAACGAATAGATTACTTGCCATTATACACGGTGTTACAAATACTGACTAGCCAATTTAGATCAAAATTTCCTTTTTATAATTGTGTTAACTCGTGTCCATCCCTTTCCTAATCAGCCCATTTACGTACTTGTGAAAAATATTCTGTGTAACCAGTTTCATAGCAGCGCCTAGAGTGTTAAAAATTCGCTTTCTATTTTTAGCAGCGGAGGTGATCGCTGATAATGAAGAACATTATCTACAATTAATTGCTTGTATTTTATTGTGATTTTCGCAAGCGAATGGAAGTGAATTAAACGAGCTGTTATCATGAGGTAACTAGGAAACTGTGCAGAATTTTTATCCACCAAAATGAGGGAAACATGGTACACTGATTTCTATAATAGACTAAGTATGAGGACTGGGGTAAAGTCCGTTCCGCTGTGCTAGTCAAATAATAAGAGGTGTAATATGAAGAGACTGACTTTAGGAAACAGTCATTTAGAGACTTCGGAAATTTCATTGGGCTGTATGCGTATCGCAAATCAAACGGGCGACCAAGCGGCAACATTAATCCAAGCAGCTCTGGACCATGAGATTGACTACTTTGATCACGCAGATATTTACGGAGACGGTCGCTCAGAGCAAATATTTGCAGAAGCAATTGGAATGACGCCACAGGTTCGGGAAAAAATTATTTTACAATCAAAATGCGGTATTCGCAAAGGCTTTTTTGACTTTTCAAAAGAACATATCCTTACAAGTGTTGATCAGAGTTTGAAGAACCTACAAACAGAGTATTTAGACGTGCTATTATTGCATCGCCCAGACACTTTGGTAGAGCCAGAAGAAGTAGCTGAAACATTTGCTCTTTTAAAAGAAAGTGGAAAAGTTCGTCACTTTGGAGTCAGTAATCAGAAACCAATGATGATCGAACTGCTAAAGAAGTACTTACAAACGGACATTATCATTAACCAATTGCAATTTAGTATTACGAATACAGGCATGATAGATAGCGGGCTTAATGTGAATATGAAGAATGCTTCGTCCATTAATCATGACAGCGATGTGTTAGAGTACTGCCGGTTGCACGATATCACGATCCAAGCTTGGTCACCATTCCAATTTGGTTTCTTTGGAGGGGCTTTCTTGGATAGTGATCAATTCCCACAGTTAAATGAAAAGGTCAACGAGCTAGCAGATAAATACGATGTAACAAACTCAGCCATTGCTATTGCTTGGATTCTGCGTCACCCAGCAAAAATCCAACCGATTGTCGGTACAACTAATTCTGAACGCCTAAAAGCCATATGCGCAGCGTCATCAATTACATTAACTCGCCCGGAGTGGTATCAAATCTACACTGCTGCCGGAAATGTGTTGCCGTAAGCTAATGCTTCAAGACAGTACTTATCTTTACTGCACATAGAGATTCAGTGTCCTTAAATGTAATATTTCAGGTATATAAAAAAGAATCCTAAGGAATGATTTCTAAAGGATTCTTTTTGTCTATTGGATAAACTATCCAGTAAGGATAAGGAAGAATTTTGTCGCTTAAATATTATGTCTAACTTTTTGGGTCCAATTCACAATATCTAAAATAGCACTAAGATATGCTTTCTGCCCGTTTCCATACTTAAATTCAGTGACATCTGTGAGCCATTTCTCATTTGAGTTTTCCGCAGAGAAGTCTCGGTTTAAAAGATTTTCGGCAACATGTTGTGGGGTAGAGTGCTTGTATCGATATCTTGGTCTTCGGATAACTGTCTCGATGCCTGCCACCTTCATCAAGCATCTGATTCTTTTGCGATTAATGGGCATGTCCATTGTTCTTCGAAGATTCATGGTAAGTCGGCGATAACCGTAAATACCTTTTACTTTCTCGTGTAATTGGATCATCTCTTCAATAATTATTTTGTTTTCTTCCTCTAATTTTGATGGTGTACGGGTTGTCCATTTGTAGTAACTTGACCGTGATATCCCAGCTATTTCACAAAGAATCTTTACAGGGATTCCTGCCTTATGAAATTGTTGAATGGTCAAATAGACTGATTCATTTCTAACCTTGCTTAACGTCAGCTCCTTCCGATCTCCTCTAGCTTTTTTAAAAATTCATTTTCTATTTCGAGGTATGAATTGCGGTAATTAAGCCTTTTGATCTCTAGCTTTAATTTTTCTGCCTCTGTTAACTCTTCTTCTGATTTAGTTCGACCTCGTCTGTCCTTTAATGCTTCAGATCCACCATCTTCTAATTTCCTAACCCACTGATAAACTTGTTGGTAAGATACCAAAAACTTTTCACAGGTCATTTGATAGCCATAGTTATTGGCAATGCAATATTGGGCAATGTCTACACGTTCCTCTAATGTTGTTTTTCTTCCTCTAGTCATGACTCGTTCTCCTGGTTTATAGGATTTTAACTTCTCATGACCATTATACTTCTTTATCCAGTCTGCTAGTTGACTTTTACTTGCTAGTCCGTATTGCCTGGAAAGCTCCAATAAAGATCCTTTACCTGCAAGATATGCTAATACTGCCATCTCTTTTACTTCCGGTGAATATCGGTTATTTTTGATTCTTGGCTCTAGACCTTTTATTCCTTCTTTCTCATAGCTAGCTATCCATTTATATAGTTCTGTATTATCTACATTGAATTTCTGCTTTATCTCTGTAAGCGAGTAGTCTCCATTTTGTCGTGCTTGGACTATTTCTAGCTTTTCTTTGACACTAAACTTGCTTTTTCTACCCATGAAAATACTCCCCAATCATTAAACAGTTTTTTATTTTAACTGTCTATTTATTGGGGAGCATATCATACCTCAGGTACTTCACTTACATTTATTTTACAATAATATTTGATTCACATCACTTCTTTGCAGTTTCCAATGGCTTTGCCACAAATTCTGATTTCTTATTGACATCAATCAATAGTGGCTGCCCTTTTTCTAACTTGCCTCTTAGCAACTCTTCTGATAAAAAGTCTTCAATATTTTTTTGGAGAGAGCGGCGTAGCGGTCTGGCCCCATACTCTAAATCAGACCCTTCCGCGACTACTTTATCCATTGCAGCATCTGACAGCTTCACATGAATATCCTGCTCTTCAAGACGTTTCACCAGCTCATTACCCATCAATGTGATAATTTCTTTCAGATGTGCTTTTTCCAATGAGTGAAAGACAATTGTCTCGTCAATTCGGTTTAGGAACTCTGGCTTGAATGCTTTTTTGAGCTCTGCAAGGACTTTATCTTTCATGCCTTTATAATCAGCGTTCTCACTATGAACATTGAATCCAACAAATTTATTATTCTTGAGCTGCTCTGCACCAACATTCGATGTCATAATGAGTACCGTATTACGGAAATCAACACGACGTCCTTTTGAATCGGTGAGGATGCCATCTTCAAGCACCTGCAAGAGAATATTAAATACATCAGGATGTGCTTTTTCAATCTCGTCTAATAACACGACTGAATAAGGTTTACGGCGTACTTTCTCAGTTAATTGCCCGCCATCATCATAGCCAACATAGCCTGGAGGTGACCCGACTAGTCTTGAGGTGGAATGTTTCTCCATATACTCAGACATGTCAACACGAATCATCGCTTCTTCATCACCGAACATCGCTTCTGCAAGAGCACGCGCTAGCTCTGTTTTACCAACGCCAGTTGGTCCTAGGAAAATGAATGAACCAATTGGTCGTTTTGGATCTTTCAGACCTGCTCTGGCACGGCGAATTGCTTTTGATACAACATTAACCGCTTCCTCTTGCCCAATCACACGTTTATGCAACAAATCTTCTAGGTGAAGTAATTTTTGTGACTCCGTCTCTGCCAGTTTTGTCACAGGAATTCCTGTCCAGCTGGACACCACTTCCGAGATATCTTCTATTGTCAGCTCTGTATTTTCCTGGCCTCGGCTTTCTTTCCATTCTTTCTTAGTCGTTTCCAATTGATCACGTAGTTTCTGTTCCATATCGCGAAGTGCGGCCGCTTTTTCAAATTCTTGGCTTTGCACTGCCGCATCTTTCTCTTTGCGTGACTCCTCAAGCCTCACTTCCAGCTCTTTTAAATCTGGTGGTGTTACATAGGAACGCAGACGGACTTTCGAGCCTGCCTCATCAATTAGGTCAATCGCTTTATCTGGCAGGAATCGATCTGAAATATAACGATCTGACAACTTCACCGCTGCAACGATTGCCTCATCAGAAATCGATACACGATGATGCGCCTCGTAGCGGTCACGTAATCCTTTTAAAATTTGAATTGATTCATCTACAGTTGGTTCATTGACTTGGATAGGTTGAAAACGTCTTTCAAGCGCAGCATCTTTTTCAATATATTTACGGTACTCATCAAGTGTCGTTGCACCAATACATTGGATTTCACCACGTGCAAGAGATGGTTTTAAAATATTAGAAGCATCAATCGCACCTTCTGCGCCACCAGCGCCGATAAGCGTGTGCAATTCATCAATGAAGAGGATGATATTGCTTGC
>JAVBKE010000239.1:0-14972 GCA_031554185.1 Caryophanales bacterium
GTAATGCCTTTGAAATTTCGCGGAAGTTAGGGCTAAATGAGCGACTGATTACAAATGCCCGAAAAATGATAGGCACGGATACGAATACGGTTGAAAATATGATTGTTGCACTTGAAAAGGCTCGTAATTTAGCTGAAGAACAGCAACAAGATGCAGAAGCATACTTGGCCGAGGCCGCGACATTAAAAACGGATTTAGAGGGTACATTATTAGCCTATCAGGAGCAAAAGGAGTCTCAGCTTGAAAAAGCGCAAGTTGAGGCGACACAAATCATTGAAAAAGCAAAGCGAGATGCAGATGAGATTATTCGCGAACTAAGAAGTATGCGCTTACATGCACAAGCAAGTACGCCGGAGAAAGAGTTTACGGCTGTCAAAAAGAAACTTGAGGAAGCGAAACCTACGACAGTTGTGAAAGAGTCTGTTAAGCTTAGGAAGAAGAACCTTCCTGTATTTGAGGTGGGCGATGATGTGATGGTTGTTTCCCTTAATCAGCAAGGGATTCTGCTTGAGGAGAGCGGGGCTAATGCTTGGACTGTTCAGCTGGGCATTATGAAGATGAAAGTTGATACAACAGATATGACGCTCATTAATAAAGCGAAGAAGCCAGAAACAAGACAGGTGACTATTTTACGCGGCAAATCGAGCCCTGTTACCTCGAAGCTTGATTTACGCGGGGAGCGCTATGAAGCGGCACTCATTCGTCTGGAGAAATTCCTTGACGACGCATTGCTAGCGAATTATCCTTCTGTTTCGATTATTCACGGGCACGGGACTGGTGTGATACGTCAAGGTGTACATCAATATTTGAAAAAACATCGTGCTGTGAAAAGCTATCGTTTTGGTGGCCAAGGTGAAGGCGGAATGGGTGCGACAATCGTTGAGTTAAAATAAGCAGTCACCACAGTGGAGTTTTTACAAAATCATTTAAATTTGTTAAACGGGGGGGCGATAAAGTGGAAAAACTAGCGAAATGGATGTTTGGATTCTGTGCGGTGTTTTTTTTAGCTGGATTTGTCTACCTGATGTTGATGTAAAAGCGGAATACTTGTCGGTCTGAACTATTTGCTATTCATTTTTTTATTGAATATAATAAAAGAAAAGAACCTTCATTTCTAAGGGGTGTAGAGATGCCAAACAAAGTCGAAAAACAACTTGTTGATTCGCTTTTTCACGTATTGCAGTCCCCGAATTTCACGACACTAAGCACTGTTGATTTTGAAACAGGGGCACCAAATGTTTCTTCGATTAGCTGGGTGCTAGCGAAAACACCAACATCCATCTATATTGCAGTCGATAACCGTTCACGAATTGTCGCAAATATTAAAGCAAATCAGCATGTGGTACTCACATTGATTGCTGATGGGTCAGTATTCGCTATTGCCGGCACAACAGAATTAATTGTGCCGCGGTTAGACAATGTACCACTAAAGTTAGCCCTTCTGAAACTGAACATTAGCGAAGTACGAGATATCATGTTTTATGGCTCGAAAATTGTGCAAGTTCCTGTTTATGACAAGACATATGATAAAGTTGCTGCAGAAAAATTAGATCGCCAAGTCTTAGCAGCAATGAAAATCAACTAGGAAATAGGATTGGATGAGCAAGTGTAATTTGACTTGAAAATAGACTTAATGAGGGATTCTATGGAGACCGTGGAAATATCACCACAAATTCGTGATAAAGCAATCGCGCAAATTAAAGCTGATTCAGATAAAATTTATCAATTAATCAGAGTGCAACTTGAGAATTTAACACTTCCGCAATGTCCCTTTTATGAAGATATACTTGATACGCAGGTGTATGGTTTAACAAAAGAGATTGATTTTGCTGTGCATCTAGGTTTGATGGATGAACATGAGGGCAAGGAAATTGTTGATTTTCTTGAAAAAGAGCTTTTGAATCTATTTGAGATGTCGACAGACCCACCGACCACCTCCTGATGCGAGCAGTCACTCATAATGGTTAATTTCAAATAATCTATCTAACTACCTTGATGCATCAGCAAACGGTAGTTTTTTTGGCATGTAACTGTTTTAAATTTTCCGAAAAGGTATTTACATGCAAAGGAAGTCTTTTTCAAACCTTTATTGGCTAGAATTTTTACCTGTATTTCCATAGAATTCAGTGTAGTTTTTTTTGAAAAATGAAGTACGATTACACTTCACATGTGTTATAATTACCTGAAAGTTTTTAGCGAATTCGGTTCCCTTTATTTTAGTTGATGCACGAATTAATCAGTTGAAATAGGACATTGTATTAGGGTCAAGGCATCAAGGCATCACAAGGAGAATTAAATGATTAAGAATTATCTATATAATGCCAGTTATCAGATTTTACTTTTGCTTTTACCATTTATCACAGTTCCGTATGTAACACGGGTTCTTGGTGACGAGGCATTGGGAACATATGCGTTTAGTATATCAATCACGCAATACTTTATTTTGTTTTCTGCGCTAGGTGTGCAAATGTATGGTAGTCGTGCAGTTGCAAGGGCGAGAGACTCAAGAGAAGCATTATCAAAAACATTTTTGGAAATCTATAAATTACAATTAATGTCCAGTGCACTGACCTTTGTTGTGTATGGGCTGATATTCTTTCGAGAAGGAAATGCAATTTATTTTGCCCAATCACTCTATTTAATTGGAATTATGTTTGATATTACCTGGCTCTATGTCGGGGTTGAGGATTTTAGGAAAATTGCCATCCGAAATGGCATCATCAAGTTTGTTAGTGTCATCGGTATCTTTACACTGGTGAAATCACCTGACGATCTCTTACTCTACACAGTTATCCTGTCGTTATCAGTCGCAGCTGGTCAAATGGTGATGTTCTGGGGGATTAAGAAGCAAGTTGATTTTGTCCCAACCAAGATGACAGATTCATTCAAACATTTATTTCCAGTCTTAGTTTTGTTTATTCCGCCCCTATCGATCGGGGTTTACACGTTTCTAGATAAGTTTTTCCTTGGAACACTAACGGATTCTTTGTCAGATGTAGCGATTTATGACACAGGACAAAAAGTGATACGGATGGTACTCGCTGTTGTCGCTGCACTCAGTATGGTTGTCATGCCGAGGGTAGCTAATCAACTAGCTTCTAATGATATAGACGCTGCAAGAAGAAATTTGGAAAAGTCATTTCAATTCGTCAGTATAATCGGCTTTGCCTTTGGGTTTGGACTAATTGCGATTGCAAAAGAATTTGTACCTTGGTTTTTCGGTGACGAGTTCATCGGTGTCATAGACGTCTTTTATTTCTCCGCCCTGCTGATTATTCCTGTTGGTGTTTCCAATGTGTTCGGGTTTCAATATTTAGTAGCAGTCGGTCAGCAAAAAAAATATGCGATTTCAACCATAGTTGCAGCTGTTGCCTCGATTAGTCTCAACTTGCTGTTAATTCCGATTTATGGCTACATTGGTGCTTCAATTACGATCCTTCTGGTTGAGTCAATCGGTGCGTTGCTGCTTGTCTATTTTTCAAGAGACTTTTTCAATCTTAAAAAAATGTTTAAACCCTATGGTTGGCTGTTAATTGCTTCACTGCTAATGGTACTAGTCGATCGTATGATTGGTACATGGTTAGGTGTGGGGGTATTTACAACCAGTATTCAAGTACTTATCGGTGCTGCAGTTTATCTTACATTCCTAACAATGGTTCGTGTAATTGATAGTAAAGAAGTTTATACAATGGCAAAGAGCGTAGTCAAGCGATGAACGATAGCTGCACAATATTCTAAAAGGCATTTGTAAGGTAAGGAGAATTCAATGAAAATATCCGTTGTTTTAGTTCTTTATAATAAGATCCTCAATCAATCAGTGACCTATCAAACCTTAAACCGAGGGTTGCATATATTTGAGGCGCTTCAAATTGAAACTGACATCATTGTGTATGACAACAGTAAGAATGCGCAAGCGATTAATGACCATCAAGGATTGATTTACAAACATGATCCAAGGAACCTTGGGGTTGTTACCGCATATAATTTTGCTTGGAAACACGCGCAAACAGCCGGGCATGACTGGGTGCTATTACTGGATCATGATACTAAATTAACCGAGGAATACATGAAAGAATTGGTTACAAAAATAGTTCAGCCAGAATCAATTGTTGCGCTAGTCCCGCAAATTATGAGTAACCATACGATTGTCTCTCCAGTAGTGAGCAATACTGTCGTACCACTGAAAATGGATCGCCCTGGACCTGGCGAGCATACGACACCGATTATGGGCATTAATTCAGGTTGCCTCGTGAGAAGAAGTTTTTTAGATACAATTGGTGGATTTAATGAGGAGTTCCCACTGGATTCACTAGACTTTTGGTTTTTTAGTGAGATTTATCGCCAAGACTATGGTGTGCTAGTTCTTCGAGCTACACTAATGCATGACCTTTCCGTCTTTGGTGAAGAAACTGTGTCTTTTTCCAGATATAAAAGTATATTGGATTCTGAGATTCGCTATTATCAGTACTATCAAAAATCACTATTTAATCAATATAAAATAGAAGCACTTAAACGTGCGATTTTGCAGATGAAACATGAAAAAAACAAAAAGATCCCGTTGTATACATTCAAACGGTTACTGGCAGTACTGTTTAAGTAAGCATAAGCATGCTCGCATATTGCCGGATAGCCCCTGAAATAGGCAGCCAAAAGGTGGAAAGAAACATGAAGATGACACTTGTTTTAGTTTTATATAATAAAGAATTAGTGCAATCGCTTACTTTTCAAACATTACAGCAACAGGAAGCTGTTTTTTTGCAAGGCGATGTTGAAGTCGAGTGGGTGATTTATGATAATAGTAAGGTTGCACAAATAATAGAAGGTCTCGGTGACCATATTCATTATCACCATGATCCGAGAAACATTGGAATTGTCGCTGCCTATAATTATGCTTGGCAATTCGCGAAGGACAATGGAAGTGAATGGCTACTTTTGCTCGATCATGACACACAAATAACAGAAGCATATAGTGCGGAACTGATCTCATGTGCGCTTTCTCAGAAGTCTGTCGCAGCAGTGATGCCGCAAATACTGGTGGGAGAGAGAGTTGTATCACCTACAGCTGCCGACACAGTGACACCACTGATGGTGGAGCATCCAAAAGCAGGATTGCATACCAAGCCACTGACTGGAATCAATTCAGGTAGTTTGATTCGTGTTTCATTTCTTAATCAAATCGATGGATTTAACGAACGATTCTCATTAGATTACCTAGATCATTGGATGTTTTATACAATATTTCATCATAAACAATCTGTTTGGGTAATGAATTCGGCATTGAACCATGAATTATCAGTGATGAGCAATGAAGTGATGAGCATCGAACGCTATAAAAGCATCCTAGACTCGGAGATTTATTTTTACCAAACCTATAAAAAAGAGTTACTTAAACCTTACAAAAAGCATTTGTTTGTAAGAGCCTTGAAGCAATTCGTAGTGCAAAAGAACAAGAAAATTCCCATGTACTCGATGAAACGATATTTCTCTTTATAATAAAGTGTGCTTTATCATCGGAAAATAGCGTGTATTTGTCACAACATGGAATACGATTAAACATATGATTTGAGCTGATTCAGACATTTAAAGCATCCGTCTTGAGTCGGTTCTTTTTTTTGTATAAATTCTACTGCTTTTGCGAGATAGCCAATATTTCTAT
This sequence comes from Caryophanales bacterium, assembly GCA_031554185.1. Classification (GTDB taxonomy): domain Bacteria; phylum Bacillota; class Bacilli; order JARBTR01; family JARBTR01; genus JAVBKE01. The sequence goes on from JAVBKE010000239.1 coordinate 5,657, forward strand.
TTTCAATGTGTTGTTCTAAAATAATTTTGATAAAATCAACAAGACAGTAGCGATTTATATTATAATAGGTTTTCAGACGTGTGTTTGTTCTAATCGCATGATTGCGAAAATAGAAGCAGTTATTTTGGATAATAGCGTATAGTCGCGATAGAATATTGTGATGACCAGCGTTTTATTTTTACAAAAGGAAGGCAATTATGAATTTACGATATAGATCATTCGATTTTACTTTAATTGTTGTGCCCATACTGTTAAGTATTTTTGGCGTGGTCATGGTGTACAGCGCCAGTATTTATTCGACCGTTGTACGGCATGAAGTAGACAGCAACTTATTCTTTATTAAACAACTCACATTTTTAATTATTTCACTTGTTGCTTTCTTTGTGATGTCGAATGTGAATTATAAGGTATTTAAGTCAAACAAAATTCAGATTCCAATGGTGTTAGGGGCAATTTTAAGTTTATTACTACTGAGTATTTTCGGTTCTGTTAAGGGAAATGCACAGGGGTGGTTTGACTTTGGTATTATTAGTTTTCAGCCAGCAGAGTTCTGTAAGCTTGTAATGATTCTTTATTTAGCTGCAGCTTTCCATAAGAAGCAACGATACATTAATGATATCAATCGATCGTTAATGCCACCAGTGATTATTTTGATTACAGTTGCATTCTTAATCCTTCAACAGCCTGATTTCGGTTCTGCAGCAATTATTTTAGCGATTGGATTTTGTATTATCATTTGTTCTGGGCTCACCTGGAAGAAGATTTCAGTGATCATTGCGATTATCTTGATTATTCTTGGTAGCGCATTAACGATACTGTTCAAATTTCCAGATAAATTTATGACAGAGGAGCAACAAGCGCGGATTACAGGGTATCTTCATCCCTTTGAAACTGGGCAAGATGATGGCTATCAACTTGTTGGTTCACTTTTAGCGATTGGAAATGGTGGCATGACTGGTGTTGGTTTTGGTGAGAGCACGCAAAAATATGGCTATTTACCCGAAGCACATACAGATTCGATCATCGCCGTTATTGCAGAAGAATTTGGTTTCATCGGAGTGGCATTTGTGCTTGGAAGTTTGCTCACAATTATTGTCAAGGGAACAATGGTGGCAATGAGGTGTAAGGACCCATTTGGTAGTATGGTTGCTGTCGGTATTTCATCGATGATTGCCATACAATCATTTGTAAACCTAGGTGGCATGACTGGTCTAATTCCGATTACCGGTGTAACACTGCCATTTGTTAGTTATGGTGGAACTTCATTGTTATTGACATTTATTTCAATGGGGATATTGGTGAATATATCAATGCAAACGGAGCGACAAAGATTGAAATCAGGCTAAACAATTGGTAACTAGCGCTTTGTACATGCATACAATTTTATAATTCGAAAAATAGGGTGATAAGCAAAGTGTTCATAGAGGGCAGGTGTTTATCACTCTACTTATAGGGGAATACTGTGCACGATACTTGACTATAAGTCGTAGGGAACAGTATTTACGGCAACATGATATGTGTATTTATCTGGAAGATTAGATATGCTAAAAGCAGTAAAGTAAGGACATGTGCTAAGGTCGCATGTCAAAAATGCCGTTTGACAGATCCTGAAAAGCCGAGGGGCTGTGGCATTAATAACACCGGCTAATAAAAAATCCAAAAGAGTTTTAAAAAAGCTACTCCTTTTGGATTTTTTCTGTATAATTAGTATGTAATAATAGATAATTGTGTTATACGAATCACTACATATGTGGAGGATGACGACTCATGATGAAAAAAATTAGCAAATTGTTAGTAGCGAATCGTGGCGAGATTGCGATTCGGGTGATGCGTGCAGCAAACGATCTGGGAATTGATACAGTTGCGGTTTATTCAAAAGAGGATGAAGTCTCGTTACACAGGTTTAAAGCAGACGAGGCTTACTTAATTGGTGAGGGTAAGAAACCAATTGAGGCTTACTTAGATATTGAGCAGATTATTGCTGTTGCAAAAGACACCAATTGTAGTGCTGTGCATCCAGGGTATGGGTTTTTATCAGAGAATCTTGAATTCGCCAAACGATGTGAGGAAGAAGGTTTGATTTTTGTCGGACCAAGGCCTGTTCACTTAGATATGTTTGGTGACAAAGTGAAGGCAAAAGATCAGGCGATTCTTGCAGGGATTCCAACGATTCCAGGGAGTGATGGGCCAGTCCAAGCTGCTGCTGAAGTAGCAGATTTTGCTGTAAAGCACGGGTTTCCGGTGATCATCAAAGCAACGCTTGGTGGTGGCGGTCGTGGAATGCGGATTGTCCGGAAAGTGGATGAAATAGCAGAAGCGTATGCTCGTGCAAAGTCAGAGGCGAAAGCATCATTTGGGAGTGATGAGGTCTATTGTGAGCGTTTTATAGAAAATCCAAAACATATCGAGGTGCAGATTCTTGGCGATTCTCATGGGAATTTAGTTCATCTCTATGAACGTGATTGCTCCGTACAACGTCGTTATCAAAAGGTGGTAGAAGTCGCGCCATGCCAATCGCTTTCTGATGAGATGCGTAAGCGAATTTGCGATGCAGCAGTTCAGCTGATGAGAAATGTTGAGTACGTCAATGCGGGAACTGTTGAATTTTTAGTATCAGGTGAGTCATTTTATTTTATCGAAGTGAATCCGCGGGTACAGGTGGAGCACACGATCACTGAGATGATTACAGGAATTGATATTGTTCAATCGCAAATTATGATTGCCGAAGGTCATTATCTACATGAGGATTTTATAAAAGTCCCTGTACAAGAAGAAATCACGATGAGTGGATATGCGATTCAGTGCCGAATTACTTCGGAGGACCCAATTAACAACTTCATGCCAGACGCTGGGAAAATTACAACTTACCGCGCACCAGGTGGATTTGGTGTTAGACTCGACGGATGTAATTGCTACACTGGTGCAGAAATTAGTCCATATTACGATTCCTTGTTGGTTAAAATTTCGGTATCAGGGATGAATTTTGAGCAAGCCGCGCGAAAAATGTACCGAGGATTGTATGAGTTTCGTATCCGTGGATTGAAAACAAATATTCAATTTTTAGAAAATGTTTGTATTCATCCAGATTTTATTTCGGGTCATTATGATACTTCATTTATTGATAAGGCGCCAGAGTTATTTAATTTTATTACTGAGAAAGATCTTGGTACAAAATTCTTATCGTATATCGGCAATGTGACGATTAATGGATTTCCTGGGATTGGTCAAGTAGAGAAGCCGAAATATCATGTGAGAATGCCGAAAGAGATTGATCAGCATGCGATTATACCAAATGGCACGAAGCAGATTTTAGATGAACAGGGGCCAGATGGACTGGTTGAGTGGATCAAAAATCAAGGAAAAGTGTTGATTACAGATACAACATTCCGTGATGCTCATCAGTCGCTCTTGGCAACGAGGGTGCGGACCAAGGATCTTTTGAACATTTCAAAGCAAACCGCCTTGATGATGCCTGACTTGTTTTCAATGGAAGTTTGGGGCGGCGCAACATTTGATACATCTTATCGGTTCTTAAAGGAAGACCCTTGGGTTCGCCTCCGAGAAATGCGCCAACTGATACCGAATCATTTATTTCAAATGCTGCTTCGTGGGTCTAATGCCGTTGGTTATTCTAATTATCCAGACAATGTAACGCGCGCATTTGTCAGTCATTCAGCCTCGGCCGGCGTCGATATTTTTCGGATTTTTGATAGCTTAAACTGGATTAAAGGGATGGAAGTAGCGATTGATGCGGTTCGTGATGAGAATAAGATTGCCGAAGCAGCGATTTGCTACACTGGCGATCTACTCGACCCGAACCGTCCAAAATACAACATTGCTTATTACAAAAATATGGCCAAAGAGCTTGAGGCCTGTGGTGCTCACATCTTAGCGATCAAGGATATGGCAGGCTTGATAAAACCAGAAGCGGCTTATCGCTTAGTTTCTGAACTGAAAGAAGCCGTTTCGATCCCCATTCATCTTCATACGCATGATACCAGTGGTAACGGCATTATGATGTATGCACGGGCCATTGAGGCAGGGGTAGATATCGTTGACACAGCTCTGGGCTCAATGGCAGGCATGACATCGCAGCCGAGCATGAATTCACTATACTATGCGCTTGCTGGAACGAAGCGCAGGCCAGATATGACGATTGAAAGTGCGGAAAGCCTCTCCGATTATTGGGAAGATGTCCGGAAATATTATCAGGCATTTGAATCAGGTATGAAATCGTCACAGTCAGAGATTTATTCTCATGAAATGCCTGGTGGACAATACTCTAATCTTCAACAACAGGCGATTGGTGTTGGACTCGGTGATCGCTTTGGAGAAGTGAAGAAGATGTATAGCACCGTGAATCAAATGTTTGGGGATATCGTGAAAGTGACGCCATCATCGAAAGTAGTTGGTGATATGGCGCTATTTATGGTACAAAATAATCTAACTGAAGAAAAGATTTTGCAATCAAACGGATCAATTAGTTTTCCCGATTCAGTGATTGAGATGATGGAGGGGTACCTTGGGCAACCAGAAGGCGGCTGGCCAAAACCAATTCAGAAAGCCATTTTAGGCGACAAAAAGCCTTTTATGAAGCGGCCAGGAGAATTGTTAGAACCAGTTGATTTCATGGCAGTTCGCGAAGAAATCAGTGCGTTTAAAAACCCAGTAACAGAGGATGATGTGCTTGCTTATATCATGTATCCGAAAGTTTTTAAGGATTATGTGAAAATTACTGATATCTATGGGGATGTGTCTCTGCTTGATACGCCGACTTTTCATCATGGCATGCGTTTAGGTGAAAAATTATCGATCTATGTTCATAAGGGGAAATCGATTGAGGTCAAATTAAACTCGATTGGTCATGTGAAGGAAGATGGTACAAGGACATTGTATTTTGACATGAACGGGCAATCACGACAAGTACGGATTAATGATGATAGCGTTGTTTCGACTATTGTTACGAAACAAAAAGCTGAAGCTGGCAACCTGTTTCAAATTGGTGCCAGTATGCCTGGGATGGTATTAAAAGTACAAGTTGAAAAAGGGCAAACCGTTGTCAAAGGGCAGCATCTGATTGTGACGGAGGCGATGAAAATGGAGACAACCGTCCAAGCGCCGTTCGATGGGGTGGTTGAGCAAATTTTCGTTTCGAATGGTGAAGTGATTAACCCTGGAGATTTGATGATCTCTTTTGTCAAACAATGATGTGAGTAAAAGAAATGAATGGAATTGTAAGGCGTTTCAATAGCAATAAAATACAAAGTGCCCAAGTAGGTAGATGATGAGTCTCCCCTACTTGGGCGTTTTTTAATCTGGGGAAATAAAATGGTTTTATAAACGGGCTTTACGAAAATGGATAGATATTATTTCCAATTTGTTCAACCATGGGTTACTGTTTGGTTTTTGAACAATAATACAAAGTAAGGTTATTCATATCAGCGGAGTGAAGGTGGTAGCAATGATTGGTAGAAAAAAATTTGTCTTGTTATTTTTAACTGCAGAAAAAAAGGCATGCATGGCAACCCTTTTTACTTTTTCAAAAAAAATCGTTGTCTGCCTGTTTGTTTTAGTCTCAATTGTACTGACCAAAGATACATTATTGCGCAACTCAGTTGGTGCTGAACCAGTTGATCCTTTACCATTAAGATTGATGAATGGTAGTTTTGAGTCGATTACCGATTCTGATACAGCGTATAATCATCCAGAAAGTGCTGTGCCTTATTGGAGTACAACTGCCTCTGATCATCTGATCGAGATTTGGACACCGAATACGAATGGAACAGACAAAACAATTACGGCGAAGGACGGTAATAATCTAGCTGAATTGAACGCAACGCAATCAAGTACGCTCTATCAAGATATTCAAACCGTTACCGGAGAAGAATTACATTGGTCGCTTTACCATAGGCGACGTGGATCAGGAACGGAGACAATGCGTGTCTATATTGGTGATGTCAGTTCACCTCAAGTACAGGTAGATAGTACGACGGGGTTAACAACGATCATCTCCAATTCTAGTGCATGGGTGTACCATGAGGGAACTTATATTGTGCCATCTGGTCAAACGGTTACACGGTTAGCTTTTAAATCAGATGATGCTGGTGGTTCTGGGAATATGCTAGATAATATCAAGTTTGATACAAAACCAGTCGGGAGACCTGCATCAGAAACACCAGTTGATGTTTTGGTAACAGAAGGTGTACCAATTGATCCTACGCCATTAGTCGATGCGGTAGATCCTGATGGCGATACTTTAACCTATACCTTCGAAGCACAGCCTGATTTAACAAAACCTGGAGAAGTGCAAGTAGTAAATGTTGTGTGTACTGACACCTCAGGAAATTCAATCATTATTGCGGTTGAAATCATGCTTAGACTTCAACCAACGGGTGTGGCAGTTGCACCTGTTAAAGTACCTGTTAGAACGGTGTTAAATGCTGAAGATTTAGTGACAGATAAAGTAGACCCGGATGGGGGTCCAGCACCAACGGCTACATTTTCACCTGCGCCAAATGATACAATCCCGGGTCCAGCTATTGTTAATGTTAAATTGACTGATAATGAGGGACAGGAAAGAATTATCCCTGTTAATGTGACTTATACAGCGCCACCCTTGGGGGATCCTAAAAACCAAACATCCTCTTATGGGAAAACCTATTTAGCATCCGAATTGGTAGAAAACTTAGTCGACCCAGATGGCGGTTCTACTCCAGTAGCCTCATTTGTTCAAGAACCAGATACGACGAAATATAGACAGCAGCCTTTTATCGTTTTATTAACGGATGATGATGGAGAAACGACAGAGATTAATGGATACGTTGATGTATTGGCGAATCCTACAGCAACCGCGAAAGTAGACGCAGAATACCCAGTAGGAATAGATATCGATACAATTAATCCAGCGGATTTAGTCGATAATGAGCTGGATCCGGATGGAGGACCCGCTGTCACGGTTACGTACAAAGACAAAGCATCAATCGACACGTCTATTCCAGGTCCACAGGATATTGTCGTGGTAATTACAGATGAGGAGCTCGCTGCAACTGAAGTGACAGTATCTGTTAGATTTATGACTGGGCCTGTGGGAAGTGCCGAAATCAATGTTGTCTATCCCGTTGAAACCAATGTGGACTCAATCGTTCCAGCCGATTTAGTGAAAGATGAAGGTGATCCAGATGGGGGAGCCGTTACAGTCACTTTCAAAGATAAGAATTTAATTGAGACATCTATACCTGGATATCAAAATATAACAGTCGTTGTTACTGATAATGAAGGGGCAACTTTAGAAGTTGTTACGCCAGTCAAATTCACGACTGGACCAATCGCTGATCCTGAGGTCAATATTAAATACCCTGTAGGGACAGATGTAAGTACAATCGTTCCAGCCGATTTGGTAAAGAATGAATTGGATCCAGATGGGGGGACTGTTACAGTCAGATTTAAAGATAGTAGCCAAGTTAATTCGGTGTTACCAGGTCCGCAAGATGTGACATTGGTATTGGCTGATGACGAAGGGAGCGAAAATGAAATTGTCGTTAGCATTAATTTTACGACTCCGCCAACAGGTACTGCTGAGAATAATGTCAAATATCCAGTAGGGACGGATGTGGATACGATAGACCCAGCGGTATTAGTGAAGAATGAAATTGACTCAGATGGTGGGGCAGTGACTGTGCAATTTAAAGACAAGCCTTCTGTAGATTCATCCATTGTTGGGTCGCAAACAGTTGAGCTTGTACTCACAGATGATGAAATGACAACGACAGAAATAACGGCAACAATTATATTTACAAAGCCACCTATCGGTGTGGCGGTACCAACGAAAGTACCAGTTGGTACAAATCTTATCGCGACCAATTTAGTCAGTGGTGTCAGTGATCCAGATGGAGGGATTGTGACAATTGACTTTGCAGCAAATGGAAATCCAGATAATTCAGTACCTGGAGAAACGATCGCTAAAGTAGCGTTGACAGATGATGACGGAGAAATTGCAACCATTGAAGTACCTGTCCACTTTACAATTGCACCGACAGGGAATGCCGCTGTTAATCAGAAGTATCCAGTGGGTACAGATGTTGATTCCATCATCCCAGATGCGTTAGTAACAGATGCAATAGATCCAGATGGCGGTACGGTTAATGTCACATTTAAAGATAAAACAAAAGTAAATTCGTCGAGTCCAGGACCACAGGACGTAACTATGCTTATCACCGATGATGAGGGGACAAGTACAGAAGTCATTACAATTGTTACGTTTACGACAGCACCAACAGGGATCGCGGAGCTTGGTATTCAGTATCCTGTAAATACTGATGTAGACACAATCATACCAGCAGACCTAGTGAAGGATGTAGTCGATCCTGATGGAGGGGTCGTCACGATATCTTTTAAAGATAAAGCAGCAATTGACACAACAATTCCAGGGCCGCAATCAATTATTATCGTCCTGACCGATGATGAAGGAACCACAACTGAAGTAACAGTAAGTGTCCTTTTTACTGCGAACCCAACAGGAACAGCAACAGCAAATGTTAAATATCCAGTGGGCACAAATGTTAATACAATTGTTCCTGAAGATTTAATCACTGGAGAATTAGACCCAGATGGTGGAAGTGCAACTGTTTCGTTTAAAAATATAGCTGGTGTGAATTCAGCTATACCTGGTGCACAGGAGATTGTGATGGTGCTGACAGATGATGAAGGGGCAACAACAGAAATCATTGTAATTGTGATATTTACAACAGCGCCAACAGCTACGCCTGAGACAAATGTGAGATGTCCGCTGGGTACACCTGTAGATTCGATTGTACCGGCAGATTTGGTAAAAGATGAATTGGATCCAGATGGTGGCGTTGTCACCGTGACAATCAAAGATTCAGGCGCAGTAAATACATCATCACCCGGCCCGCAAGACATTGTGCTTGTCATAACAGATGATGAAGGAACAACAATAGAAATTACAACATCAGTGAACTTTACAACTGCACCAATAGGTAGCGCCGAACAAGGAATTGAATATCCAGTTGGAACGGATATAGCAACGATCATACCAGCAGACTTGGTCAAAGATGAGTTGGATCCAGATGGTGGCGTTGTCACCGTGACAATCAAAGATCCAGAGGCAGTGAATACTGACCTACCCGGCCCGCAAGAGATTGTGCTAGTGCTGACCGATGATGAAGGAACAGCGGTAGAAGTGACAACATCGGTGAACTTTACAACGGTACCGACAGCGAGTCCAGAACAAGGGATCAAATATCCAGTAGGGACTGATGTAGCAACAATCATACCAGCAGACTTAGTTAAAGATGAA